>NZ_CP071935.1:310468-620937 GCF_030062585.1 Helicobacter pylori | reverse complement strand
ATTTGCTCTAAAAGCTCTATGATTTTTTGAACTTGATCTTTGTTATAGCTACTTGTTTTTTCTAGTTGATGCTCTCTTTATAACCCTTAATTAATTCTGCACTATAAAGCACGAACGCACAATCAAATTTAATTTTAAGCAAAGGGTTAAGTTTTTTTGGGGTAGGAAATATCCATGCAGACTCTAAAGAACAAAACCTTTCCTTAGTGTCTGTCGGGATATTTTAAGTTAAAAAACCCCTTGCTTTTAGCAAGGGGTGGTTTTTGCGTTTTTGGTATTCCTTAATCCTTTAAGATTTTTGGAAACCACCTTTTGTATTAACATTTTTGATTCCATGCTCCGCATTTTCCCCCGCCAAGCAGTAATATCCTGTAGAAAATGCATTGGCTAAAAATTGCGTAAAGCCAGACTTAACGTCTTTTACAGCATTGTTCAACTTGGTGGAAAACTTGAACGAATCAGAATAATCTTTCATATTCTTCTGGTTGAAGCCAATTTTATCATACTCTGACAAAGGAACGCTTCCCACATTATGCGCAACGATCTTATCATTCACGAGCTTGAGCCACTCAGGGTTTTTTTGCGTTAGCATACCGGTTGCTTTTTCATTGATTGCTCCACTTTGGATATTGCTATTAATGCGTGTGTGGCTGTTAGTAGCGTAATTGTCCAATTTCGCTGACAAACTAGCAGGCACTTTTTTTGCACTTTCAGCCCATAGATTCACAAAATTGTTTTTTGTAGAATCTTTGAGCTTGTCTATCGTTTGCTCTAGATTGCCAAAATAACCTGCTTTAGCTTCTGATACCGCTTGACTGAGATTGTCAATTTTCTGAGCCAATTCTTGATTCCTTGATCGCCCTACCTTACTGAGATCATCAACTTTATCATGCCTTTTCAAAGGGAAAGGTCCGCCGAGATCATCAATCGTAGCATAAATGGGTTCAGGGCTAACCGATCGCCCTACCTTACTGAGATCATCAACTTTATCATGCCTTTTCAAAGGGAAGCCCGCTTGCCCTACACCACCCAAACCACTTGCTATTTGATTGAGTTGGTCAATTTTTGCATTTACCTTTTTAGCAACTTGAGCATAAATGGGTTCTTCAGGGCTAGCTACTTGTCCTGTTTTCTTTTTATTAACTTTAGCATAAATGGGTTCTGTGCTGTTTTTGAGCCCATTATTGTTATTGTTGTTGAAATTTTTAAATTTCTCATTCAATTCTTTCTTGATGTCCGAAAAGTTTTTGGCGAGAGCTGTGGTCTCTATTCCAGACAACCCATTACCGACTAGGGTTCCATTCACACCATTCTTAACGGATTGATATATTTCAGATTTTTTTCCAACATTGAAACTTTCATTTTTTTGAGCTTGTTGAGCCAATTGCTCCTTTGAGAAATTTTTGAGATCGGCTAACGCTTGCTCTACCCTACTGAAATCACCCGTTGCTTTAGCCATTGATACCGCTTGATTGAGATCATCAACTTTATCCGTTATCTTTTGATTGATGATCACATCTTTAACGGAATTTTCAAGGTCGCTTTTTGCTTGCGTTACCTTGCTGAGATCCTTATTTTTGCCATTTTTGAAGTCATTCAAAGCTGCATTAAGGTTTTCAACTTTTGAAATCCATTCTGGATTGATACCTAAATCTTTCACCGAGCCTTTAAGGGCTTTTAGTGTTTCTTCTGCCTTGCTGAAATCCTTATTTTTGCCATTTTTGAATTCATCAAAAGATTTACTAAAGTTTCTCAAATCCTTGTTGATATTTTCAAGTTTATCAGACAATTCCCTTTTGATGCCTTTAAGATTCTGACTGTAAGCGATTGCTCTTGCATCCCTATTAGCCTCTTTATTGATCAACGCAAAAATCTCATCTTTTTGGCTGTTAGCTTGAGCTTTTGCTTCCATTTTATTTTTGTTGCCGCTTTTGCTCTCCAATTTTTTCTCTACTTCTTTCTCTAAATGCTCTCGTTTCCTTAGAGATTTTTCAAGATCTTTCTGAGCTTTTTTCACTTCATCATAGTTGCCTGTGTTTTTAGCGTCAGCTACAGCTTTATTGAAGTTTAAAGCTTTTCCAACCAATTCTTTGTTGCTGCTCAAAAAATCTTTGATGAGCTTATTAGTATCTTGTAGAGACAATCCTTTAGCGATTAGTTTATCCTCTAAATTCCGCCTTACGAAACTAGTGATAGCGAGATTATTTAAATCAGGCAAATTAAAGACAGCTACCTTGCTAAAGCCTGCGTCTAAATGGGAAACGCCATTCGTAGTGCCTACACCCTTATTGGGATTCTTGGAGGCGTTGGTGTATTTGAAATTAGAATAATCAACAAACATCACGCCATCATGTTTTAGGCTACCTTGGAGAGTGACATTTTTCTCCCTATCTAAAGCTCTATCTGCTTTTTTCCCATAATCTTTAAGAGTGTAGCTCAAATCCCCCTTATTAAACTCAGTAATTAAAGCTGAATGTTTTGTGTCTTTTTTAGAAACAAAAGCAATACGATCATTCCCTAGGGCGTCTAAATAAGCCTTAGAGTTTTTTTTGAAATTTTCAATCTCATTTCGGAATTTTTCTTTCTCTTTCTCGCTCAAGTTGTCTAATTTAGCATTGTTTTGTGCAAGAAATTCCATGAAATCTATTTTGTTTTGGATCTCTTCTTGACTCAATGCTCGTTGTGAGCCTGTGAGTTGGTCTTCTTTGTAGAGATAAAAACTAGGGTTGTTAATCCCTTTCTCACCACCTGCTATGACTAAGCCACTGCCGTTTTTCATATGCACATTAATTATTGTAGCCACATTGTTACCTTGTTGGTCTTTATAACCAACGGTGGCGTTCCAATCGTGTTTGTCTCCAAAACCACCATTGCCCGCATACAATAATGAAACTTTTTCAGGTTCTATGCCATTATGACTCCCCATTAACACAGAAGACAGAGCGTTATTGTGAATCAATAATTGATTGAACTTGTAATTAGGATCAAGGTCAGCGACTCCCTCAACATCTAACATTTCCATATCGCCAAGAGTGAATTTAGAAAAATTACCCCTTTCATCAAGCAAATCCCTAGATTCAGGCGGTAAGCCTTGTATGTGGGTGGTGCTAGTGGCTATATCTGGTTGGACATGAGGAACTGGTTCTTGATTGATTGCTTCTTTGACATCAGAAGATTGTTTTTTGTCAAATATAAATGATAAAAAAATATCCAACCAATCCCCACCAGTAGGCTCTCCATTTTTTTCTGCTTCTTGCCTTTCTTTCAAAGATTCATCAAACACGCCCATGAACTTTTGATCCGTTCGGATTTGATTCCCTATGATAATTCCTGCAAAAGATTGTTTGGCAGATTTCAAAAACTCTGCTTTTTCTTTGTCATCATGGATAGGGGGTTGTATGATATTTTCCATAAAATTTCGGATCGATCGGGTGTTGATTTTAGACGGATCGTTTTGATGGGACACCCAACTTGTGAAAATTCGGTAACGCTGATCCCCAAATTTCTGAAAGCTCTTTGTGGAAGATTCTACATCAATGAGAGCGTCTTTGTTGATTAAATCGTTGCTCTTATTGATAAAGTCTGAAAAATACTGATTCTTTTTGGTAGGATTTTTGATCGCTTTATTGGAGTATTCTTCCCTTAATTGCGAGATTCCATCAAAAGCTTGCCTGTTATCCCTATCGTTCTTATCAACGATTGGTTTTTGATCAGGATCAAATGAAGCGACAGCGTTATCAAGCTTAAGAAAAGCTACTTGAAGATTATTGATAAATTGCTGCGGGTTAAAAGCCGCTTCGGTTTGTGGTTGTTGGTCAATAGTTTCGTTAGTCATTGTTTCTCCTTACTATACCTAAAGTTTCATACCTATCGGTATCTTATTGGTATCAAAGACTGCTAAAAATCGCTACACACTTTGAGTAATCAATTCATGCATGTCTTTGAACACTATCATTATACCAGAATATTTAGAACAAGGTATAACAAGTCTACTATAATTCTAATTCAAGAAGTCTAACTAAAATAAAAGGAGAAATTTTAGTTAGGGCTTTATTATAGCAAAAATTAGCAAGGCTTACAAAGGGTAGCGTTTATGGTTTGGATTTAGGGCGTTATTTTAGTTGTTTTGAGTTTCATTTACTTTTTGTTTAACAATAAGTCCTAAAATTGCAGTCATATAATTTAAAGTGTTTAGGTTATTCAATCAAAAAATTTTAAAACAAAAGGATATAAAATGAAAACCATTAGAAATAGATTAGAAATAGCATGTTTATTGGAGCTTCTTTACTCGGCGGTTGCGCTAGCGTTGGGACTTATTTTGACGCTTTGCGTGTCGCTTGCATTAAAGATACTTCTATAGAAAAAGAATCGCATTACACGCCTAAGGACTTTGGTGGCTCTTATTTTAGCAATCAAACTGATATTGGGTTTTAGGGTTTTTTCTTTCTTAAAAAATGTTTTGGCTTTTTTGTTAAATGTTGATTGAGTCAAGCATTTCAAGATATTTCAAAATAAAGAAAAATTAAAATAAAGTCAATCCAACTCAAGCTCTCATCTAGGATCTTTGAGTATTTTAAAAATCATGCGATGGATTGGTAGATTATAAAGTTATGGCTCACCATAAAGTAAAGCATTCAAAAAAATAAGTTTGCAATTTAGGAGAGTTTTGAAGCGAAGAATGCCTAATGATTATCTTTGGAAAAGATTACCTATCTACAGACTTGCAAAATAGCGCTAAAGATATTCTTCTCATCGCTTCGTAAATTCTCAAAGAAAGACTTTTTACCCACAAAAATGAGATTTTCTTTTGCCCTAGAAATAGCTACATTCAAGCGTTTAGAATCTAGCAAGAAAGAAAGATTACCATAAGTTTTCACGGTGGAATAAATGATAATATCTGCCTCCTCGCCTTGAAAGGCATCCACAGTGTCTATCTTGAGTTCATCAAAATTCTTGAAGCCGCATTTTTCCACTTCTGATCGCAAGCGTCTTTTTTGGGCATTATAAGGTGTGATAATTCCTATGGTTTTTCTGATTTTTCTTTGGTTAAGAGCGCGATTGATTTGCTCTAAAAGCTCTATGATTTTTTGAACTTGATCTTTGTTATAGCTACTTGTTTTTTCTAGTTGATGCTCTCTTTCAACATTAATCCAACGGATAATATTCTTAGGATCGTAAAATTGCGAGGTATTTTTGATTGCTCCATTCTTTTGATAATCTAACACGGAATAATTAAAATTGAAGTCATTAAAAATATAAGCATATTTTAAAATTTGAGATCCCAGTCGGTCATTAAAAAGCATAATCACATCCATGTGTTTGGGTTCTGGCTCTTTTTCAGCAATGAATACACTTTTTAGCAAGCTGTCATAATTTGTTACCCACACCTTGAGAGTATCTCTTGGTGTGTACTTTTTATGTTTAAATTCCTTGTATTCAATGGGTAGTGAAAGTTGTATCCCATGAAACAAACACTTGGTCATTTTCCAATCAATTGTATTAGGCGACACTTCAAAAACGCTCTCTTCTAAAATGTGTTTATAGAGCAAACCTTTACACAAGCTAGCTTTGAAAAATCTGTTGTCTTCTTTATTTTGCCGTGTGATTAAAATATAAAATTCCTCTTGAGAGTTATAAGAATCCCATAACTTTTTTTCATGTTCTCCAGATTCCAAACTTAGGCGTTGCCCATAAATATTCCAGCCACTTTCTTCATCTCCATCATGCGCATAGATTTCACTTTTATTGACACAAGCAAGTTTTCCAACATAAAGAAAGTCTTGAGGCAAGAGATAGTTTGGCTCCATAGCTTGGATATGCTTTAAAATTTCATCTATGTCGCATTCTTTTTTCTTTATCCAATTTTGGGTTTTAGCGATAAAATCTTTGGCTTTTCTGATATTGTCCTTATTGCGATCCATTCGTTCTTGCATCTTATCTGCATTGTCTGGATTGTTGGATTGAGATTCATCACGCCATTCTCTATGCCTCTCCAACCACTCTTGGTTACTGGCGATATTCTCGTTATTCTTTTTGACCTTTTGCTCTAATTTTTTAATCTCACCCAAATCACTTTTAAGGCGCTTTTCTTTCTCTTGTAATTGAATTTTTAAGCGAGACAAATAACCCAAATAAGCTAAAGCGCGGCGTTGCGCGTCTTCAAAGCGGTTGTAATATATTTGCAGTGCATGTTTTTGCTGTATGGGTAGAGATTTCATTTCTTGTTGGATTTGCTCTAACACAGCCTTTAATTGCGTGGGTGTCTCTTTCTTTTCTTGTTGCAATCTTTCAATTTCTTGCAAATAGCGTTGGATAATATTGAGACAATGGTCTGCGATCTTTAGGGTTTGCTGGTGTTTATGGCATTTTTTAGCCTGTTGCGCTTTGTGCGTGTAGTCCTTAATATCTTTTTTTAGCGTGTTTTGGCGTTCTTTTTCTTTTTCGGTTTCAACATCAAAAAAAAACGCTAACGCCCCAAAACCAACTGCTAGGATAGCCCCACCCACAATAAAGGGTAGCATTAATTCACCTTAGATGTTAATGCAAGCAAAGCTTGTTGGTAATGAATCAGTTACGCATGCAATTCATCCACCATTTGGTGTTCCCCATGTTCGCAGCTTAAAAATTGATTCAGCGAATCAATCTTATTGATGATGCCTTGCATTATTTCTAAAAGCTTCATGTCTTTTTCATGCTCATTGGAGAGTCTGAGCATTTCTTGTTCATGCATATTATTGAGTTCTGTTATATCTCTTTGGAATTCAGCGATCTTTCTCTCAATCTGTTGTTTGAAGCTATCATCTCTTGATTTGCTTGTATTTCTACTTGTTTAGTCTTTTCTTGCTCTTTGCTAATTTCTTTCTGGGCATTGATCGCTGATGAAATCAAGTCTTTAGAAGCAGTTACCAACTTTAACATATCTGATAAAGAGAGGTTGTCAAGAAAATCCCCTTTAGAGTTTCCTTTTGGTGTGGGTAAATTAACGCTTCTCATATTAACCTCCTATAAAGTTTAAAGACGCTTGGCAATGTGTTGTGAGCGCTTCATGGTATTGTTGGCACAAGACTACAATTCTTTGGGCATTGTCATAAGGGAATTTTTTCTCGTATTCATCTAAATGCTCCTTGATGCATTTTAAAACCATAAAGCTGTTTTCATAAGCTAATTTAAGCAGATGCATTTTATCCGCATTCTTGCGTATTCTAGCATCTATCTTTTCTAAGTCTTGGGCAAGCTGTAATCTGAGCTTCTGTTTGTCTAATCTTAATTCTATCAAAAGATTTTCATATTGTTTTCTTTAAAGTATTGCGTATTATTTCTAGTTGTTTGGTTTGCTCTTTAGCGGCACGATATTGGCCATAGGAATGGATCATATCAGCCAAACTAATCACCACATCCACACAGACTAAGACCGGACTCACTTTAGCAATTCCTTTTGCTCCATAGCGTATGGCACTATAGATGATTTTTGTGTTGCGCATACCACGCGCAAAACGCCCATCGGTTTTAAAGAGATCGATGCTTATCATAGTTGCTTGCAGAGTGTTTCTATCTCTATAAAACACTCTTGCTCCCCATGGATTGCACGGATATATGTTTTCCCTTCGATCTTTGCATGCGTTAGCGCCTTTGGATTGATTTTAAAAACTAAAAACCGCTCTACTTCCTTTGGTTCTAAACGCATCCTAATCTCATCTGAAACATCTTTGAAATCTTTCGTATTATCCAATAAGCGCAATACCTGATCAATATCCTTGCGTGCATTATAAAGCTCCTCAAATTCTTGTAGGCTTAAATCTTCTCCTGCGATGAGCCACCCACGAGAACAATCTGTTAGCTCTTGGCGTTCACGCCATCTTTTTATTTTTTCTCTCGCTGCATTTTCCAAAAACACCGCCCGATTTGCGCGATTAAATTTGTTGATTTCATCGTGTAATTTTAAAATGTTGCGCCCATAAGCACTAATCTTGTGTTTTTCATTGACAAAACCCCGCTTTACTAAAAAATCCAGGTGTTTTTGAATGGTTATAGGGTCAATCTCTGTAACTTGCGATAATTCATTAAGATTTAATCCATCCCCAAAAGCATGCAAGCAAAATAGAGTGAATTCCCCTATATCTTCAATTCTTTCCAAACAAAGACTTAACTTATATCCATGAATATGGAATACTCACATCTACAAAACTAATGCCATGCTTCACCCTCACAACTCCTAAAATCCTCTATTCATAATTCTTAATTAATATTTCTTAATCATTTGTTATTTTTAAAGCTTCATTTCCTTTTTCACTCTGTAAAGTTGCACGATTATTTCTAATGCCAATGATTTTGGATTCCATTACTTTGTCTTTTATCGTGGCCTTGACTTCAGCGTCTATCCCTAGCTTATTTTTCCATTATAATAGACACTTGATTGTTTTCAATCTCTATATAGAGTTCTTTTTGAGAATTGGAGCTATAAGAGAGCTTGTTTTGCTGGTAGGCCTTGTAATCTTGGTCAAACACCACATAAAACAAGCGTTTGTTTTGAGAGTTGGGGTAAGGGATCACATTGATAGAAGAAAAAGCGATATTCTTTTTTTCATTTTTTGCAAACACCCTTTTTTTATACTCTTTAAAAGCGTTGAATTTCATGCCGTCATAGCGAGTGAAATTGGGGTTATAAAAACGCATGTAGCGTTCAAAATCGCCCCTAGTCCAAGCTTCTTTCCATTGGAAAAGGGAGCTTAAAATCATGCTCAATTCCTCTTTAGTACTAGGGGAAAACTTGTCTTCATAGGTGATGAGGAACGCTTTTTCGCCTTTTAACACCTTATCATAAGAGCTTAAAAGCGGGTTTTCAATCGCAATACAGCCCTTGGTGTTCAATTCATTCCGATCGCCATTTAAAGGCATTCCATGCACCCAAATGCCATGCCCGGTGCGTTTTTTCAAGGTGTCATACAAATTAGGGTAATTCGTTACAAAAGCCAAAACGCCATAATATTGATCCAAACGCTCTAATTTCTGCGTGATACGATACACTCCAATAGGCGTGGCCAAATCGCCCTCTAAAGTTTTATCGCCCTTTTTAGAGCCTACAAGGGCTTTAGAGCTGTTGATTTTTTTAAGCATGTTATTTTCTATTTCATAAAACTCCAAACTGGGCTTGGATTTATTAGCCACAAATAAAAACTGCTTGTTTTGATAATAGCCAAAATCCGTGTCCTTGTTTTGAAGTTCTTCTGCCCAAAAAGATTTATCCGCTAAATAAGAATCCAACTTTTGACCCACCACTTCCAAGCCTTGTTTTTGATAAAGGTGCATGATTTCTAACAAACGATCACTAGCATTCAATCCCACAAACCCCATTAACAGAGCCGGTAATATTTTTTTCAATCCCTATTCCTTTGATAGATATAGCCCAGTTTTTGCAAGCTCTTTTCTTCCTTGCTCCATGATTTTTGAGCGATCACTTGCAAGTTTAAAAAAACCTTTTTTTCGCCCACTTCTTGCATTTTCAATCGCGCGTTAGTCCCGATGCGTTTGATATTCACCCCGTTTTTGCCTATCACGATTTTTTTTTGGCTTTCTTTTTCTACGATAATACGCGCATACACCTTGTCTATGCGTTCTTCTTCTATAAATTTATCAATCATCACATCGCTTTCATAAGGGATTTCATCGCTCAAAAAATCAAACAAACTCTCCCTAATGATTTCCTTATAAATATCGCGCATTTTTTCATCGCTCATCAAATCCTTTTCAAAAAGCCATGCGCTAGGGCTTAAATGCTTGCTGATGCATTCTAAAAGCACGTTTAAATTTTGAGATTTTTTCGCGCTCAAAGGTATTAAATCTAAAAATTGCGATGAATATTTTTGATACTCTTGTAATTTTTGTAAAACCTGCTTATGCGTGGCCATATCAATCTTACTCAAAGCCAAGATATGGGGTTTTTGGCACAAATTTAAAAACTCTTCATAGCCTTTTAAATCGTCATGCACAGAAGCTAAAAAAACGCACAATTCAGCATCGCTCATCGCTTTTAAAGCCTGTGAGAGCATGCACTGGTTGAGTAATTTTTCTTGATGATGGAGCCCTGGTGTGTCTAAAAAAATGATCTGGCTCTCATACCCTTCTTTGTCTTTAAAAGGCACGATGCATTTCATCAATTTTCTGGTCGCATTAGCCTTATGCGAAACAAGGGCTAAATGAGCGTTTAATAAAGTGTTTAAAAGAGTGCTTTTTCCAGCGTTTGGTTTGCCTATAAGAGCTACAAAGCCCGCCTTAGTTTTCATCATAAAATATACTTCACCAAATTTTCATCAGCCACTAAATCCTCTAGCTTTGATTGAACCAATTCTTTAGTGATAGTGATATGTTGCCCCGAATAATCCTCCGCTTCAAAACTAATGTCTTCTAGCACTTTTTCAATGGTGGTGTGCAACCTTCTAGCGCCTATATCTTCGCTTTTTTGATTGGCGTTATAAGAAAGTTTGGCTAACTCTTTGATCGCATCGTCTTCAAACGCAATTTCTACGCCCTCCACTTTTAAAAGGGCTTGGTATTGCTTGATGATAGAGGTTTTAGTTTGAGTTAAAATCATATACATGATTTCTTCGGTTAAATTCTCTAACTCCACCCTTAAAGGGAAACGCCCCTGCAATTCAGGGATCAAATCGCTTGGTTTAGAAAGATGAAACGCCCCTGCTGCAATGAATAAAATATGCTCCGTTTTGATAGAACCATACTTCGTATTCACCACACTCCCCTCCACAATCGGCAACAAATCCCTTTGAACCCCCTCTTTACTGGGATCTTGACGGCCTCCTTCTTTAGAGCTTACAGCGATCTTATCAATTTCATCAATAAAAATCACCCCTGAACTTTCCGCGCGCTTCAAGCCTTCCATTTTAATGGCTTCGCCATCTAAAAGCGTGTCGCTAATTTCTGCCTTTAGGGCTTCTTTAGCCTCTTTAACGCTTAAAGTTTTTTTGACTTTATCCTGTTCTTTATGGAAAAACTTAATCACATTTTCTTGAACCCTTAGAATTTCAGGCGGCACATTAGAATCAATCTCTATGCTTTTTTTACGCACTTCAATTTCAATTTCTCGGCTATCCAACTCGCCTTGCACGATTCTTTGTTGCATTTTCAAAAGGCTGTTAGCGTATTCTTGTTTTTTTTCTTCGCTCACCCCATTAGGCAAGGGGGGTAGGAGTTTTTTAGCGATTTTTTCTATAACCGCTTCCTCAATCTTGTCTTTTAGTTTTTCTTTATGCTCATTTTCCACTAAAAGCACGCTGTTATTGACTAAATCCCTTACCATAGACTCCACATCGCGCCCCACAAAACCCACTTCTGTGTATTTGCTCGCTTCCACTTTCACAAAGGGGAGTTTCATGATTTTTGCTATTCTTCTAGCGATTTCAGTTTTACCCACGCCAGTAGAGCCAATCATTAAAATGTTTTTAGGCGTGATTTCTTCTTGTAAGGATTTTTCCAGTTGCAAACGCCTGTAACGATTCCTAAAAGCGATAGCGATAGACTTTTTAGCTTCCTTTTGCCCAATGATGTATTCATCTAAATAAGCGACAATTTCTCTTGGGGTCATATTCAATTTAGACATTAAAGCTCCAAAATTTTAATATTCGTGTTGGTGTAAATGCAAAGATCCCCTGCGATTTTTAAGGACTCTTCTACGAGTTTTCTAGGCTCTAAATGAGCGAAATGATCTAAAGCCCTAGCCGCGCTTAAGGCGTAATTCCCCCCACTCCCAATAGCAGCGATCTTATTGTCTTCAGCCTCTAAAACATCGCCCGTGCCGCTCAAAATGAAAATGTGATCCAAATTTAAAACGATCATCATCGCCTCTAGTCGGCGTAAATACTTGTCTTTGCGCCATTCTTTGCTGAAATCCACTACGCTTTTAAACAAATCCCCCTTTTTACTCTCTAAAATGCGTTCAAACATATCAAACAAGCTAAAAGCGTCTGCGGTGCTCCCGGCAAACCCACTTAAAACCTGGTTGTGATACAAGCTTCTGATTTTTGTCGCATTGGCTTTGACCACGCAATTGCCCAAAGTTACCTGCCCATCGCCTCCAATGAGCGCGAACTTCTTGCCCTCCATCTCCCCTCTATAGCCTAGAATCGTCGTCGCTTCAAACATTTTCTACTCAGCCACCACATCAATTTTAAACGCACCCGCAATCCCCGATCCAAGCTTGACTTCAATCTCATAAATCCCTGTGCTTTTAATTGGGTGTTTGAGCTCAATGTCTTTTTTATCTAAATTTAAACTCGCATGCTGCTCTTTCAAACGCTCCGTGATCTCTTCTTTAGTGATCGCTCCAAATAAAGAGCCGTTCGCGCCGACTTTTTTATGGATAGTCAGCGTGATGGTTTGTAAGGTTTCTACCATTTGCAATTTTTGCGCCTTTTCTAGGGCTTCTTTTTCCGCTTTCTTTTTAACTTCGGCTTTGTATTTGTTGATCACTTCGTTAGTGGCGAGTTTGGCTTTTTGGTTAGCGATTAAAAAGTTATTCCCATAGCCATCTTTAACCTCACACACTTCACCCGCTTTGCCTAAATTTTTCACATCTTCTAATAATAGAACTTTCATCATATCCCCTTTAAGTTGTAAGTAACTTGTAATTATACTCTTTTTATAATAAAAAAGGCTCTATTCTCATCAAATGTTGATCGCTAAAATTTTTTTAATTTTTTTGAAAGAAGTTTGTTTTTAAGCTTTTTAATGATGTTTTTATAAAACTTTAAGGGGGTAGTTGGGTATTTTGAAATAATCCCCCTCTCAAAATCCCCTAAAACCCTACGAACGCTTTAAGAAGTTATCGCTTGGCTAAAATTAAAATTAAAATTAAAATTAAAGTCAAGTTCTCCATTGTTTAATTTAAATTTTATTATCAACGCTTGATTGGAGCGGAGTCAAAATAAAAACTCCATATTCAACAAAACATTGATTTAAAAACCTTTAAAGGCATTTTCTTAACTACAAAAGCTAATTGCCTTGACCAACTCGCACCCATGTGGATGCAAGAGTTTAACTATGATACTTTTTTATTGAAATCTAATACCCATAGTAGAAAGAAGAGAAAGTGAATAAAAGAGTGCTTTCTTAAGTTCTTCATTTTGATCTAAAGTCTGCTTAAGACCACCATTCAAATGTTTGGCTCTACAAACTTGTATAGCACCACCTTTTAAAGGGTTGCCGTATCTATCATAGTAAACGCCATCTGAAACAGTAAAGTTATCTTTATTTTTTTTCATAATATTTCCTTATATGAAATTTAAAATCATACCCCTATTTCCAGGATATGGCTAACTATACCTAATAACTAGCAAACGAATATTACCACAAAAAAAGAAAACAGAATGCCAAGATTTTAAAAAAGGTGGTTTTTAGTCTCTAAAAATTTAGGGAAAAATTTAGGGCGTCAATTTTACTTTTTTACCCCATAAATGCTATAATCACCCCTATCAATCAAACTCAATTCATAACAATTAAAGGTGGTTAATGATAGTAAGAACTCAAAATAGTGAAAGCAAGATCAAAGAATTTTTTGAATTTTGCAAAGAAAATGAAGTGGAATTTGTGGATTTTAGATTCAGCGATATTAAAGGCACTTGGAATCACATCGCTTATTCTTTTGGGGCTTTAACGCATGGCATGTTTAAAGAGGGGATTCCTTTTGATGCGAGTTGTTTTAAAGGCTGGCAAGGCATTGAACATTCAGATATGATTTTAACCCCCGATTTGGTGCGTTATTTCATTGACCCTTTTAGTGCGGATGTGAGCGTGGTCGTGTTTTGCGATGTGTATGATGTGTATAAAAACCAGCCTTATGAAAAATGCCCTAGAAGTATCGCTAAAAAAGCCTTGCAACATTTGAAAGATTCAGGTTTGGGCGATGTGGCTTATTTTGGCGCGGAGAGCGAATTTTTCATCTTTGATTCCATTAAGATTAAAGACGCTTCCAATTCCCAATATTACGAAGTGGATAGCGAAGAGGGCGAATGGAATCGGGATAAGAGCTTTGAAAATGGCGTGAATTTTGGGCATAGACCGGGCAAGCAAGGGGGCTATTTGCCTGTGCCGCCAACGGATACGATGATGGATATTCGCACTGAAATTGTGAAAGTCTTAAACCAAGTGGGGTTAGAAACTTTTGTCGTCCATCATGAAGTTGCGCAAGCGCAAGGCGAAGTGGGCGTGAAATTTGGGGATTTAGTGGAAGCGGCTGATAATGTCCAAAAACTCAAATACGTGGTTAAAATGGTCGCTCATTTAAACGGGAAAACCGCCACTTTCATGCCAAAACCTTTATACAGGGATAACGGGAGCGGGATGCACACCCATGTGAGCGTTTGGAAAAACAACGAAAACCTTTTTAGCGGCGAAACTTACAAGGGCTTGAGTGAGTTTGCCTTGCATTTTTTAGGGGGCGTGTTGCGCCACGCTAGAGGGTTAGCCGCTTTCACTAACGCTTCCACTAACTCTTACAAACGCCTGATTCCGGGATATGAAGCCCCATCTATTTTAACTTATTCGGCTAATAACAGGAGTGCGAGCGTGCGTATCCCTTATGGGATTTCTAAAAATAGTGCTAGGTTTGAATTCAGATTCCCGGACAGCTCATCAAACCCCTACTTGGCTTTTGCAGCGATTTTAATGGCAGGCATGGATGGCGTTAAAAACAAAATGGATCCCGGCGAAGCGATGGATATCAACCTTTTCAAATTGACTTTAGATGAAATTAGGGAAAAAGGTATCAAACAAATGCCCCACACTTTAAGGAGATCGTTAGAAGAAATGCTAGCCGATAAGCAGTATTTAAAAGAGGGGCAGGTCTTTAGCGAAGAATTTATTCAAGCCTATCAATCTCTTAAATTCAACGCTGAAGTGTTCCCATGGGAGAGCAAACCCCATCCTTTTGAATTTATCACCACTTATTCATGCTAGAATTGAATGAGTGGGTTAATAATCCCACTTTAATAGAGTGTCGATGATAAGATTTAAAAAATACTCAAAGGTATTTTTTAAGATTAAAGCAAAGAACTTGATTTTAGCCAAGTGATAGTAAAGATTAGGTAGGTGTATTTTCTAAAATTACAGAGCTTCCATGGCTTTTTCATAGCCAAATTCTGCGGATTTTTGCAAGAATTTTTTAGCCCTGTCCTTTTTCTTTCTAGTGCCAAGCCCTTCTTTATAAGCGATCCCAATTCTATAAAGGATCTCCCCCATTTGTTGTTTGAGTAAAATAATATTGCTTGAAATTTCAGCAATGTCTTCCCAAGAAAGTGTATTATCTTTGATTTGAAGGGCTTTCTTAACAAGTATTCCAAATTTCTTTCCAAATTTTATAGGATTCGCGCTCAAACCTGAAAGATCAATGAATCGCGATCCAATAAGCATACTAGTGAACGCAAGGTTTGGTAATCTAAAATTGTTAGCAAAATAATTTGTGCTTTTATTAGAAAACATGCGAACCACATGCCTGTAAGTCTTGAGCGCTTGTTTCAAATCCTTTTTCATCCCTAAGCCTTGCACTTGCATGCGTCCTAAAATTAAAGCGCCCCCTAACAACCCGCTCCCATACCCTTTGATAGCGTTTTGTGCATAGAATTGCGCTTTTTTGTAATCCACTTTCACGCCCTTTCCCTCCAAATACATTTTGGCTAAATAAACGCTGCCAAGCCCAATGCTGTATTCTTGCGCCAATTTAAAATCTTTAAAGGCTTGTTTGTATTGGCCTTGATTAAAATGGTCTAAACCATTTTCAAAATAATATGTCTTATGATTTCGCGCAATTTCATCCCACTGATTTCGCGCCCTTTCATCCCAATCATCACTTATGCTAATATATTCATCAGCTATACAAAGTGAAAACGGCAACAATAAGCCCAATAAAAGCAATAAAGGCTTTAAAAAAGAGAGGGTGGTGCGATAAAAATCTTTAAACATGTCAAGTCCTTTTACAATTTGAGCCATTCTTTAGCCTGTTTTATCATCTTTTTTAAATTACAAACAACAGCATAATGACAACATGGAGATGGTTTTATATTTTTTGCTATAATGACATGGATTTGTTTCATAGTAGTAACAAATTGAAAATATACCATTATGGAGGTAATGCTATGGCTGACACAATCAATACAACTGAAGCAACTCATGAAACAAAAAAACCAAACGCTTTTGTAAATTTTTTCAAAAACAATTTGACTGATAAGCGTTATGATTCATTAGGTCTCATTGGAGCAGGGGTTTTATGTTGTGTCTTGAGCGGTGCTATGGGGATTGTTGGGATAATCTTTGTCGCAATAGGAATCTTTTTGTCTTTTTCTAATATCAACTTAGTGAAATTAACTGAAAAATTGTTCAAAAAGCAATCTAAAGCGGCAACAACTGTCAATAACGAAACCCAAAAATCTCAAGCAACAAGCGTTACCAACGAACCAACTGAAGCCAAAGAGACTAAAGATTGAGGCAAAACAACGATTTTGACTGAAGAAAGAATGAGAGAAAATTTCAAAAATTTAGGCGTTGTAGTGGTTTATTACTCACTGCATGACTTACACAAGCAACCTATAAATTCTTTTTTAGATTTAAGAGTAGTTGTTTGCAATATGAGTCTAGCTACGAGTTACAATGTGAGTAATAATTTTTCTAAGTTTAATATTAAGAGAGTCAGAGGATATTTGATTTGTTCTGTTTGTAACACACCTAAAATGATACAAAGAGGATTGAATGGTGTCTCATTTTATGGTTGCTCTGATTATGTAAATAAAGGCGACTGTAAGGGCGTTTTACGAGAAATAAATGGCTCAATGAAAGCGGTCTGCTTGCATTGTGAAAACACGCCCATAATGGAAAAAGTAGAAAGTGGTAGGGGAGGAGCTTACGCTTGTAAGAATTGCAATAGGAAGTTTTACTTTATCGATCTTGCAAAACAAAACGAACGAAAAAAAGATTTAGAAAAAGAAAAAAAAGAATTGCTTAATAAGATTGAAAAGCAAAAAATCAAACGCCTTGAGCGTTTCATTTTGGCTGGTGTAAAAGCTAATATTAAAGAAAATTCTTTTTTCTTAGGATGTAAAAATTATCCTAAGTGCAAATGGACTGCTAGTATGGATTCACAAGATCTTAAATATCCCAAATGCAATAGATTAATGAAAAGAAAAAAGAATTTCAAAAACAATGAGTTTTTTACAGCTACATCGCTTATCTTAAAAGCAATAGAATTTTGTCTCCATATTAATTTGAAAAAAAAGGAAACTAATGTTTAGAAAACTAGCAACCGCTGTATTACTCATGGGCTTACTAATCTCTAACACTCTTTATGCTAAAGAAATAAGTGAAGCCGATAAGGTCATTAAGGCCACTAAAGAAACTAAAGAGACCAAGAAAGAGGCTAAACGCCTCAAAAAAGAAGCTAAACAGCGCCAACAGATCCCTGATCATAAGAAACCTCAATATGTCTCTGTTGATGACACAAAAACTCAAGCGCTTTTTGATATATACGACACCTTGAACGTGAATGACAAAAGCTTTGGGGATTGGTTTGGTAATAGCGCTTTGAAAGACAAAACTTATCTCTACGCTATGGATCTATTGGATTACAACAACTATTTATCCATAGAAAACCCCATTATCAAAACAAGAGCAATGGGGACTTATGCGGATCTCATCATCATCACAGGTTCGTTAGAACAAGTCAATGGGTATTACAACATTCTAAAAGCGCTCAACAAACGAAACGCTAAGTTTGTGTTAAAAATCAATGAGAATATGCCTTATGCCCAAGCGACTTTTTTAAGAGTGCCAAAAAGAAGCGATCCCAATGCCCACACGCTTGATAAGGGAGCGTCAATTGATGAGAATAAGCTTTTTGAACAACAAAAACGCGCGTATTTCAACTACGCCAACGATGTGATCTGCAGACCTAATGATGAAGTGTGTTCGCCCCTAAGAGATGAGATGGTAGCTATGCCTAGTAACGATAGCGTTATTCAAAAACCCAATATCGTTGCTCCTTATAGCTTGTATAGACTCAAAGAGACAAATAACGCCAATGAGGCCCAACCATCACCTTATGCCACCCAAACCGCTCCTGAAAACAGCAAAGAGAAGCTCATAGAAGAGCTAATCGCTAACTCCCAACTCATAGCCAATGAGGAAGAGAGGGAAAAGAAACTCTTAGCAGAAAAAGAAAAACAAGAGGCTGAATTGGCTAAATACAGGCTCAAAGACTTAGAAAATCAAAAGAAACTAAAAGCTCTAAAAGCAGAGTTGAAAAAGAAAAACGCTAAGAAACCTAGAGTAGTGGAAGTGCCTGTTTCTCCTCAAACAAGTAATTCTGATGAAACAATGAGAGTTGTCAAAGAAAAAGAGAACTATAATGGGTTATTAGTGGATAAGGAGACCACGATCAAAAGAAGCTATGAGGGGACTTTGATCAGTGAAAATTCTTACAGCAAAAAAACACCTCTCAATCCTAATGACTTGAGGAACTTAGAAGAAGAAATCAAAAGCTACTACATCAAGTCTAACGGCTTGTGTTACGCTAATGGCATTAGCCTCTATGCAAAAATCAAAAACGACCCCTATAAAGAGGGAATGCTGTGTGGTTATGAGAGTGTTCAAAATCTGCTCTCACCTCTAAAGGACAAGCTCAAATACGACAAGCAGAAGTTACAAAAAGCGTTACTGAAAGATTCAAAGTAAGTTAAAATTTTGTTTGAGAAATGGATTTGTCTGACCTTACTCCTTAGTTCCTTAGGCTATCCATGCCAAAAGGTAGCCATTAGTTTCAAGCAATACGAAAATCTTATCCATATCCATCAAAAAGGTTGCAACAATGAAGTGGTGTGCAGAACGCTCATCTCTATCGCTTTACTAGAAAGCTCTCTAGGGTTGAACAACAAGCGAAAAAAATCCCTTAAAGACACTTCTTATTCCATGTTTCATATCACTTTAAACACCGCTAAAAAGTTCTACCCTACCTATTCTAAAACGCTCCTCAAATACAAATTGTTAAACGATGTGGGTTTTGCGATCCAATTAGCCAAACAAATTTTAAAAGAAAATTTTGACTACTACAAACAAAAACACCCCAACAAAAGCGTGTATCAATTAGTAGAAATGGCAATAGGCGCTTACAATGGGGGAATGAAACATGACCCTAATGGCGCTTACGTGAAAAAATTCCGTTGCATTTATTCTCAGGTGCGATATAACGAATAAAGCATGCTAGAATTAACTTATTTTGAATCTTTATAATTTTTATAAGCAATCTTGGTGGTATACTCCTACTATCTTACAAATTTATAATAATAATTATTTGCATCATTATCTTTTAATCTTTTTAAAATATATTTTGATTCTTTTTGTTAAGATATTCTGTCTTTTTATTTTTTGGAATAGGCTTTTTGCCTTCCTTATAAGAACATATAGCGTAAGAATTCTTCCAATTCGCACCATTTTCTCTGAGCATGGGTGCTGTAAGAATGACTTGATGAATTTTAACCTAGTGCATGCAGCAATCCAATAAAAGCGATGGTTGGCAAAACAAAGAACACACAAGCTTTTGGTGAGTGAAAATTCCATTAAAGATATAGGAAAACTCAAACGCTTCATGCAAGACAAAGATCATATTTTTTAGCAAAGAAGCACCTGATCTGATTTTGAAAGATTTCCAAAACGAAACTAATGATTAGAAATTAAAATCACAGTTCGCTTGAACCCACAGGCACTAAAGATTTATCATAACTCAATTCGCCTCTGGTTTTAGCGGCTTGCAAATCATCATAGAATGTTGCTTGATCAGGCACTTTCCCCAATTTGTATTTCTTGCTCAAACTTGGACTCACCTTAATGAGTTCATCGGTGAAGAAAGGATCATCGTAGTAAAGCGCCTTGTGGCATTTGATAGGTTTGAGCGTATTTTCTAAAATAATAAGCTCATCGCCCATAGTCATCAATTCATCAGGGGTCATCAAAAACCGCTCCTTGTTGCTGATAGAAGTGTTGGTCTTACCTGTATTATCATCAATGCTTCGGCTCACATCTTGTCTTGTGTATTTCCCTAACACCTTAGAAAGTTTTTCAAAGTGTTCATAGTAGTTATCGT
The DNA here is from genome assembly GCF_030062585.1 of Helicobacter pylori. NCBI lineage: Bacteria > Pseudomonadati > Campylobacterota > Epsilonproteobacteria > Campylobacterales > Helicobacteraceae > Helicobacter > Helicobacter pylori. Next base: position 600,806 of record NZ_CP071935.1, on the reverse strand, counting down.
TGTTGATTCCATAATACATATTCAAAGAAAGGTTGTCTAAAATAGTCTTAGCGCCATTCCTACCATAACCAAGTGGGGGGTCATTCTCTAGTTGCGCCTTACTTTGAAACACAAAAGCGGGGCGCATGTTGTATTCTGCCATAATCCCTACCGCTTTAACAAAGGTCTCTAAATAGCCACACAAAGTGAATTCGTCCATGAGCATTAAGCAGCTTCTTTTGCATTGTGGATCATGGATTGGTAGAATAAGGTTGCTATAAATCATCACGTTGAAAAACAGCTCTAATATCGGTCCAACAATAGTGCTTTCTTTAGGATTAGCGATCACACCAATACTCACTGCATCGATCCTTAAACGCCTGAAATCAAAATCATTAGCGCTTGTGAAATTTCTAATCATGGCGTTATTATAAGGTGCAAAGGCTGAAGTATATACCCCTTGAACCGAGCTATAAGTTTCTCTAGCACCGCCCATTGTCTTGAAGCTATTCCACATGTTTCTAGTAGCAGGACTAAGCGCTCTTAGATTGTCGCCACTCTTATCTTCTTCACCTCCAAAAAATTCCATCAGAGACACGACTTTTTCCATGTTTGTGTCTTCATCAATCAAGTTGATACCGCTTGCCATAGAACCTATGAAAAACATCGTAGGGGTTTCAGGCATGATGATTTTTTTTCTTTTGACAAACTCAAGCCCCTTTTTAGTCCACATGAGATCCCTATAAATATTGCAATTGATGACAAAAAGATTTCGCGCTTGATTGCTAAAAAAAGGATCTTTTTCATTAGGTCTTTCAGGGAACACGAGCTTTGCCAATCCAAAGATTTGAGTGGAAAAATCCCCTCCACTAGCCACCATCCCATGCCCTTTTAGGCGTGTGTCAATTTGAGAGAGTATGTCTTCGGTCAAAACCACATCATTACCAAAATCCACATAAGCGAAAGGATTAAATCGGTGTGTTTTTAAGGAGAAAGGTTCATAGATGAACACTTTTTGGTTGAAGCGTTTCTCTCTGATTTTCCCGCAAGTTTCCATAGTGTCAGCTTTAGGGTCAAACACAACGATATTTTGAGGATAATTGATCATATTGGGCATGATGAAACCCACACCTTTACCGCTTCTGGTAGGAGCAATCAAGCCAATGAACGCCTGTCCTGCATAAGCGATAAAATCCCCCAAGCCACGCCTGCCTACAATAACCTCTCGTTTGTCAAAGGCGCGTTTTTTGTTGTTGGGCGTGATAAGTTTGGCTTTGATCATTTTCTCTTCAGTTTCCCAACTCGCGCTACCAAAGAGATCATCAACTTTTTTATTCGCTCCTATATCTCTAGTCCGAGTTAAGTATTTTAAGAACCACACAAAAAAGGTAATGAATATATAAGAGCATAAAATAGAACTATATACGACTAAGGATATATTGAACCCATAAATCTTGAGTGAGCTAAAAGTGAGCGCCTTAAAATAGTAATTAGGAAAATCTTGTATCGCATAGACCCATATATCAAAAAGATCATCATCACTTTCAGGCGATCGATTATCATCATAAAAATTACCTAAGAGAATCAAGAAAAATAACCCTGATGTGATAAAAGAATAGGATAGTAATAGTATAGCTTGCAACCAAAAGCCAAAGGTTTTAACCCTTTCTTTCAGCCCATCTATAATGATTTCTTTAAAGCTTTTTTTCTTTTGAGGCTGGTTAGCTTTATCTTTAAAAACCTTTTTTTGAGTTTTTATGAATTTGTAGAGGAAAAATAACGCTATTAACCCTATGAAACTAAAAATAACAACCAACTTATAATCCTCTATGAAGTATAAGGTGTTATACAAAAAGTCTTCCATTATGCCTACTACCTATGTTTGATATAAAATTCATCACACTGTTTGTGGTGGTTGATATGAACGATTATATCAATCAAATCTTTAAAGCCTTCAATGAGACTTTCAAACTTGATATTCCTTGCTGCGCTATTAGATGAACTCATGTTAGCTAAACGAATAAACGCTTCTTCACTGCTCCCTGCATGCAGAGTGGTTAGCGTGCCTTTATGGCCGCTACAAAGCACATTATAAAAATCGTATGCCTCACTGCTTCTGAGTTCCCCTAAAATGATTCTATCAGGCCGCATTCTCAAACATGACTTTAAGCAATCAGCAGAGGTGATATTCCCACCAAAAAAAAGCTGTGTGTAGTTCTTGTGGTGTTTGAATACAATCTCTTCGGTGTCTTCAATGGATATGATCCTTTCTTCTTTGGGGATAAACTCCATGATGCTTTTGATATAAGTCGTTTTACCGCTTCCTGTGCCACCACAAACAATCACATTTTTACCAATAGCAATACCATCTTTAATCGCACTGATCGCTTGTTCTTTGTTATCTAGTAGATTATAAAAACCCTGCTCTTCAAAGAAGCTATGAGGATAGGTTGTTTTGCTAGGTATCCTTATGGATATGGAAATGGTTTCATCATTAACTGTAACAGGGGAAAGGACAATCTGCACCCTTTCACCATTCGCTAAATTGCTGCTCAAAATAGGATTTTCATAGTTGTCTATTGTTTTTTTCTTAAAACTTGCACAACACCGAGCAAAATGCATTAAACGAGACAGGCTAAAAGCTTTCTTGTTTCTCACATCAAACGGTTGCCATTCGCCATTATTTTTTAAAACCCATACAACCTTGTCCCCATTGTAACAAATCTCAGTGATATTTTCCATTTTTAAAAAATCACCAAAAAGTTCTTCAGTAGCATGCCTTAGAGGATTTAATGCCGCTTCTTTTAAAGCTCTTTCTACTTCTAGAAATTTTTTATCTTCTGCACTCAATCTGTCTTCAGTCATGTTCTTATTCCAAATTTAATTTTAATTGGGTTATCAATTTAGCTCTTTCTAAAGAAGTGAGATAAGTCTTATTTTTGCTCAAAATGATATATTTAGTCCCTATATCTTGGACAATCTCATTGAGCTTTTTCCCAAAATCATCTATCCCTAGAATCTGAAACGCCACGCCCATCATATTGCCATCTATGAATGGCGGTAAATACTCTCTTGGCAGATAAGAAGCCACTAGGTCTGAAATTCTTGCCACTTCATCACACATGAAATTATTGAAGTTGTCAGAAATTTCTGCAACAAACTCTCCAAGCGTTAGTTCATTTTTGATCGTGCTTTCTGCAAAAGTCTTTTCTTGTTTGCAACGATTGTAACTGGCTAACACAAGGTTGTTCAAATAGTTGTAATAAGTATCAAAACTAATAAAATTCTTTTGCATATTGATTCTTAACTCTTGAACCCTTCTCAAAAAATCTTGTGGATCGTTGCTATCTTTTAAAGAAGTGGCGTAATTTTGAATAAACTTATCCCTTACTTCATTCGCATTTCTCATAAGAGAACTGTTGCTATCTAAGATCTTTTGTCTTTCTGTTTCATTGAAACCGAGTTCCATTGCTGTTTCCTTTCATTGTTTTTGCTTGGTTTTTTTTCGCCACTATATCCTCTAGAATAGCCTAGTTGGTTTTGTCTTTTATTTTGTAAAGAACCGAGTTTAATAACATGAATATATTTTATCCTTTCTCTTGAATCAATTGCCACCTTTGGGGCTTGTGGTGATTTCTTCATGTTCTCTAGACAAAGTTTTGGTGCTTTGTTTGATAATTTCATCTACCACAGATTTGTTGGTAATTTTAACATCATACACGCCGCTAAAATCAATATCGTCCATTGTGAGAATCTTAATACTATCGCCCTCATTTTTGTAAAAACTTGGGGGGATATTCATCAGTTGCCCTAGAATTTGATTAGACATCTGAGCTGAACTTTGCATACTGCCATTGATAGCTTGACCCAAAGCGTAATTAAATTCAGGTGTCCTTTCACTTCTACCTTTGCCAAGGCCTATGAGTTTATCTAAAGCTATGATAGGCGCGGTTTGCAAGAAGCTATTAACCACGCTTGCTATCACAGCAAAGCCTATACGCTTCATGAAGTGATTATTCACATAGCCATCTACCCCTGCTTCACCCAGCATGCCTGCTGCTTGAGCGTTTGCTAGAGGTATTATCACCCCATCAGGCGTAATGGCTTTAGTAAAGACTATCATTAAACGAGTCATAATAGGCGTGCCACCTTTCACGCTTTGATAATTCCCATACACCTTAGTGCCTTTGTCTAATAAGATCATAGTGCCGTTCATGTTCCATACATCTTTGGCTACAACCCCACTCACTATACCCGTGAGGGTGGCATCTACTTTAGAAGTCAGAGTGATTTCAATGGGGGTGTATTGCGCTAAAACAAATGTGGGATCACTCTTGCCTATAAAGGCCTGTTTGACAGGGCTTGTTTCATCTTGTTTTTCTTCTTTCTTTTTATCATCAATGGGATTACCATTTTCATCTACGAAATCCCCACTCTTTTCTTTTTTGTTCTTAAGAGCGATTTCGCTGATATTTTTAGCGGTTTCTGCGACATCTTTGTCTATCTTATTGCTTTCTGCTTTAGTTTCTGCTGTGGGTTTTTTACTTTTTTCTTTATCATCATCTTTTTTATCGCCACCTAAAGCCTTAGCTAATTTAGCTTCTAAATTCTTATCCTTAATGGTTTTCTCTGTTTCGTATTGCTTAGTAATATCAGGCTCTATGGAAGCATAAATAGGATTATCGCTAGCTATTTTGTCCGCATCAACATTAGTGGCGTTAATAGTGGCAATATCGCCACCATTTTTAAAATCCATTGGCAACAATGGATAACCTTTAGCCGCCATGTTATCAAAGGTTTTGCGGCTTCTTAGATCGCTATAAATCCGATCCACTTCATCAGCTTGTCGTTTGATTCCTAGAATTAGCGCCCTTTCGCTATCGCTCAATCCCTCTAAACATTGCTCTATGGCTTCTTGATCAGTAGGGTCATCTAAGTTATCCAAACACTCGCTTGCTTGATGCAACCTTTCTGTTTTACTCAATTGATTTTGTTTGTTCTGTGCCTTTTTATTTTGGATTTCTTGGATCAAATCGCTATAAAGGTTTTGGCATTTCCTTTTTTCTTCATCGGTTTTAGCCATAGCCAAACAATCCGCAACAGCCTTTTCTCTAGCTTCTTGCAGGTATTTGAGCTTCTCTTCATCGCTCAAACCATCCAAACACTTCATAATAGCCGCTCTGTCGTTAGGATCGGCGTTCTTCAAGCAATCTTTTATCGCTTTATCTTTTTGTTGGAGTTCTTTCGCTAAAAATTTCCTCGCTTCAGGGGTGAGCAATTTCTCGCATTCCTGTTTTTCTTTTTCATTCCTAGCTCTTGATACGCAGTCCAAATAAGCCTTAACGCTATTCTTAACTTCTTGCTCTAAGAGTTTCCTCGCTTCAGGGGTGAGTAATTTCTCGCAAGCTCTCCTTTCTTCTTCATTTCTAGCTTGAGAGAGACAGTCCTTATAAGCTTTAAGGCTCTCTTTAGCTAAAACATTTTTCTGTAAGTCTTTAGGAAGATTTTTAAAACATGCTTTTCTTTCTTCTTCATTTCTAGCTTTTTCCAAACAATCTAGCGCTTGCTTCTCTAAAAATTTCCTAGCTTCAGGCGTGAGTAATTTCTCGCATTCTTGTTTCTCTTTTTCATTCCTAGCTCTTGAAACGCAATCCAAATAAGCCTTAACGCTCTTTTTAACTTCTTGCTCTAAGAGTTTCCTCGCTTCAGGCGTGAGTAATTTCTCGCAAGCTCTCCTTTCAGTTTCATTTCTAGCTTGAGAGAGGCAGTCCTTATAAGCTTTAAGGCTCTCTTTAGCTTCTTCTAATAGTTTTTTCGCTTCAGGCGTGAGTAATTTCTCGCATTCTTGTTTCTCTTTTTCATTCCTAGCTCTTGAAACGCAGTCTAAATAAGCCTTGACGCTCTCTTTGGCTAAAACCTTTTTCTGTAAGTCTTTAGGGAGATCTTTGACACACCTTTTTTTCTCAGCTTCGGTTTTAGCGTTTTTCAAACAATCTAGCGCTTGATTCTCTAAAAGTTTTCTTGCTTCAGGCGTGAGTAATTTCTCACACTCTTTTTTCTCTTTTTCATTCCTGGCTCTTGATACGCAGTCTTTATAAGCCTTAACACTCTCTTTAACTTCTTGCTCTAATAGTTTTCTCGCTTCAGGGGTGAGTAATTTCTCGCATTCTTGTTTCTCTTTTTCATTCCTGGCTCTTGATACGCAGTCTTTATAAGCCTTAACACTCTCTTTAGCTTCTTCTAATAGTTTTCTCGCTTCAGGGGTGAGTAATTTCTCACACTCTCTTTTCTCATCTTCAGTTTTAGCTTGAGATACGCAATCCAAATAAGCCTTAACGCTCTCTTTGGCTAAAACCTTTTTCTGCAAGTCTTTAGGGAGATCTTTGACACACCTTTTTTTATCAGCTTCGGTTTTAGCGTTTTTCAAACAATCTAGTGCTTGCTTCTCTAAAAGTTTTCTCGCTTCAGGGGTGAGTAATTTCTCGCATTCTTTTTTCTCTTTTTCATTCCTGGCTCTTGATACGCAGTCTTTATAAGCTTTAACGCTTTTTTTAGCTTCTTCTAATAGCTTTCTCGCTTCAGGGGTGAGTAATTTCTCGCATTCTTTTCTTTCAGCTTCGTTTTTGGCTCTTGATACGCAATCCAAATAAACCCTAACGCTCTCTTTGGCTAAAACCTTTTTCTGCAAGTCTTTAGGGAGATCTTTGACACACCTTTTTTTCTCAGCTTCGGTTTTAGCGTTTTTCAAACAATCTAGCGCTTGTTGCTCTAAAAGTTTTTTCGCTTCAGGGGTGAGTAATTTCTCGCATTCTTTTTTCTCATCTTCAGTTTTGGCTTGAGATACGCAATCCAAATAAGCCTTAACGCTTTTTTTAGCTTCTTCTAACTTTTTTTTCGCTTCAGGGGTGAGTAATTTCTCACACTCTTTTTTCTCATCTTCAGTTTTGGCTTGAGATACACAATCCAAATAAGCCTTAACGCTCTCTTTGGCTTCTTCTTCTAAAAGTTTTTTCGCTTCAGGGGTGAGTAATTTCTCACACTCTTTTTTCTCATCTTCAGTTTTGGCTTGAGATGTGCAGTCTTTATAAGCTTTCAGACTCTCTTTAGCTAAAATATCGCTTTGTAAGTCTTTAGGGAGATCTTTCAAACACTTTTTTCGTTCTTCATCGGTTTTAGCGTTTTTCAGACAATCTAGAACCTGTTGTTCTAACTTTTTTTTCGCTTCGGGCGTGAGTAATTTCTCGCATTCTTGTTTCTCTTTTTCATTCCTAGCTTTTGAAACGCAGTCCTTGTAAGCCTTGACGCTCATATCAGCTAGTAGTTCTTTTTGCAAGTCTTGGGGAATATTTTTCAAGCACTCGTTTCGTTCTTCATCGGTTTTAGCGTTTTTCAAACAATCTAGCGCTTGCTGTTTCAATCTTTCTATAGCTTCTTTAGACAAGCCTTTCAAGCATTCGTTTTTCTCAGCCTCTGTTTTGGCGTTTTTGATACAATCCTTATACTCTTGAAGCTCTTTTTGAAGCTCTAATTCCTTACGGAATTTCTCTCTAATCTCAGGGTCATTTATGAGTTTTAGGCACTCTTTCCGTTCTTCATCGGTTTTAGCGTTTTTCAAACAATCTAGAGCCACTTGAACTTTTTGTTGGTTCAGTAAGCTTTTTTTCAGGTTTTCATCTTTGATTAAATCTAAACACTTAATCCTTTCTTCTTCAGTTTTGGCGTTTTTGATGCAGTCGTTATAAGCCTCTAGAGTCTTTTTCATTTGATCTTGAAGTTTTTTGTCTTTGATAAGCTTCAAACATTCTTCATAGTTGCCACCATTACTAATACACTCATAAAAGGCTCTCAATGGGTTTTTGTCCTCAATTTCTGCAATATTCAAATAGTTGTATAAGGTTCTATTGGGATCGTCATTGAAGAAAAGATTCTTATCGATCATATTGCCTTTTTCATTCCGTTCTTTTAGCAATCGGTTATACTCTTGCCTTATTTGGATTTCATCATTAACATAAAGATTCCTGTCTTTGCTAAAACGAGAGCTTTTATCTTCCAAAGGTATAAAGTAGTGAAAAATGCTTCTAGAAAATAAAATAATCACGATAAGAACAGCGACTACAATGCCACCAATAATGTATTTCTTTTTGCTTCCTTTGATAATCTCTTGATCGTTAGAGTCGTCAGTTATTTCTTCTAGCTTGTCTTCATCAAAATGGGTTTTAGTTTCTTGGGTTTTAGTTTCTGCGGAATTGTCAAGATGATTGTCTGAGCTTTCTTCTTTTAAAGAATCTTCAAAATGATTGGCTTCTGTTGCTTCTTCATTAGATAGATCTTGGGGTGAATCTTGTTGGGCTTTTTTAGAAGTTTCATCATCAATTAAGTCCGTTTGAGTTTCTTCTTGATACTCATTATTTTCTTGATACTCATTATTTTCTTGATCGTCTTCTTCGTTCAGTTTTTGGGCTTCTTCATCTAAACTCTTTTGCTGAGTGAAAGGTCTTTTATCATCAACTAATTTTCTGGCTTTCTTGAATAACTTGTCTGCCAGACTGCCATTGCTAGATTCTGAAGTTTCATTACCTCCAGAATCTATTTGAGTTTGGGTTTCTTCTAGCTTGTCTTCATCAAAATGGGTTTTAGTTTCTTGGGTTTTAGTTTCTGTGGGGTTGTCAAGATGATTGTCTGAGCTTTCTTCTTTTAAAAGATCTTCAAAATGATTGGCTTCTGTTGCTTCTTCATTAGATAGATCTTGGGGTGAATCTTGTTGGGCTTTTTTAGAAGTTTCAAGTTTATCGTTTTCTTCATTCATGTCTTAACGCCTTTTTATTTATCTCTGACAAGAGGGAGCTTTTTAATCACACGCTCCAATTCACCATAATTTTTGATATTGTAATTTTTTGTCAATGGATTTTTCCCATAGCCTTTATTGATCACTGTTACAAGGGCTTTGTCTTTAATGAGCTTAAACTTCTCTGCAATTTCATTAACTCTATACCACCTCAATCCTGAATTAGTCATGTTAGGATCAATGGCGGCATCAGTCATGCTCAATTTCCCATCAGGTTGAACCACAAAAATAGCAGGTTGGAGAGTGATGTTTTTGAAACCAAAATAAGTGAATGTGCCATCATCAAAAATTTCAGAGGGCATAATATGTTTAGAGCGTTTTTCAGGTGCTTGGTAGTAATTGTAGTTTCTAGGCACAGGGTTTCTTTTTAACGCATTATGCACATATTGGGTCTCTAGCGCCTTTGCTTGATCTAGTATAATTTTTTGTTTTTCTTCTCTTATTTTTTCTTTGTTGATAATCTGTTCATTGCTCGCCATCATTACTCTATTGATGTAGGCTGTGGTGTTGAGATTTTCTTGCTTGATCAATTCTCTCTGCCTCTTTGCTTCTTCTCTCTTTTTTAATTCCTCTTCAATAACGCTAGAGACTTCGTGTCTTTGTGGGTATTCTAATTTGACTGTTAGATACGCCGAAGCAAAATTGTCTTTTTGAGCTATCCTCAAAATGAATTGATACAAGGCTTTATTGGTCCGCACAACAAGATTGGTTCTCCAAGCGCTATCGCTAGGAGATAATTCTATGGAGTTATCCTCAGGGCTTTTTTGAGACTTATCTGTCTTAATACTGATTTTATCTTTGGCTCTTTGCTTGATTGTCTCTTCAGCTTGTTTCTTGTTGAGTTCTTCAATTTGTTTGAGCGCATTAGCTTGAGCCTGTTCTTGCATGTCCTCTAGTCGTTCCATTTGGTCTAATTCATTTTCTCTCTGTTGCTTGATCAATTCGCTAAGATTTTTGTTATTGCTCAAATTTTGTGGGTTACTCATAGCGTTAGTGAGATTTTCTAAATTGGCTCTATTTTTTGCACGCTCCTCCTTTCTTTTTTCTCTTTTATCTTTTTGCGCTTTTTGCGCCTGTTCTTTAGCTTCTTTTTCTTTTTCTAGAGCTTTTTTTTGTTCTTCTAATTCTTTAGGGTCAGGCGCATCTACGATAAGTTTTTTTGTTTTTAAAAATTCTTGGTAATCTCTTGTCATTAGGGCAAAATTCACTGCTTCTTTTTCAAACATGAGATTACTTTTTACCGATTTAGGTTGAATGAATATATGATTGGAATTAGGCACAATACTCCAACCTTTATTGAAACCTGTTGTGATGTAAGAAATAGTTTCATCTTTTTCAAGTTGGATCACAGTAACATTGTCTAATGAAGTCCAAATCGTAATAGGTTTTTCATCTCCCAAATAAGCAATCTTCTTATTCACCACTTTCACCCTACCACGATTAAAATTCTTAATGTCAAGTGCTGCTGCTTCTATTGCACTAGATAAAAATAAATAACCAAGACAGAAACAGCCAACAATTTTTTTAAAAAATGCCTGCCCCATCAACAATTCCTCTTAAAAAATATTTGTAGTTGTAACACAAGAATAAAGTGGCTTATCCTTTAAACATAGATCCACCAACTCTTCCTATCATTAAGGCATCTCTTTCTCTATCCATTCTGCTACCATCCATAGAAACAGAGCTGAAAATGGTATTAACGATCGCATTGACACTCTCAATAATCGTCTCTATGAAACCTTTTAAAATAAATAGGGTGATCAAACTCGCAATAGTTGAATCGATACCTAGTCCCCCTTGATTGATGTTTTGTATAGCAACAGAGGGCGTTATGGTCAAATTGAATGCCAATAATGCCAAAACACCAAAGAGCAAAATAGGAATAGCTAGAACCAGGATAAACAAATTATTAATAAACCATATCAATATGTTTTTCATAGAATCTTTGAACCAATCTAGCACGATCAAACATACCGCAATAGGGAACACAATACCGCTAAAAGCCCCAGCTATCAAAGGTTTCACAACCACAGTGCTTATTCTCATAATGATAGTTACTTGCATAAAAATAGCAAATAAAGAAATACCTGCCACTTGCAAGCCTTGTAACAAACTAGGAGCGTTGTTGCCAACATTAGAAAAAACAGCTCTTACCGCAGGTAAAATTGAATTAACAGTGTAATTCAGCACTAAATCTAAAGCCCAAAAAAGAACTTGATTCAGCCCAAAAGCGCCTGCTAAACCAAAATAAATGGAATAAGAGATTTTATAAAGATAACCAAAACCTGCATAGGCGATAAAAGAGACCATCGCCATTTTGAATAATGTCCCCCCAACAAATCGCATGTATTCAAAACCTATGTTAAGCTGAATGCCATTTGAAATATCCCTCAATTTCATAAAAGAAATGAAAACAAAAATCCCAAAAACAATATAAATTAGGTAAGAAACAAAATCAAGATATGACCCTTGCCCTATGATAATGTCAGGCAGATTGACTACACCATATGCAGGAAGAACAGCAGCGTCCGCTCCTTTGACAACAGATTCTAGTGCGGCAAAAGCAAGCATGGCTGTAGTGTTGTTTTGCAGTTTATTTGCAGTGAATTCTTTACCAATCAGCCAAATTAAACCATCAGCTGTAATATTCGTAGAAGCTTGAGCGGTTATTGAGCCAATTATTTGTAAAAGAATATTGCCTTTCACATTGTCCTCAACACCGCCTTTGGTAAAATTCTGAATCTTGTTGCTCAAATTGTCTAGCACGCTATCCATGGATATGTCTATGTTTTTATTTATCAATGCGTTCCAACCAAAATTACAGCCACTTGATGGCGTTAGAGCAAAACCTTGTATAGCTGTAGCAACACTTGCCCACGCCGATCCCCATAAAGGACCTAAAGTGTTCAAATATTTCACCAGATTGCTAGCGGCTAAACTTGTGGCTAATGGTGTGCTAAGCGCTTCGATCACACCCTGCCCTGAACTCTTTCCACTCCCTGATTGGCCAATAGATGTATAGCCTGTCAAAATATCTGCAAAACTCTTGTTGGTTAAAACATAACTCGGTATCAGCATGCAATAAACTGTTTGGTAAATTTTGAGATTTGAAACAATGGGCAAATCAATAGCTTTCAACCAATTAGGAACAATGAGAAAAAAGCTCATGATCGTTATTAAAAAAGTCCTTTTGATATTAAACATGCTCTTATTTCTCTAATGTCTTATTTTTCGCTTCCACTTCTTTAATCTTTCTCAAAATTTCGCTTACCGTCTGTTCGTTTTGCAAATCTGTGATTTGAATGTCAAACACTTTGAAGCCAAAAGGATTGATGATAAGATTTTCTTGAGAAGAGTTGCCTCTAGCAAAATCATAATAAATAGTTACTTGTTTTTTAGTAATATATTCATAATTTTCCATCGTATCAGGTGTGATTTTGATGGTAATGAAAAATGTTAATCTCGTTAAGGGACTATTTTTGACTTTTTCTCTTTGTATGTTAGAGCTAATGATAGCTTCTGCTCGGACTTTATCCACGAATTGTCTGATATTTTCATTGAACATTCTCATTGCTTGGGTTTGAAAACTCACATCGCAATATTGCATTAGTTGATCCTTGCGATCCCTCAAAGAATTTTTACTATAACCAAACAGCAATGAGACAAATTTTGAAGTTGCACTATCCACAACGGCTTCAGAATTGACAATTTGCCTAGCATCGGATCGTTTGACAATTTTAAATTCTCCTGTGTATCGATCAATGCCATAAACAAATATATCCGTTTTCTTCAAAGGCATCATCATTACAATACTCGTTACAGCGGCGACATTGAGTGCCATAGAGAGATAAAAAGCCCTTTTGAAAGTCCTATTGGCCTTATTGAGTTTTGCCAATCTATCAAGGGCTATCACACCCCCAACTAAATTTTCATCAACCAAGACTTCCTCGTTTTTTTTCCCCAACATGCGACAGCTTTATTGTTTAATTATTGGTTTGTTGGTTGTAAAACTTGAGAGATTTTTCATTAAAAACTCCTTAAAATAACTCTAATTATAGCAAAATTTCTGTAAAAATATGTATTTGAAAAAACCTTATAATAAGAATCTTTTTGGATAAGGTGTTGAGCAAAGATTCCTTATAAGCAATGTAAGCAGCGAATTGCTTCAAATAAGAAGCAAGATGAAACACGATGCAACTCAAAAAGTAAGAGCAATGAGTAAGCAGTCGTAACTTAGTAATGAAATTTTAGAAGCGCCTAATTCAAAGAGATAAGACAATCGCAACCTAGAGAGAGAATGGTATAATATCAAAATAAGTTCTCAATTTAATTCTTGAAAGGAGCTTCATGAACGATACAACAGAGCATCATGGACCTAATCCGCTAAACGCCCCACCACCTAGCAACTCACAGAGCAATGATCTCTTAAATTTGCTAGACTCATTATATCCCAAAGGGAGTTTAGGGGAGCAAAGATTTCACGAAGCTTTAAAGAATCAAGAAGAGTTGAAAAATATCCTAATAGAAATAGAAAAGCTACCGCAAGAAAAAAGGTATGAACTTCTGATGCAGATAGGACAAGCCAAGCAAAGAATAATGGAAGCATATGCTCATTCATTCTTAGGATATATAGGGGGACTAGAGCATCTGTTAGGATTGTGTATGGGTGGGATATTTGTTTTGTTTGCAATCTATTTTGTATTTTTAAGAACTAGCAAAAACATGGAGCTAGTGGAAAGTCTAAAAACAAAACTAAAACTTCAGTATTTTTACTATGCCTTTGGTGTGGGTGCGGTTTTGTTTTTTGGATTAGAAACAATTAGATCTATTTATGAACTATATATCTTAGGAATTGGTAGCACTAACGACAAGGTACTCTTTGTTTTGAAAAACATTTGCTTCATAGGTATGGGCTATTTGATTTATAAAGTTATTAAGGTTATTGGTATAAAAAATTTTATCAATGGTCTTTTCACTTCAAAGAAACAAGGCGGTGCAGAATGAAACTAATGAAACGAGAGCAATAAGGAGAAACAACAATGAAACTGAGAGCAAGTGTTTTAATCGGTGCGACAATTCTGTGCTTAACTTTAAGCGCGTGCAGTAATTATGCGAAAAAAGTGGTGAAACAAAAGAACCATGTTTATACGCCTGTGTATAATGAACTGATAGAGAAGTATAGTGAGATCCCCTTAAACGACAAACTCAAAGACACACCATTCATGGTGCAAGTGAAGTTGCCAAATTACAAGGACTATTTGTTGGATAATAAACAAGTTGTACTAACTTTCAAACTTGTTCATCATTCTAAAAAGATTACGCTCATAGGCGATGCTAATAAGATCCTTCAATACAAGAATTACTTCCAAGCTAATGGAGCAAGATCTGACATTGATTTTTACTTGCAGCCTACTTTGAATCAAAAGGGTGTGGTGATGATAGCGAGTAACTACAATGATAATCCCAACAACAAAGAACAACCACAGACCTTTGATGTGTTGCAAGGAAGTCAGCCAATGCTAGGAGCTAACACAAAAAACTTGCATGGCTATGATGTGAGTGGAGCAAACAACAAGCAAGTGATCAATGAAGTGGCAAGAGAAAAAGCCCAGCTAGAAAAAATCAATCAGTATTACAAAACTCTCTTGCAAGACAAGGAACAAGAATATACCACTAGGAAAAATAACCAACGAGAAATTTTAGAAACATTGAGTAATCGTGCAGGTTATCAAATGAGGCAGAATGTGATTAGTTCTGAGATTTTTAAGAATGGCAACTTGAACATGCAAGCCAAAGAGGAAGAAGTTAGGGAGAAGTTGCAAGAAGAAAGAGAGAATGAATACTTACGCAATCAAATCAGAAGTTTGCTCAGTGGTAAGTGATTGAAAGAAAAGGAGAGAATAGATTTTTCTAAGGGTAGAGAGAAACGCCAACGGGCGTTAGCTTTACTTGATAGGTAAGGCGATCAAGTAGGTAATCTTTTTAAAGTGCTCATCATTTTTTAATTCTGTCTCTGCCCAAGACGAATATTTTTCAAACTGAATTTTGTTAGTTACACCGAGATTTTTTGTTCGTTTTCCATATCAAGCATTTTGCACTCCTTTTTCTTCCATGTATTTTTCAAGATCAAATTTCATCAGCAAATCCCTAACATAGTCGTTATATTGTTCAATGGTTTTTAGATTAGCATAGAAATTCACTTCTTCATCTGTCATCACAAACAATTTCAATAGTGGGAGCTTAGTATCATACAATTCTATTTGCGAGTCCATTTCTCTAATACTCATCTTAAACATGATGGGCTTGCTGAAGAAAGGCAGAAATATTCCAAGAATTGATCGATCAAATTTGGAGAATAAGAAATTAGGATTTTCTGCAATCGCATGCAACAGTTCCATAGTCTCATTCTCAAGCAAACGATAAACCTTTTTAAATTTATCAATACCAATGCTTTTGATAACAGCGCGATAATCTTTCATGTAATTTCTTAGAACCTTATCTAACGCTCCCTTGTTTGTATGCATCTGTTTAAAAAAATCATGCATGGTTTTTATTTGATCCATGATTTTCTTTTTTTCATCAGTGCCTAAAAGTTCGTTCTCTTGCAAGCTCTTAATAAGTTTTTCTTTCTTATCTTTTGAGTTGGCAATCATTAAGAAGAGTTTTCGCATGTTATTACTCATATCGCTCTTAATCCCTTCAATGGATTTGGTTTCTCTTTAGATTGTTCAGATCGTAAAGGTTTATATTGAAATTATACAATATCTGTTGTGTGAAAATTTCAGAGCGGTCATAATTCAAAGAGCAAGAAACTATTTTTTTAACCATC
The DNA here is from genome assembly GCF_030062585.1 of Helicobacter pylori. NCBI lineage: Bacteria > Pseudomonadati > Campylobacterota > Epsilonproteobacteria > Campylobacterales > Helicobacteraceae > Helicobacter > Helicobacter pylori. The sequence goes on along the minus strand of NZ_CP071935.1, from coordinate 585,153 downwards.
AAAAAACGCTTTCACAAATAGCCCTAAACCGATTTAAAAAAGTTTTAATGTTATAAAGCAAGATAAGTTGTAAGAATGCGTTACAACTAAAATAAAGAGTCAAGATAACTCATTTTCAAAAAGGAGTCTTAAGTAATAAAATCATAACATTCAGCTAGTAATCTATTGCCTTGTTGATCAAACAAAGCTCTGCATGAAAGATGAAAAAATTTCATCTTTAGAGAGTTAATACACCACTAGAGTCTTACTTGAGAGACACTCATTTTATTAGTGGCTTTGTCTGATTTGTTGCTACCAAAACCATTACCAACCAAAGCAGATCCCATGTTTTTGATACTATCGAATCCATTCTTCAGCACTTCTGCCATAAAATTCTTGATATTGTCCATAGGCAAGTTAAATTTTTTCCCTAATGCTTCATTAAGTCCCATCATTAACATCAGAAAGAACAAAAAATTTAATATCATAGAAAACAAATCACTGGATAAACCTGTAAAAAGATTTGTTCCGCCACCCAACAAAGAAGCTAAAATTTTTCCCATGATCAGTCCTTTTATTTTTGGTTGTGTAAGTTCTTGCTTGTTCGGATCTCTAATGCGTGTTTTAGTAGGAAGCATTTCACAATAGCATACCTAAAGCTACTAAGAAAATTCTTGAATCTATTGGTAAGATTACTCATGAAATCAAGCGATAAGTAGCCACCAATCGCAAAAAAATCAAATATTTTGCCACCAAACAAGCCATATCCTTTTTATTTTTATCTCCTAATTATAGCAAATTTTTCTCAATATTAATTTGGAAAACCACCACCATATCAAAAACAAATTACTAACACACTAGATGCAGAATTATTTTTAAAAAACGCTCCTTTAAATTTAAAATCATGGGGTTTTAGGATTTGAATACCAAAAATAGATTGGTTTTTTCAAATAAGCTAGCTTTGGGTATGCGCTTAAAAAGATTTTAGTTTTTAGTCAGTAAGGTTTTATGCTAATGTTTGGAAATAAAGAAATTTCTCTAAATCAAGTCTTGAGAAATTTTTGAACGAATCATAAGAACCAATTTTGCCATTGAGTCATAAGTATGATTAGCTTCATCGTGAAATTTGCGTGGCTTAAGAGATAGTATTTGCTTATTATGCTGAGAGAAACGAGTAGCAAAAGATAAGTAGTGTAATAAAAAAAGCTAGGTTTTGTTATAAGAGCAAATAAGAATAATATTGGATAAACTAAAATCACCCCTGCCCCATAAGAAAAAAGCCCTATTAAAAAACCTATAACGATAGAGCTAATATTGAACAGCCTATAATAAAGGCTGTACTTATCTAAATGTTTATTGAAAGAATGTTTGAATTGTAAGAAGTTTTGTTTTAATTTGCTAATCGGTTGTTTCATTTTGGTTTTTAAAGCAATAGTTCAAGGCGGTGAACCTATAAAGGAGCAAAGGAGCATAGGAAATAATAAGTCTTTTAAAAAACCACCTTAATCTAGCTCAAAATCCCAAAGAATACCCTACTATGCTGATACTAGCATGTGGTATAGCACAAACCAACGATTTGTTTGTTTATGCCAAACAAAGAACAGAAAACACCTATCAAGGAATAAAGGAGTTTCTATCCAAAAAACACCAATCCATTGTATAAAAATAACCTTAAGAGAAACTTAAAAAATACCAACAAGCCGCATACAAGCAAGAAAAACATAACACTATATTAAGAAAGGTAATGTTATTGTTATACCAAAAAATGGAAAAAGCCCTTTTGAATTTTTATGATTTCAATAATCCCTAATCTGATCCAATCAAAAACCTTTTTGAATACTAGCTAAACACGCTCAGATGTGATCTATTATTTTTCAAAAATGAGCTATTATTTTATTAACTTGATACTCAAAGACCTAGATTTTACTTACCTTTTGAATATGGAAAAGTTTTGATCCATAGTTTTGTGGAAATTGTGGTAAAATGTATTGATATTTTTTGAAATTTTAAGGTTACAAAAACTATAAGATGCTTGCAAAAATCGTTTTTAGCTCATTGGTTGCGTTTGGAGTTTTGTCGGCTAATGTGGAGCAGTTTGGTTCATTTTTCAACGAGATAAAAAAAGAACAAGAAGAAGTGGCTGCAAAAGAAGACGCTCTTAAGGCTCGCAAGAAGCTCTTAAACAATACGCATGATTTCTTAGAAGACTTGGTTTTTAGAAAACAAAAAATCAAAGAGCTTGTGGATTACAGAGCTAAAGTCCTTTTAGACTTAGAGAACAAATACAAAAAAGAAAAAGAGGCTCTAGAGAAAGAGACAAGAGGTAAAATCCTTACTGCTAAGTCAAAGGCTTATGGTGATCTAGAGCAAGCCTTAAAAGATAACCCTCTCTATAAGAAACTTCTTCCTAACCCTTATGCCTATGTTTTAAACCAAGAAACATTCACCAAAGAGGATAAGGAGCGTTTGAGTTATTACTACCCTCAGGTGAAAACGAGCAGTATTTTTAAAAAAACTACCGCTACCACTAAAGATAAGGCTCAGGCTTTGCTTCAAATGGGTGTGTTTTCTTTAGATGAAGAACAAAACAAAAAAGCGAGCCGATTAGCTTTATCTTACAAGCAAGCGATTGAAGAATATTCCAATAACATTTCTAATCTATTGAGCAGAAAAGAATTGGATAATATAGATTATTACTTACAGCTTGAAAGAAACAAATTTGACTCCAAAGCAAAAGATATTGCTCAAAAAGCTACTAACACGCTTATTTTTAACTCGGAACGCTTGGCGTTTAGCATGGCGATTGATAAGATCAATGAGAAATACTTAAAGGGCTATGAGGCTTTTTCTAACTTGTTGAAAAATGTCAAAGATGATGTGGAATTGAATACTCTGACTAAAAACTTTACCAATCAAAAATTGAGTTTCGCTCAAAAACAAAAATTGTGTTTGTTGGTTTTAGACAGCTTCAATTTTGATACCCAATCCAAAAAATCTATATTAAAAAAGACTAATGAATACAATATTTTCGTAGATAGCGATCCTATGATGCATGACAAAACCACTATGCAAAAAGAACACTACAAGATATTTAATTTCTTCAAAACAGTGGTTTCTGCATACCGAAACAATGTTGCCAAGAATAATCCCTTTGAATAAGAAAGGAGACGCTCTTGAAAAGTATCTTCAAAAAATTAGGTTCTGTCGCTCTTTATTCTTTGGTTGTTTATGGGGGCTTAAACGCTATCAATACGGCATTATTACCGAGTGAATACAAAGAATTGGTGGCTTTAGGCTTTAAAAAAATCAAAACACTCTATCAAAGACATGACGACAAAGAAATTACAAAAGAGGAAAAAGAATTCGCCACTAACGCTTTGAGAGAAAAATTACGGAATGATAGGGCGAGAGTAGAGCAAATTCAAAAGAATATTGAAGCGTTTGAAAAAAAGAACAACTCTTCTGTTCAAAAAAAAGCGGCTAAGCACAGAGGATTGCAAGAATTAAACGAAATTAACGCTAACCCTTTGAATGACAACCCTAATAGCAATTCTTCCACTGAAACCAAATCTAATAAAGATGATAACTTTGATGAGATGATCAATAAGGTGAATGAAGCTTTTGTAAAACCTACTGCTCCGCTTGTGCCTAATGAGTGGAGAACGCCTGAAATTGAAATCGTTATCAATAAGTGTATTATTTCAAGCAACGATTATGATGGGTTAAGAAAGTGTTTGATCAAAGGAATCAAGGATCAAAAAATTCTTGCCCCCTTATTAGAAAAAATTCAAGAAATAGAGACAGAAAATAACAAGTTTTCTAGACAACACCTGAGTGGTTTAAAACTCGCTCTTAATAACAGCAACAATAGAACCTTTCTTATAGCTTCGTGCGCTATTTGTGAGAAGAGAAAAAAAGAAATGGAGCAAGAAAATAGCTACCAAGATACTACAAATGCAAGCGAGTTTGGAGCTACTGATACAAAAGAAAATGAAGCAAAAGATGCAACATTCTCAAACAATCGCTCTAAATCTGAACTGCCCAATAGCGTCATTAATCAAATAGAACAAAGCATCGCTCATGGAAAAAAATAGCGATCCAAATTATTAGCCCAAAAAACAACTAGAGAAACAAATCCCAAAAATGAGAAATCATAGCTTGTCATCTCAGAAAATCATTTGACAATGATCTTACTTGATTGCCTTTCTTGTAGGTATTGTCGCTTGCTTTGTTCTAGGGATCTTTCTAATGCGTCCAACTCCTCTAAATAATTTAAAAAAACCTTGTTTTGAGTTAACATAAGCTTTCTGATTCCTTTGATGAAATTTTTATTCTTTAGGCTTTCTACAAGCGTCTGTGAAGCAATGATTAAAGAAGCTGTACCTCCAATGTTGCTCTGATACGCCTTTAGAGAAGTTTCTAAACGCTCTCTTATATTTTGTTTTTCTTGCTCGATTTTCAGCTTCCCCTCACAATAAAGAACTAAAATTTTATCGGATATTCCGCATTGCTGTTCAGCAGTCTTTTGGTCTAAGGGATTGATTTTCATATAGGTTAATAAAAGTTCAGGGCTAGACATATAAGTCTTAAAAATCACATCTTCTGAGATGAAAAATAACTCATTCGCTTCAAAATTGGCTTTCAATAACGCTAAATCTCCTCTCAAAGCCATGGCCGCTTTTTTGATGTTTAGAGCATCTTCTTCACCCATTTTATCATTAGCGCTAGGGCTAGTGGTTGAAAAAATTTCATCTAAGTTTTTGAGCGCTTGTTGGTTGGTCTCTTGGTAGGTGCTATCCAGTTGCTTTAAGCCGCTTGTTATATCTTCTGCCATCAAAACAGACAATAGCAAAAAAGAAGATATGGTATTTTTCACGAGTGTTTTCATTTGACAATAACTTTAGAGCCGGCAATGTTTCTTGCTGTCGTTTCTCTCTCTAATTTCAGTTGTTCTTCCCAAAGGTCGGCTTTTTTTTCAAGATTCTCTATATAGTTTAAATGATTTTCTGCGTTTAAGATAGCAGCTTCTATGAGCGCGTTCAAATCTACTGATCCTTTTAAGGTTTTGATTTCTCCATTGATCCCATTCAAATAAGCGATATTTTGAAAATCTGCATCACTCAGTTTATTTTGAATAAGGGCTACAATCATTCTGTAATTCTGAATAACCTGTTCCATAAGGCATGCTGAAATTTTTAGCCCATCAAGATAGGGGCATTTTGTGGGTGCTAGAGTGAATGTTTCAATGATTCCAAATGGTGTGCCCATGCTTGAAAAAAAACTAAGAGCAGGCACATAGATGGCGCTTTGAAACAAAGCCTGACCTGTTAGGGAATTGTAGTCAATAAGGGTCGCTTTTTTCATAGCCTCTTTCAACCATGTTTCAAAACCTTCTAAGGTTTCTTCAAACGCCTTGATGCCGATCGTATTGTAAGCGATGTATTTAGCGTTATCAGAAGAACTTCCTAAAGCTTGAGAAAGCATTTCCATTTGTGTTTTTAGAGTAACGCTCGGTTCAAAGCTGTTTTTTAACGCTTCTAAGAGAGCGTTTTGCTGGTTCATTTTGAGCTTGATTATTTCGTTATTTTTTTGGAGCGCGATTTGCATGTTTTGGATTTCTGTTTGGGTGTTAATTTTTTGTTTTTCCACGATCATTTTGACATTCCCCCCCAATGCGCTAAGCGCGCTTGAATACCCTTCCATGACGCCAAGCAAGATGTCTGAACCTGCAAAAAACCCCCCTGTCATGCCACTGACACCATTAATAACGCCATTAGCCCCTTTTAACATAGCGCTCATGGTTGCAAGCTGGGTTCTCAATTCTCCCTCTATTTGCGCTTGAATGGCTTTTTCTTTGGCACTAGACTGAGCTTCTATGGCTTTTAATTCGGCTTGAGCGGTTTTTTGTTTGGCTTGTGCGTCCGCCTGAATGGCTTTTAAGGCAGGTTCAAGCGTCATTACTACCTCTGCACCATTCAAGGACAAGCCACAAAAAGTCAAGAAAGAAAATATGCTTAAAAAACATTTCACATCTCTTTCCTCACTTCACGATTATTTTAGTTTGCACCCTTTCTGTTAAGTAGCTATCTTTTTGCCCCTTAAGCTTGTCTTTGATGTAATCAAGGTAAGTCAAATGCGATTTCAAAAAAGATTTATTCGCTACTATATTGTAATTATATAGCGAGCTTATGTTAGAAATCGCTTGAGTGTCATAGGTGCTAGTAGCTAATCCTGATTGACCGAGTATCATTTGAGAAGCGTTCTGCAACAAATTGGTATTGTTTTTCACAAATTCTATATAGTATTCTCTCAAAATTTCTGCTACTTTTTCAGCATAGCAATAAACAGCAAGAACCTTGTCCCCAATAGGGCATGCAGGGGTGGTCATAGGATTAACGCCTGAAGTTAGGGCATTAGTGGCTAACGCTTGGTATTTGGCATAAACAGTGGGCATAGAAACGCTCATGGGCGTCATAGAAATTTGCATGCAACTAAAAAACACTTTTGATGAGCCAACAAGTGCACCTAAAGCGGTACAGCTATCAAGGGAATCGGCTGTGTCATTCATTGAGCTGTTGCTTGCTTGAGAACGCAGTTGCTCTTGTAGAGCTAGGGCGTATTTTGGTGCCGCGCTTGTAATATTGCCTAATATACCGCTCATCATTTCAACCGTTGTTGGCACGCTAGGAACAGCGATTTGATTCGTCGCATAAGCTTCAATAGCACTAGGATTTTTAGGGGTAGTGTTACTCGCTAAAATGCTCGCAATCTGACTATTGACAGCACCAATTTGCGCGCCTTGCGTGTTGCCTTGCGCGTTAAATTCCCCTGTTAATTTGCTGATATTTAAGATATTGTTCCCCACAGCCATGCTTTGATCGTTAAAACCTTGATACAATTGGTTGTATTGTTGGTTAGCGGCTTTCATAGGCACGCTTACAGCTTCAGCGATGCTTTGATTGTATTGGGTCATGATAGCGGTCATTTGCGGATTAGTAAATCCCACAACAATAGGAATAATCGCTGCTGACATAGCGCCCGCTACTATTCCTGCAAATGGCCCTGCGACACCACTTGTGCTTGAGATGATTGAGGAAATTTCCGATAAGAAGCCTGCAGAAGATGATTCATATATAGCTTGTGTGCCTGCCATGTTAATACCCCCTAGTTAATACCCTAAGATCGGTGGTAAAAACGATGAATCTGAGTATGTTGGCGCATAACCATACATGAAAGGATTGTTTGGACCGTAATCGCCCATCATTTGGCTCATGAGAAGATTTTGAATGCCCCACATCGCATTGATACCTAGATTATCATTAGGTTGAAAACTCCCTAAACTTATGTTGTCAAACTTGATATTAACATTCTTATCATTATAGTCATTGAGTACGGCCACTTTTTGCTCTAGGGTTTCTTTAGGGATCTCTATTTTTAGTTGATCTCTAGAAACAAGCCCCACGCTATTTAGCGCCATATCTTCAGGACTAATATCTTTTATATCCGTGTTTTGGTCAGCGTTAAGCGGAGCGTTAAACATGCCAATGATAAGACACCAAGCAAATAGTGATTTAATTTTATAAAAATTCGTTTTCATACTTTTGACTCCTTTATTCTTATTTTTAGCATTATTCTAGCGCATTAACACCACTCAATCGCTGTTTTTGTTTTGATTTTCTTGATCGAGCATTTTGTTTGTTACTTCATCAATGTTTTGAAAATATTTTTCAAAAAGCTCTTTCTTTTTAGCTTCAACGCTCATATCAGTTTGAATCCAATTAGGAATAATAGAGTCCATGATCAAATGCGTGAAGTCATAGGCATGATTGGTTGGGTATATTTTGTTCTGAACATAGTATTCTAAAAAATTTGCTTGAACAAAAAAATTCTCTATATCGTTCTGCATATCCTCGCTTATGTTGTTATTGATAGGTTTTTCTAGTAATCTGAGAATCCTATACGACTGCCTGATAGTTTCTAGCATGAAGTAAGCATAAACATAAACTAATGAAACAAAAGAATTATTGGCTTTAAACGAGCTTGCATCATTTTTCCCACTTTGAAGAGGAATTAATCTTGATAATGTTTTTTGGGGATCTTGCCCTTCGTTTATTTCTTTAAAAAAGCGGAAGTCTAAATCCTGATTACTGAGAAATGACTTGACAAAGTGAAGATTAGCGTTAAGACTATCTATGAGACCTGAATAAAGGTGTTCTGTTTTGATATCATCTATATTCAAAACATTCTCATAAAACACATTGACATGGTCTTCTAAGAAATTAGAAAAATCATAAAGAGCGGTAAGGTTTTGTTCAGTGATTTCACCTTCCATTTCTTCTTCTATGAAGTCCAACTCTTCTCTCAGTTCAAAAAGGTAATTAGAAAAACTATCCAAAATCGTCAAGACATCATTTTCTAAAATTTTCAATAATTTTTGTTCGCGCAAACTTTGTTTCATTTTAATACTCCTTTATTTGTTGATACATTTGCCTCAAGGCCTGATATTTATCTATGATACTATGGTTTTGGATAATCTTGTCAATTTCTTTGACAAATACAGTATCTGTGGATAAAATTTTCAAATATTCTTTAGGAATGCCTCTCAAATTAAAACTAGCGATAACGCTAGGGCTTCCATCCTGTTTGTAGAGAATTTTCCTATCTAGCCCCTTAGTGATGATTTCAAATTCTTTTTCTGTAACATTAGCTAATCTTTGGTAATCAGAAAGATTACCCCCATCGTTTCTCAAAAAAATCTTTGTAGGGCATTGTTCTCTAATCGTATCAGCAATAGGGCAAGCCAAAAGATCAGTGATGCTTTGAGTCGCAAGTCTGACAATAGCGTTTCTTTTCCTTGCAGTTTTTAGCATGTCTCTCACAAAATAAGCGACCTTTGGATCGCTTAAATATTTCCACGCTTCATCAATATCTAAGACAAATCTACGCCCATCCATTGCCTCTTGGATACGAGCGAAAAGGTAAAAACAAATAAAGGGTGAAACATCATTATTGTCTAAGAAACTTGACCCATCAACGCCAATAATCGTTTTTGAAAAATCTAAGCGATCTGTTGCTTTATTATCAAAAAGCCATTGAAATTCACCATTGGTTGATTTGCAAAAAGGCGCTAATCGTGCGACAAGCCCATTAGGATCATTGTGGTCTTTTCCAAAAGCATTGATAAGTTGAGTGATGGGATAATCTAGGTTCATATCTCCTGTGATAAGGTTGGTTACTGCCGCTGCAAGCGTGTTAGAATCTGCTAGGCTAAAAGAGATGCTGTTGCCATTTTCATCTTTTTCATCGCTTTTGGTCGCTAGGTTTTTCACAAGCTCTTTGACAACAGAAATAGCTGTTTGTTTTTGTTCCATTGTTGCATCTGTTTTTTGCACGCAAGCCGCCCAAGCAAAAGGATTTAATCCTGTATCTGTCCCTAGCTCAATCTTGATATACTCCCCACCCATTGCGACAATATTCCCATAAGCGCCATAATCTTTATCCATATAGACCATAGTGAGCTTTTGCTTGTCTTTGCTGACATTAGCAGGAAAATTATAGGCAAATTGCCCCATAGCGTTTAGAGTCATTGACATAAACACTGTCTTACCTGAACCTGTTGAGCCAAGTATTAAAGTGTGTCCTGCTGAAGCTGAACCAAAATCAGTAGGCATGTGGAAGTTCAGATAAAAAGGCGAATTGATCTCGCTTTTTAGCGTCATCACACTATTGCCCCAAGCGTTATTCTCTTGATTGCCATCAAAACTCATAGCCCTCATAGCGATAAAATCAGCGAAATTATTAGAAGTTACATCAAAAATAAAAGGAAGCGTAATAAAAGAGCAATGTTTGGCAAAAAAGTAATTTTCCATAGAGAAAGTCGCTGCGTTGGCTAAAAAACCTTTAGCGTTAAGACTAGAGACACATTCCTTAACGCTTTGTTTCATTTTTTCAAAGCTATCAGCAAACAGCACTAAAGAATTACCATAACTGCCTAGCGTAATATCACCATTACCCACTAATTCGCTCAAGCAACCCAAAGTCATGCCCTGCTCTTTAGAGCCTCCACTAATAATAATCCTTCTAGAGGTGAAAGCCAGTTTGTCCTTTAAAACTTGTGAGTTTTTAGGCGAATAAGCATGCATAAAGATAAATTCGCTGTCTAGAGCGTTGATTTTATCAAACAAATCGCTCTGTGATTTAGGGGCGTATTCACTGATCTCAATAGCGCTAAAATATTTTTCACTCAAATCATCATTTAAGATTTTTCCATGCTTATTAGCAAAATAAACTTCTTTCACCCCACCATGCATTTTTTCTTTGAGATACAAGTCTTTTCGGTTGCAAATAAAAGGGGCTTCATTCATTCCCACAAGAAAATTATAAAACTCGCATTGTTTGGAATAAATAATGCCATCTTTGGTGTATTCTTTCAATCTAGTGGGGTGGTATTTGCTCAATAGCTCTTCTATGAGCTCTATCCTATCCTTGAAGTTTTCAAGCTTGGCTCTAATAATCCTTTGAAACTCTTCAAAATTATTGTCTGCAAAATGCTTTTTATTCATAACGGGTTCATTGAGAGTGTCTAATAAATCTTGCTCTATGGTCAGAAAAAAACTAATATCATAAAAACTTTCTCTCTTTTGCTTCTCATTATAGGCTCGCATGAAATCATTAGAAAAAATAAGACTATAGTCCCTATTGGTTTCATCAATAACGATTTTCTTTTTAACAGTGTGAAAATAGAATTTGAATTCAGGGGTAACAAAATTCCTAAAAACGCTATAAATAGAAGCGTGTAACTCTATGAGATCTTTTTTAGAGGTGGTTAAAAAATCAATACCCCCCAATTTGATTGTGCCTAAAAGAGAATAGTTATTAGTAAGGATCACCCCATCATCTAAAAAACATTCATAGTTATTCGCTAGATAGGAGTTTGCAGCGCTCACAAGTCTGTCTTCTCTGTTTGGATTTAAGTGGATGTCATTAGCCATTTCTTTACTAGGCTTCATGGAAAAAATGCTCATGAACGCTTTGTTTTTCACGCCCTTAAACAAAAAAGGTTTTTTAAATTTCATCGCTCGCTCCATTCTTTGATAAAGCCTATAATCTTTCTTGAATCCAAGAGCTACAAGCACAATAACAATCGCTACAATCAAAACAGGTTCATAGGCTTGAAAAAGAATAACAGATAATACAATTGTTACAAACAATATAAATATAGAAGAATAAATAAAAGTTTCAGGGAAACCAAACAACCTATTCCCCCCATCAAACAAGACTTTAAAAAAAGGATTGACACCCTTTTGCATGTCTGCTTTAAGCTCTTCTATTTTTTGAAACTGCCGCTTTTGAACCTCTTGCTCTATAACTAGCTTTTTTTGTTCATCAGCCTGCTTGCTTGCCACAAACACCCCTCTCTTTATAGATATACCGCTTCACATGTAATCGTATAAAAGATTTTTTTGAGAGACTCTACGGTGCTAATATGTTTCAAAAGATCATTAGGGTCATAAGAATTGAATACAGCCAATAAAACATTGTATAGCTTATCATCGCATAGAATTTCTCTTGTTTCTCCGCGCAATGACAGAAAGCAACGTTGTTTGTTGGTCGTGCTGATGCTTTTAAAAGTAAAAAAGTCTTTCACTTCAGGATTGATCTGTAATTCTACATTCAATCCCATTTCTTTACCCTTTTCATCAAAGATTTTTTCAATAACTGGATCGTAATGCTTCAAATCCTTTATTTTTTTAAGGACTCTATTGACAATCACGAAGTCAAAAACTTCATCTTTGATAATATCGGGATTGACTTCTTTGAAAGTTACTTTCTTGTCTTTCAAATTTTTGATAGTCGCCTTGAAACTATCAAAATCTAAATTCGTATAAACACGCCCATTGGGAGTGTTTTTTTCTTTTTCTAGCGCTTCTTTTTTGGCTTCTTTGTCATCATTGGCTGACCCATACGAACTGAAAACAACGAGACTTAAGAGAACTTTCAAAAAAAAGCCTCTTAGTTTTTTATTACTATTATTGTTGATCAATTTAGCTAGCTCCTCCACTCTCGCCAATATTGAAGCCAAACTTAGTGCTCAAATAGATAATACCGCCTGCCACCGCTAACATAGCTATGGGTTGCGCGTAAGCAAAAACAGTTGCCTGACCTCTTTTGATGTCATCAGAGATTTTCCAAATATCCGCTATGCCTTTGACCCCTAGAGCGCAACCACCTACGATCGCTAGAACAGAAATGATCTGAATAACCAAAGTTTTAGTCTCAGTAACGCCTGTTGCAGGAGAGTTGATCGCCATTAAAGGATTGGTTGTTATCACTAGCCCTAAAGTTACTACAACTTTCTTGTAGCTGTCAGTGATTCTTGTAAGAAATTTCATGCGTTTCCTTTCAGATTGGAATAAATGGTGTTATTATACCATAAAAAAAATATTTTTACACTTTCACGCAAGCACTACTAGATTAACTGGTCTAGCGTGTATCCTTTTTGATTCAAATCAAAACCGACGCTTTTGTTTGGCAACTGGCATAATTTAGGAACAATAAACCTACTTGTCCCAACCATTTTTCTTTCTCAAGTCGTTGTAGAATTGTAGATCTTTAGGATCTTTGATGTATTTTTTAATCGTCTCAGGTTGAAACCTAAAAACAAGCAGAAACAAACCCAAGCTGATCAGAGTGAGGATAAAGCTCCATTTTAAGCAACTCCATAGACCACTAAAGAAACTTTTTTTGAAGCTGTCTTTGAAAATCTGTCCTATTGATTTGTTTTCCATTTTGTTTCCCATGTGGATCTGTGGATCACAAACGCTTAATTACAAATACATGCTTACATGCTATAGTAAGCATGACACACAAACCAAACTATTTTTAGAACGCTTCATGCACCCACCTTGCTCCCAGCCATTTCTCCAACCATCTTTAGCGTTGCATTTGATTTCTTCAAAAAGGCTTATTTCTTATTTCTTATTTCTTATTTCTTATTTCTTATTTCTTATTTCTTATTCTTGTTAAAATTTTTCTATTTTAGCAAATTTTTGTTAATTGTGGGTAAAAATGTGAATCGTCCCTAGCCTTTAGACGCTTGCAACGATCGGACTTTTTCAATATTAATGAAAAAATGCCAAATATTATATATGTTACTAACCCAAGGCAAGATCAATCCTTACAAAACAAACCCTTTTAATGCAAGCCTTATAGTATAGTAAAAGCCCTTTAATAAGGCTAACAAAGAGCGGTATTCCCATTATAGAAGCATGAACCATCTACACAAAAAAGGTTCAAGCGTTCAACCAAACATTTCGCTGATTTCATATTTTTTAGCGGCTTTATCTCTAAGCCATAGAGCCACTTCTAAAGCCCCTTTAGCAAAAATAGATCGGTTAGTCGCCGTATGGCTAAGCTCTATGTATTCGCCCTCTAAATAAAACCCTATCGTGTGCTTCCCGGCGACATCGCCCCCCCTTAAAGCGGCTATGCCAATGCTTTCTTTAGAGCGCAAACCTTCTCTGTGAGTGATTAGGGCGTTTTTTTCATCATACCCCCTAGCCTTAGCGCAAGTTTCATACAAACTCAACGCTGTGCCGCTCGGAGCGTCTTTTTTGAGATTGTGGTGCGTTTCTATAATTTCAATATCCGCATCTTTTAATTTCAAAGAAGCTAAAAAGGCTAATTGGTTAAGCATCATAATCCCTATAGACATGTTGTGCGCGTGCAAAAGCGGCGCTTTTAAGGCTAATTTTTGCATTTTTTCTAGCGTTTCTTTTTCTAAACCGGTTGTGCCAGAAACTAAAATTTTAGGGCATTCTAAAAGAGCCTCTAGCAAATGATCCACGCCTTTAGGTAAAGAAAAATCAATCACGCATTCGCATGCCCTCACAAACGCTTTTAAATCATTGGTTACTAAAGGGGCGTGTGAAAAAGAGCTAAAATCCGTTTCGCATTTTTGCCTGACAAACACGCTAGACAGCTCTAATCCCTTATACCCCCCCTTTAATTCTTCTAAGAGCAGTTTCCCTATACGACCGCTCGCTCCATAAACACCGATTTTCATGCGCTTTCCTTGCTTTTAAACCTTACAGCCCCATTTTAAAAGGGTTTAAAATATTATTAGGATCAAGGGCTTTTTTAATGTTCCTAAAAAGCTCCATTTCACTATGATTAAACGCTAAAGGCATGAATTTGGCTTTAGACAAGCCTATGCCATGCTCCCCGCTTAAAGTCCCCTCCAAACTAATAGCGGCCTGAAAAATCTCTTCCATAGCCTTATGCCCTTTTTCTAAATCTCTTTTAGGATCTTCTAGCATGATATTCACATGCACATTACCATCGCCCGTATGCCCAAAGCAAGGGATTTTAAAGCCGTATTTATGGCTGATTTTGGCGACTTCTTGCAACAAACTCGGCAAACTCGCCCTAGGAACGGTCACGTCTTCATTCAACTTCTTTTTACCATAAACGCTAATACTTTGAGAAGCGTTACGCCTTGAAAACCACAAATCCTGCTCTTCTTGTTCGTTTTGAGCGATCTTAAAATCCACGCACCCATTGACTTTGAAATGCTTTTCTATCTCATTGAGTTGCCATGCAATCTGCTCTTTTACCACGCCATCCACTTGAGTGATGAGTATCGCTCCAGCGTCTTTGGGTAAGCCTTTAGAAAATCGTTCTTCCACAGCCCTTATACTCAAATTATCCAAAAATTCCATCGCCACAGGCGTAACCCCACTGCTCATTGTCTTATAAACAGCGTTCATGGCGTCTTCAATATGGTTAAAAACCCCCATTGCGCTTTGTTTTAGGGGCGGTTTGGCTAAAAGCTTTAAAGTGATTTCAGAAATCACGCCCAAACATCCCTCACTAGCGATCATCAGCCCTGCGATATTAAAGCCGGCGACATCTTTAATCGTTTTTTTGCCCGCCCTTATGATTTCGCCATTCGCTAAAACCACCCTTAAAGCCATGACATAATCTTTAGTGATGCCGTATTTAGCCGCGCGCATGCCACCGGCATTTTCAGCGACATTCCCCCCCAAAGTGCTTTGATTTTCGCTCGCTGGATCTGGAGGGTAGAATAAATCCAACTTTTCCACTTCGTTTTGGAAATGCTTGTTAATCACGCCCGGTTCTACTCTAGCGATTAAATTTTTAGTGTCAATCTCTAAAATCTTATCCAAATGCTTTTCTACGCTTAAAACTAGCCCCCCGCTCACGCTCAACGCCCCCCCTGTAAAACCGCTCCCAGCCCCCCTAGGCACAACGATGATGCGATGCTCGTTGCAATATTTTAAGATCTGGCTGATTTCTTGCTCATTTTTAGGGAAAATCACACCGCTAGGCAAATGCCTTTCTTTGGTAGCGTCATAGCAATAAGCGTTCAAATGCGCTAAATCGGTGAAAAAATCCTCTCCCCCTACCAGGTTTTTAAAGTATTGGATGTGTTGCTTCTCTAACATGGGCTTACTTCTTATTCATTTCTAAAGCTTTTCTTCTTTCTTCAAGCTCTTTTTCATCTCTTTCTTGATGTTCCCTCGCTCTTTGTTCAAATTCCCTCGCTCTTTGTTCGGCTTTGGCTTTTTTCTTTTCTTCTTTCAAGCGGCGTTTTTCCTCTTTAGAGCTTGGTTTTGGCGCTTCTTTTTTAGAGGCGTTTTCTTTTAAGACAGGAGTGTTTTCTGTGTCTTTTGGAGTGGCGTTGTTTTCACTACTTGGCTCATTAGCGGATTCTTGCTTGATTTCTTGCTCGTTTTCTTTGGCATTGACTTTTTCATTGCCTTTATCCATTCCTAAAGCTTTTCTTCTTCCTTCAGTCTCTTTTTCGTCTCTTTCATCATGCTCTTTTTCTCTTTCTTCAAATTCCATAGCCTTTTTGGTGGCTTTAGTTTTCTTCCTTTCATCTCTTGAACGACGCCTTTCTTCTTTAGTGTCAAGTTTTCGCTCTGCTTTTTGGTAGTTTTTCTCTTCTAAAGTGGGAGCGTTTTCTGCGCCTTGATTGGCTTTTTTAGGCTCTTTAATGGCTTCTTGCTTGATTTCTCGTTTAATTTCTCTAGAATCAATCCTTTCTTCTTGCTTTTTAATCCTCACTTCTTTGCGTTTTTCTTTTTTTACTAAAGCGTCATAGTAAGCGAAGTAATTTTTAGACTGACTGCCTGAAAAAAGTTTCCCTAGCGTGCCTGCATCAATGCCCTCAACCCTAGAAAAAAACGGCGTGGAAGTTTTAGTAACACCGCTTGTATCTAGCTCTCTTTTTTCTAAAATTTCAAAACTCTCACAGCTTAAAATATTGAGCGTGTTCGTGGTTACAATATAAATCACCCCCACGCTATAAACATTGCACGCTTTCCTTAAATTAGCGGTTTTTGGGTCAAACCCATTCAAAAAGGTAACCAACAAATCAGAGCTAATAAAATTAATATCGGTGTTAGTCGCTCTGATTTGCTCATAGAGTTCATCATTAGGAGCGATTAAAAACGCTTGGTTGTTGAATTGCCTAAAATAGACTAAATCCCCCTTTCTAGCGACCATTCTTGGAGTGGGTAAATGGATTTGTTTCATAGACTCAAACGCTCTGAATTTAGCCGTTGCGACGCCATTTTCAACGGCAATAATGACCACTTCAGAATTAACGATTTCATAATCTGAAAGTTTAGTAACGACAAAACCAAACTCCCCCACTTTCAAATCATGAGCCGGAAAACGAATGATTTTTTTAGGCAAATCCACAAATTCTATACTCACTCTTAAGGGTTCTTGCCAAGAGGCTGATTGCAAGCTTATAAAACTCATTAGAAGAAGTCCTATCAAAAGCCTTAACATACAATTCCTTTTAAACATTTTTAAACTTTTTTAAATGCCATAAAATGGCTAAAGACAATCCGGTGGTTTTAGCGTATTGAAAATCCATTATAAAATCAAGAGCTTTTGATCGCTCTAAAAACAGCACTTCAATCTTTTCTGCATCAATCCCCCCACCCTTTGAAACCTTCAAATTCTTATGCACTTCAGCGTAATAGAGCGTTTGCAAACTCCCGCTCAAGCCGGTCGCGCTATAAAATTGGCCTATGGTTTCTAAATTTTTAGGGCTAATTTGATAACCGCATTCTTCTAGCGCTTCTTCGCAAGCGATTTCTTCTAAACTCTTATTAGCCTTATCCACAAGCCCCGCGCACAATTCATAAGTGTATCCGTCAATATTTTGATCTTGATCGCGCTTAAAATAAAAATTACGAGCATAAATGGCTGGGCGGAATTGTTTCACAATCACAAAGCAATCGGATTCTTTTTCATAAAGCAAAATAGCCACGCTGTCTAAAGACTTAATAATATCCCATGTTTTCTTAGTATTCTCTTCATTATAATGCATGCGCTTTAATTCTATAAAATTAGAGCCAGAACAAGGCTCTAAATACACACTGGAATCATCCACTAAAGATTTTTGATTGAAAATATTCTTAAAATAAGACATTAAAAACCCTCTAAAAGATAAAATGAATTTTTTTCAAAAGAATGGGTTTTAAAAAGTTCTTCTAATTTTTGCTTAGAATGCTGAGCTTTTTCTAAAAAAACCTCTCTTTGCTTGCCGTATAATTTGCTTTTAGCGGTGCGGATATAGCCTAAAGGATTGATAGGGCGGGAGTTTTTATACACGCCAAAATGCAAATGCGGCCCGGTGCTTAAACCCGTGCTTCCCACTCTGCCTATGATTTGTCCTTTTCTAACGAACGAGCCTTTTTTCAACCCCTTAGCAAAAGAACTCATGTGAGCATACACCAAGCGCAATTCATTCAAATGGATTTCAACCACCTTCCCATACCCTACCTTAACCCCTATAAAACCCACACGGCCGTCTGATGCTGAATGGATCAAGCTGCCATGTTTAGCCGCATAATCCACGCCGTAATGAGGCCGTCTGACTTTTAAAACAGGATGGAACCTCCCATAAGAAAAAGGCGAAGAAATGCGGGTGTATTTCACCGGGGTTTCTAGTAAAAACCCTGCTACTTCTTGTGCTTTTGAGTCATAATAACGCCCGTTTGAATGGGAAAAAAGATAGTATTGGTGCAAACGAGAGCTAACCATTGCCATTTTAATGGTCGGCTGGCCAAACGCTTGCCCCACACGATAATCCCTTGTATAAACGATAGCGATTTTATCGTTTTTCACTAGGCGTTTAAAAGGCACGCTTTTTTTATACGCGTTCATCAATTGGTTGGCTAAAAGGGGGTCATTGGTGGCTTTGACAATATCTTGATAGGGCGAAGTTTGTAAGGAAAGAAGGAGGGTTCTTTCTTTACGAGTGAAAACAATGGGGATAAAGTCTAAAAAATAATCCTCCCCTTTTTTGTAAATATGGATTTGCAAATCCTGGCTTATAGGGATAAGGGCTTGAATGAGCGTGTTATTTGCATCTCTTAAAGTGTAGTAGGTAACATTGCTTTGGATTTCAGCGCTCAATTCTTTATCTTGAGAGCTTAGGTTGTAGTAGAGTTTTTGGGGAATATGGTTTTTTTCTAAAAACCCTAACAGCGTGAGCTTATCCCACACAAGCCTTTCGCCCACCAATAAAGTTTGCTTTTTAGCCATTCCATCGGCTTTTAAAAGAACCCCATAGGATAAAGGGAATAAAAAAGCAACTATTAAAGAATAGATAAAATTTAAAATAATTTTCTTATGAAAAAATACCATGCAGTCGTTTAATGCCTTCAATTGAATCTGTATTTTATTAGTATAACATAAGCCATTAAAGAAAAACGATACAAGTTTAAAGCCCAGCCTTGTTTTTATAGCTTTATGAAGCGCGTTTTATTGATACATGGTTATTCCCCATAAATGGTTTTATCCCACCTAGACCTTTATAGCGTTGGATATTTATTCCCTTTCTAATCAATCCGTATTATCAGTTAATTTTGAAGTATTTTTTCTAAAATCTTTAACACATCGTTATGGTGCGCTTGGCTTAAAAGTCCAAAAATTTTAAGCATTTCTAAAAACACAAGAGTGTTGGTTTTATGGATAATCAAAAGAGCATGCTCTTTGAGTGCAGCCGTTCTGTTTAATAAGGGGGTAGCGGTTTTTAACTCCAAAATAGAAAAGCAAAAATACAGCATGGCTTGGGTTTTAGAGCCGTATTGTTGTTCTCTAATAACGATTTCGCTCAACTCATTATCATTAAAAGAATGTAATTATTTAGCTAGCTCTAAGCTTCTTAATTTTCTAATGCTAACTTTTTAAAAACTATTTCTGTATTCTACCATAAATTTTGAAATTTTGTTTATAGAATAAAAATCGGAAAAATTTTTCTTTACAATTTTATTATTAATAGGGGAGAGATGTTTATATAATTGCAATTACTATATTATATATATCTTTTTTATTCTTTTTTTATAAATAGGCTCCTTATTATTGATTTTTTATAAATTACATTCTTACTAGAATGTTAGTTTCTGTCTCTAAGTCTCATAGAAAGGGACTTGAAAACTATGGCAAAGACATTAAAACCTAATTTAGATAAAGATGAGTTAAACACACTTTATAAGGCAAATCTTGCTTATGCTAAAAACACGCATGAGCATTATTTCAAATTTAAAAAAGATTTAGACTACAAACTCTTTAATCCTAGCATTATGCATGAGCAAGGTTCTATAAGCTTTGTAGGCGGACAAGGAGCTAAAAGATTATTAGACATACTCTACAAGCTCGCATTTAATGCTAAGTCTAATAAGATTGCCCTAGATAGACATTACGCCAAAATGTTTTTGCAAGTTGTAGCAAGAACTCTAAGAAAGAATGTCAATATATTAGAAGAGCAAGGTTTTATTGAAGTCATTAAAGGAAAACAAAGATACTTGTATGTGTATCTTAAAGATTACAGAGAATTAGAGGGCTATAACTACGTAGGAACTAATCAAAAGAACAATATCCCATCGCCTTTTTTCTTACAGATTATGCGTTTCTTAGAAAAGTTTGCCAAAGAAATTGAGAGAGTAAAAATTAACAACAAAGAATGTGTTATGCATATTCCTAGCCAAGAGCTTATGCAAAGAGTTAATAATGTTGTTTTAAAATTCACGCCTATTTCTAATCCTAATACCACTTACACTTTATCATACAAGGATTTAACAAACAAAGACATTCCTTCTAATCTTTGTTTCTATCAAACAGCCATTGTGAAGAAAAATCTCTTAAAGGCTTTAAAAGACAAAGAATGTGTAGGCGAACCTATTAACAACTCACCCAAAGTTTCAAACTACTTTCAAGAGAGTGCTTAAGAATGACACCAAGCACAACTTTAAATATTTGTTTCAATAAGAAAAACAGCAAACTGATTTTACAAATTGATTTTTCGCAAATGTATACCGAAACACAAGAAAAGTTTTTAGCGGATTTGTTTGAAAAAGCTTTACAAAAAAATCTACAAGCTTATTGGATAACAACAACTGAAACTAAGAATGAATTAACAAGAGAAGAGTTTTCAAATTTACTAAAGGAAAACAATGATTGAACTAATCTTACACAAGAAGTCCATACAAATTGATGAAACATTGCTGAATGTAAAAGAGTATTTAGAAAAGTTTTATTCAAACAAAAAACAAGAGACAATCGCAAAAACCTTAGAGAGCCAAACAGAGCTTACTTGCAGTTATTTATGGGATAAAGATTTTTCATTGCTAGAAAAGCATTTAGAAAATAGCTTAGGGCATTTTACTTTTGAGAGTGAGTTTGCCCTACTAAAAGACAAAGAGCCTTTGAATTTAGCTCAAATCAAACAAATCGGTGTTTTAAAGGTTATTACCTATGAAATGACACAAGCCTTAAAAAATCAAATCATTCATTTAACGCAAGTTGTCAATGAAGAAAATTTAGAGTTTGATGAAGAACTTGTTATTTATCACTTAGATTTTAAGCTCAATCAAAATACTTACAAAGTGTTAGCGAAATTTTGCGTGATTAAAAAAGAAAGGAACATTGCATGAAAAAATTAAGGCATTTTAGAAAGCTTATCGCCTTTTTAGGTTTTTCACCTCTTTTATTACAAGCGGATATGACTACCTTTTTTAATTCCATTGAACAACAGCTCACTAGCCCTACGGCTAAAGGCATTTTAATGGTTATTTTTTTAGGACTTGCTATTTTCATATGGAAAAACTTAGATAGATGGAAAGAAATTTTAATGACCGTGCTTGCTATTGCAATTGGTGCTGCAATCTTTTTTAAAGCCCCAGCCTTAGCTAACTGGTTTATGAGTATTTTTTAAAAGAAGTCCCCATGCAATTAGTTGGTATTTCAGTTTCTAATCTCAAAGAAATCAGCTCCAAAGAAAAATTTCTTTGGCTCAATGCTAAGAGTTTTTTACTCTCAGGATTTGTGCCTTTTATTATGATGCCTTGGCTAGATATATTGAACTCTTTTGTGCTTTATGTGTGCTTTCTCTTAATTTTTAGCATAGCGGAGTTCTTTGATGAAGATATAAGTGACATTTTAATCGCTCATTCCAAAATTAAAACCAAAGCTAATTCATTTTACGCTTAAAAGGAAAAAATATGCAAAAAGAAGTCTTAGTAGAAAAACCTAATCCATTAACCATTTCTTACAACTTAGAACAAGCTATCTCTAGCTTAAAATCAAGTGTGAATGCGTTAATGAAAAAAGAAGCTCATTTAGATGCCTATATTCTTGTTACTAATATTAGAAATATTGTAGATGAGTTGCATAAAGAAGTTGTTTTAGCTAATCAAAGCAATAAAAACACCCCTAAAAGAAAAAGAAAGTCTTCTTAATGTTAGAAAGCGCCCTTAAATATTGCAAGGAAAAAGCCATAGACCTTTTAGCAGGGTTTGTGCCAAAAACCTATTCTATGGCACAGGAGTGCAATATTTTAGGCTTGTATGATGATACTTTCATTATTACCAAACAAGAAAATCTAGTAGGCATTATATCCTTACAAGGACTAAGCTATTCTAATTTAATGCAAAAAGACTTAGAGGGCTATTTTGATACTAGACAAAATGTTCTCAACACCATTAGTAAAGACATTCAATTAAGAATTGTGGCTAAAAGGCGTAAGGAATTTATCAATCAAAGTCCAAATATTGACAATATTTATGCCAAAGCTATTATCACACAATTTGAAAGCAAGGAAATCTATAAAACAGAGTATTTTTTAGTGTTTGAAACTATCACTTCTAATGTCAAGTCTTTCTTTGAAAAAAAGAAATTGGAAATGACTACTTCAATTAATGAAGAGTTAGAAGAAAGCTCTAAAGAAGATAAACAAGAGAATGAAAATAGCTCCAATGAAACTCATTCAAACACAAGCTCTAAAAAAGACAAGAAAAACAAGTTCAAAAAAAAAGATAACCTTTAGCACCACAAGTAAAAGAGCCTTACTCATTCAAACCATAGAAAGAGTGAAAAACGCATTAAGAGAGTTTAAACCCACTCTCTTAAATTCTAAAGAAGTATTAAATTTCTACGCAGAATACATCAATGGCAAATACATCGCCTTTAATCCTAAATTAAAGCGATTAAGCGATAGCTATATTGCATCTAATGTGCATTTTAAGAAAGATTACTTTGTCATTGAATTTCAAAATCAAAACACCTTTTGTGCGTGTGTGGGGATTAAGGCTTATGAGAGCGAAGAAATTTCTTCGCTCCCTATATCTACTCTTTTACACACCCAAATTGAACTAGATTTAATCTTTCATATCCGCTCTTTAGGGCAATTTGAAAGCCTGAATTTTTTAAAAACTAAGAAAAAGCTCACGCTTTCTAAAATAGTAAAAGCTGATATTGATAATTATATAGAATTAGTGCAAGCCAATCGTTTGAGCATGCAAGAGTGTGCTTTAAACTTAGTTATAAGGGCTAAAAGTAAAGCTAAATTAGACAAGTCTTTAAAAGAGATTTTATCCTTGCTTAATAATGCTGGACTAGGCAGTGTTACAGAAACTATAGGGCTAAAACCATCTTATTTTTCATTCTTCCCAAATAACGCCAATATCAACCCTAGAATGAGACATCAAACTTCCCAAGTCATAGCATCTTTGATTTTGTTTGAGAAAAATAATACAGGTTTTAGAGCAAATTCTTGGGGGGATATGCCCTTATCTGTGTTTAAGAACCTAGACCATAGCCCTTATTTGTTTAATTTTCATAATCAAGAAGTCAAACATAAGGGCGTGTTAGCCCACAATGTCGCACGAGTAGTGGGACATACCATGATTATAGGAGCAACAGGTGCTGGTAAAACCACACTCATTAGCTATTTGATGATGAGTGCCTTAAAATATTCTAACATTGATATTTTAGCTCTTGATAGACTAAATGGTTTGTATTCCTTTACCAAGTATTTTGATGGGATTTATAATCAAGGCGAAAACTTTCATATTAACCCTTTTTCATTAGAAGATAGTGCAACTAATAGAGCCTTTTTATTGCATTTTTATGCCCAAATGGCAAAAGTGGATAGTTATGATGACCATAAGGATAAAGTAGAAGATAGAACAGCCATTTTAAATGCTATTGATACGATGTATAGAAATTATAACGATGAAGTCAAACAAGCCAAATTTAGCAACCAAGAATTACCTCTTCCTTTTGATTTAAAAGAGTTTGTCAATGCCATTGTTAAAACCAATACAGACATTTTAGATAGTAGTTTTGAAGACTATTTAAAATCTTCCTTATTTTCTAGCCGAATGGATAGTCTAGATTTTAAAACTCGTATTAGCACCATAAATACCGATAGCATTTTACATAATGATGATGACGCTGGGCTTTTAGCCTACTATGTCTTTCATAAGATGATTGACAGAGCCTTAAAAATCAATCGTGGGTTTTTATGCTTTATTGATGAGTTTAAGTCTTACGCTCAAAATGAAATGATGAATAAAAAAATCAATGAAATCATTACTCAAGCTAGAAAGGCTAATGGGGTGATTGTTCTAGCCTTACAAGACATTAACCAACTAAGCGAAGTGAGAAACGCTCAAAGCTTTATAAAAAATATGGGGCAATTGATTTTGTATCCCCAAAGAAATATTGATACCAAAGATTTAAACGATAAATTTGGCATTAGACTAAGCGATACAGAAAAACATTTTTTAGAAAACACCGCCGTTAATGAATACAAAGTCTTACTCAAAAACATGAATGATGGCTCATCTAACATTATAGATGTGAGCCTAAGTTCTTTGGGTAATTACCTACAAATCTTTAGCTCTAATTCTAGCATGGTAGAACACATTGATAATCTCATTAAGCATTACCCTAAAACTTGGCGAGAAGTCTTTGTGAGTAACAAACACGAAAATTTTGATGACAAAAAACACTTAGAAAAGGTGCTTAAATGAAAAACATCATGCGTTTAGTTTTTGTGATAGTGGCTATGTTTCTATGTGCATGCTCAGAGAAATTCATAGAAATGAAAAAATCCCCTTGTGCGTTAAAGGACTTAAACAACTCTTTTTTAAGGGGGACACATGTCTAATTTGCAAGAACTTAGAGAGCATTTAAAAGAATTAGAAAATTCCTTTGAAATAGGCTCTTTTACTAAAGAAAATATTAAAGAATACGCTAAATGCTTTTTTATGAGTTTAAGCATGTTTTTAGAAGAACAAGAAAAAAACCAACAAGAAGAGTTTTTAGAACAAGATACCAAAGAAAATCAAGAAGAGCTAATTAAAAGCATTCAAACAAGCATTGCTAAAAACCAAGAGTTAGAAAAAATCTCTTTTGAAAAATGGGAGAATAAAATTCAAGAAAGGGTTTTGCCTAAGTTAAAACGCATTGTTACGCATAAGTTGCAAGAAAGTATCACATCTAGCATAAACACGCAATTAGAGAGTTGTGAATTACCCAACCGCTAAAGCGATTGGGTAATTCACTAACCAGACTAACCAAGAAACACAACCTAGCACTAACTACAACACACAGCCCAATTCTATGCAAACACCTATGCCAAATCAAAACCCTTATTCACAACCCACTACACCTATACAAAATAACCAACCAAATAACACACAAACTCAAACAATGCTAAATAACGCCAAGCAATTCACTAATAACGCTCTTAATAAAACCAAGCAAACTATCACTAACGCCACTAATTATGTTAATGATAAACTCACCCCAAAACCTAATGATGCGCCTATTAGTGCGTTTAGTGCTAATAGCCCTTATGCAAATAAAGAAAACTCCAAACAAACTCAAAAGAGCGATGAAGTTTTAAGCGATGATAATAGCGATGAAGATAATTCTTTAAAACCTATGACAAACTTCAATGCCATCCAAGCCAATTTTTTTGCTAAAAATCGCTCTATCAAAGATAACACCCACTTTATCCACTACACCATAGGCGATACTTTCAATATTCGCCTAAGATATGCTATGACAACCACTTTTATTTTTGATGAGCCAATCGCACAAGTGGTTCTAGGCGATGATATAGGCTTTTCTACTAAAATGCTTGGCGAAGATAAAGAGCATTTAATTTCTAATATCTTACTCGTTAAGCCCTTGCAAATTGGCGTAGATAGCAATTTAACTATCATTGGAAAAAGCGGTAAGGTCTATAGCTTTTATATGTTTTCAACCACATATACTAGCTCTAAAAACCCAGCCTTAATGGTGTATATTTCTTCTAAAGAGTATTTTAAAAATTTCACTACCACTAAGAAAGAAATCAACAAAGAAAATAAACCCACTCATAGCACCCAAAACAAAGACATTAAAACAAGCCATAATGTCCCTAAAAAGATAACTAAAAAATCACCAAATATTAAAGAGCAAAACCCACTTACAAAATCTAAAAACCCTACTACCACTAAAATAGCGTTAGCAAATGCTCCCATTTCTTTAAATCGTTTCAAATCCCCTAGCTATCCACCTAGTAACGCTTTAGCTAATTCTAGAAAGGCTTCAGAAAATTTTAAAGTGATTAGCAATCAAACTAAAACTTTCAAAGAGCATAGACACAGCCAAGATGAAATGAAATATGTGGATTACTCCGCCAAAATCAAAGATGATGGCAAATTCATTAAAATTGGGGACAATGTCAATCACATCTATATCAACAAGAAAAAAATGGAATATGGCTATGTCATTATAGACAAGAAAAAACGCAAATGGTATTGCTTATGGATGTGTAAAAAGGTTGTCAAATCCAAATACAAAGATGATTTACCCACTCAAATCTTTAATGATGAGCAATTTACCTATTTTAAATTTAACCGCTCTAATGCTAGAAGTAAATTCCCTGTAGTTTATAAAGTTATAGATGGCTATGATAATCCTGTTAATAGCAGAGTAGTAGGCGATTACTTAATCGCTGAAGATGTCTCAAATCAATGGAATTTAAAGCTTGGTAAAGCCTATCTTTGTATAGAAAAGATAGCAAAGAGGGCAAGATGAAACAATCCTTGCTTAAAAAGATAGGCTTAGGTGTTGGGGGCTTTGTTGTTTTAATGGCATTAGGATTGCTTGCTAATAAAGGCTCAAACAATAACAATAAAGAAGAAATCTTCCAGGTAAGTGAGAGTAAATTCCCTTTAAGTGATTATTTCTTTGAAGAAGTCAAAGAAGAGCCAAAAGAAAAAGCCAAAGAAATACCAGAAGTAACTACCCAAGAGCCTACAACACAAACTAGCCCCAATCCTAGTGTTTCAGCTAATCCTAACATTAAAGATTATAGTCATCTTAACAACAATCTTAATCAGCAAAATAATACTATCACGCATTTACAACAAGTTTTACAAAGCCCCTCTAAAATAAAGCCTAAACCAAAGCATACTAAAGAGCAATTAGAATTTTTAAACACACGCCTTAAACCTTTAGAACCAACTAAACCAGCCGCTAAGCCTGAGACGGAATACGGCGTGGATAGTTTTACTAATTTAAAATATAAAGACATCGGCACTAATGAGCATAAGCTTTTAAGAACTATAACCGCTGATAGAATGATACCAGCCTTTTTAATCACGCCTATTAGCTCTCAAATTGCTGGAAAAGTAACCGCCCAAGTAGAGAGCGATATATTTGCTTCTATGGGTAGAGCGGTGCTAATCCCTAAAGGCTCTAAGGTTATAGGCTATTACAATAATAACAATCAAATTGGACAATACCGCCTTAACATTGCTTGGACTAGAATTATCACGCCTCAAGGCATAAACATCATGCTCACTAACGCAAGGGGGGCTGATGTGAAGGGTTATAATGGCTTAGTAGGCAAATACATTAGCCGAAACTTTCAACGCTATGGTATCCCCTTACTCACTAACACGCTCTCTAATGGTCTTTTAATAGGAATTACTTCAGCCTTAGCTAATAGGCAAAATAGAAATGGTGATGGCAACCCTTTTTTTGGGGATTACTTGCTTATGCAACTCACTAGAAATACAGGCATGGGCATCAATCAAGTTATCAATCAAATGCTAAGGCAATATGGAGCGCAAAACCCCATTATCATCATTAGAGAGGGGAGCAGAGTGTTTATTAGCCCTAATTTAGACATCTTTATCCCTAAACCAAAAGATGGGGAGGTTTTAGCGGAGTTCTTTAAAGAGAAAAAACCCCCAATCAAAACAAAAGAGGAAATTAACAATGAAGAAGAAATCTAATGTGTTTAAAATTTTAATGAGTTTATGTGTAGCACTTTCAAATAGCCATGCTCTTGTCATTCAGACTATGCAAGATTGGAATTTAAGAAAAAATAGCGAATTTAAGGCTTTAGTTGTTGTGGGTAATAAGGTGCAAGAAAATACCATTGCTATGGGTAATTACAAGGTTTCTAAAAACAGAGCTAATCTTTCTATTAGTGTAACGCATATTAAAAAGGGCAATGATTATAAGACCTTACAAAGCCCCCCAAACGCCATTAAAGAAATTAAAAGCAAACTGGTTCTTAAAAAAGGCACAAGGATTGTCTTAGGCGGTGAAAACGATAGTGAGATGTCTAATGCCATAGGGGTGAGTAAAAGTGCTTATGTCTCTAGTAAAAATGGCAAAGGTTTTAGTGGGAGTGGGGCAAGTGGCATGGGATATGCAAGTGGTTATGGAGACACAAGCAATAACGCTGGCTCTAATGGTACAAGTGCAAATGGAGTAAATGGCACTTCTGGTGATAATGGGGCTAAAGGGGAAAATGGAAGTAGTGGAGCAAATGGAGCTAATGGCACAAGTGGTTATCAAGGCGTAGGCTCTAACCCATTCCCCCCAATTGCTGGGAGTGGAAATGGCTCTAGTGGGAGTTCTAATAGTGGCTATACCCCCTTTATGAGTGGAGACGGAGGTATAGGAGGCATGGGAGGGGGCTTTATTCCTTTCCCTTATTCTCCCGGACTTCAAAATGGTAGTGGTGCTAATGGAATTAATGGCACTAATGGAATTGATGGCACAAGCGGAGCTAATGGGAGTAATAGTGCTAATGGAGGCACTGCTAGTACAGATAGCCATTATACCAATGAATTTTGCACCGCTCCTATTAGAAATGGCAATACGATGAATATAGACATTGTGGATAGAAATGGCTCTTGCTTTAAAATGCAAGCTTTTAGAAATGACAATGTCTGTCAATACAACTACGACTTTGAAAATATGAAAGCCATTAAGCAAACACAATTTTATTTTATCAACAGAGAAAACAAAAGTATTAACATTGGGGGTTGTGTGGATTTATATGGGGAGCAATTTGAATTTCCTATGTATGAAGATGCCAATAAATGCAAGCTAGATACCACCACTAATAAAGGCTATGGAAGTGGCATGGCAAGTTTTTTTCAAACAGAAATTTTATTTCGTGGGCTTGATAACTTAATCCATGTAGCTAAACCTTGCACTGATTTTGCAAATGTGCAAGAACAATTAGTTAAATACGATAATGACCCAAGCACTCGCACTGTTCAAAGAGTGATTGATCAATACTATATTAACCCCATTACTAAAGAAAAAGTCTTTATCAGTCATGATGTGGTTAGTCCTTTAAAATTTAGCTACCAAACTTATGCGTGCGGTAAATGGCAGTTTGATAACGCTAAATTAGAGGCTTATCGCCCCACTCAAATTCGTATCTTTGATACGGTGTCTAACCAATACTACAATGTAACAGGCTGTGATTACACTTCTGATATGGGTAAAGTGCCTAAAATTATCCAACCTTATACCAAAATCAATGTAGAAAGTAGCGTTAAAGGCGAAGATGTAGGCGATTTAGACACTATTAGTGGCTCAAATTATGATTTGCCACAATATACCACTTTTGAAATTCAAGAAATGTCTTTAAATAGCAGTCAATGGATAACCACTTCTTATTGTGATGATGGATGGGGGTCTTGGACTAAAACACACAGCTATACAGGCTATTCTCAAGGTAATTTACGCACCCTAGCTAAGTGGGTTACACGATATCAGACTATCAATCAAGGCACTACGATTGGATATATCCGCCCTAGAAATGAGGGCGATAGTGATGCTGTGTATGACACCTATAAGTATTACTATGTCTCACAAGCTCAAAAAACACTCAAACGCTTTCCATCCACTATCTATGTGAATACCCCTAATTTAAGCGATGAGTATCGCAAAAATTTTGAACTCACTGTATTAAGCCAAAATCTTAATCTCAATAATGGTGTTAAACAACTCATTAACACACAAGAATTTACCAATTGGCAAGCGACTTATTATCGCCCTAATGGGAATGGCAATCTTTGTATGAGTTATAACTTTAGCTCTGGAAATGCTTGGAAACCTAGCACTAAGGGTAAATATTGCTCATGGGCGCAGACGCCTAATGCTAATTACTCATGCGCTTCGCACAACAATTGGGTTGTCCCAAACAATTAAGAAAGGAAAAAAATGAACACTAATTTAAAGAAAGCCTTGTTTTTAACTACTCTTGGTTATTTGCAAGCTAATGAGGGCTTTTTAGCCATTATGCCTGATGAAAATAAACAAGAAGACATTTCTCAAGAACAGAAATTAGAACACAAAATGGAGCAAAAAATTGCTCCACAAAATACCCTTAAAAAGCAACAATCAGCTCCTTTACAAAGTGCTGAGTTGTTACAAAGTCAAGTTAAAAGAGAAGTTAAAGAGCAAAAAAAGTCTCAAAAACACCTAGTAGCTATGCAAACTAAAAATGGCTTTTTCTTAGGCTCAGAAATTGCTATTACAGGCACAAGTTTAAAACAAAGTTTAAGCCTTATTTCTAATGCTACAGATGATTTACTCACTTATAGCAAGACTTTTAAAAACGCTAATTTTAATATGGGACTATTAATAGGTTATCAGCATTATTTTGGAGCTAGTAAAAGGCATGGGATTAAAATCTCAAGCCATTTGTATGGAGGCACACCTAGTGATGTAAGCACAGACATAAAAATTTACCAATCTAAAGTTAGCGCTAATTACACGCCTTTAAATTTTGGCATAGATGTGAAGTATTTGTTTGATTTTTTAAATGTCATTAAAAAGAACCGCCATACACTAGGATTAAGTGTGGGCTTTGGCTGGCATATGCAATATTATTTTGCAAAAATAGACCCCATAAAAACCAGCCATAGTGAGTTTATCACTAATAAACCTAAAGATATTTTTAATCATGGTTTTTATCCCACTATTGGACTACATTATTACTTAAACCATCATCAATTTGAAGTGAATTATCGCTTTGGAGGAGCAATTAACTATCAGTCAGTTGTGCCTAGCAAAATTGTCGTTCAAAACGGGAATTTTAAGGGCGAGGTCTTGTTTTCTAATTTTCTTACCAAAGCGACTAATTCTAGCTACATAGCGTTCAACTACGCTTATTTATTTTAATTTTAAGGAGCCAATGATGTCAGATGAAATCACGCAAGAAAACGAGTTAGAAATTAACTCCAATAATCAAAACCAAGAGCCAAAGGAAGTAGAAAAAATGCCATTGAATAATATTCAAAAAGCTAAGGAATTAAAAAACAACGCCAATTTAATTGTTCGACGCACTGATGAGTTAGATAAGGCTATCAATAAGCGTGAAAGCTTGCAAAGAGAGTTTGAAAGACGCATTAAGCACTTGGATAACAAGATTGAAACGCTTAGTAACAATATTGAAGAATTAAAAAGAAAGTAATTCTATGGACTTAGACAAACTCAAAGATTATAGGGCTTTAAGAAACGCTATTTTAAGGCTATTGCCTTATTTAGATAGCGGTATTACAGAGCTAATTATGAATAAAGAAAAAGAAATTTGGCTCTATAAGCTTAATGGAGTAAGAGAAAAAGTCTTTGATGAAAATTTAGACAAAGCCTTTATTCTGGGGTTTGGGGAACAATTAGCAAGTTTTAGAGATTTGTTTTTTAATGCTAATTACCCCACCCTTAATACTTCCATTCCTACTTCTAGATACAGAGTGAGCATGAACCACTTTGCTATTAGTGCGGATAATGAATTGAGTTTGAATATTAGAGTGCCAAGTGATAAAAAGTTTGATTTAAAAGCTTTCAAGCTTTCTAGTATCTGTCAATACGATTATGAGTATTTACAAAACTTAATGATTGAGGGCAAAAACTTACTCATTAGTGGAGGCACAGGCAGTGGAAAAACGAGTTTTTTAAACGCTCTAATTGAGTTTATCCCCAAACACACACGAATAGTAAGCGTTGAAGATAGCGAAGAATTAGATTTAAGAGCGTTTGAAAATCATAAATCCTTGTTAGTGGATAAGACAGAAAGCTCTAAATTTACCTATGAAAACGCCTTGAATATGGCAATGAGAATGAGTCCTGATAGACTTATGGTAGGCGAGATTGACACACGAAATGCCTTGCTTTTTTTAAGGTTTGGCAACACAGGACATAAAGGAATGGTTTCTACTTTACATGCAGATAGTGTGCATGGGGTTATAGAGGCGATTGCTTTAAATCTACAGATGAATAAAAGTGGTTTAGATGTCAGTGTAGCAAGAAAATTCTTTGAAAGCAGTGTAGATATTGTCGTTCAAATTGTGCTTGATAAAGCCACTAACACTAGATATATTCAAGAAATCTTACCCACCAAAGAATTAGAAAGTAGCTTATGAAAAAGTATCAAAACAAGCGAAAATTGGGTAAGCGTATCAATTGCTTTATTTCAAATGAATGTAAGGACATTTTAGAAAATTATTTAAAAGTCAAAAAAATTAGCGTTACTGAGTGTATAGAAAGCCTTTTATTAGCCCTAGACCCTAGCAAAGAAACACTAAAAACAAAAGAATTTTATGAAAGCTTGTTTAAAGTCATTAGTATCAATCAGCATGTCTATAGAGAACTCATTGCTAATAGTAATAATCTCAATCAATTAACTAAAAACACTAACATTGCCATTAAGTATAACAAACCCTTTTATTTGCAGAATTTAGCATTCTTAGAAGAGATTTTTAAGACTATGGATACGCTCAATAAAAACATAGAAGATTGCAAAAAAGTCTCTTTGGAATTATTACTTCAAATTTACAAAGAACAAAAAAGCCAAACAGAATTTAACGCCATTTCAAAAATTCTCAACGCTCTTAATGAAAAACAATCTACTACTGAGCCAAAAAAGGACAACGCATGAAAATGCAATTTGTGAAGGCTTTTTGCGTGCTTTTTAGCATTTTACTTATCCCCTTATTTTTTATCTTGGCAAATTATTACACTTTTGATGCCTTAAAGTCGTTGAGACAGGCTTATTTCTTTTCTCAAAGCGTGTTTATAGGGCTTTATAAGGGGGCGAGTATCTTAGATTTAAAATTTGAAGTCTATCTTACTATGCTAATCTCTTTAATGCCCTTTGTGGCTACGATTTATATCAATTTCCCAAAAACCACAGAAACTTCGCATGGCTATGCGAGATGGGCTAATGTTAAAGATATAGAATGCTTTAAAATTTTTAGCAAAGAGGGCTTTTGTAAGGTAGTGCATAGATTAGGGGTGCAATTTGATAATGGCTTTATTCTAGGTAAATTTGGTTTTCCAAAGCTTAGAAATGTGTGCTATGACAAGCCCTTAGGAGCGATGATTGTTGCACCCCCTGGTGCTGGAAAAACTGCATGTGTGGCTTTGCCAAATTTATTGACTTTGCCTAATAGCTGTATTATCACTGATATTAAAGGCGAACTAAGAGATAAGACCGCAGGTTATAGACAAAAATTCTTAAACAATAGAATTTTAATTTTTAATCCTTATGATAACACTTGCTATTTCAATCCTTTTGATAAAAGGATTGTTGAAAAGATGACCTTTGCGGAGCAATTAAGGCATGTTAAAGCAGTAGGCGATGGTATTTTTGTAGATGAAGAAGACCATTGGGTATCTAAAGCTAAAGAGCTTTTTGTCTTTTTTGCTCTTTTACAAGTAGTAACCAAAGGGCATAGCTCTTTTTATGATGTCTCTATCGCACCAGCTAATGATTATGCCCCCTTAATACACCCTAAAAGCCCTTATTACAAGCAACTTTACCAACACGATAAAAAGACAGGCGAAGTTATCTTAGACCCACAAACTAACGCCCCCATGAAAAATCCCCAAGCTAATGTTTTAAAACTCTTTTTAAATCAAGTGGCTGACCAAAAATACATAGATATGAATGATGAAAAAAACTATGACCCAAGAGAACCTGAACCCCCTTATGGAACAAAAGGGGCGTTAGATGAGATTATAAGGACAGATGCTAGGAGTTGGGCAAACACCCCTGATGATGAATTTGGGAGCATTATGTCTTCTTTTAAGCGTTTTATGTATGTCTATAAAGACCCAAAAGTGCGTGAAGCTACTTCTAAAATGAGCTTTGATTATGAAGAATTAAGAACGGGCAATATCAGTATTTATATTGTAGTCGCTCAAATTGATATAGGCACACTTTCTTCTTTAGTAAGAGCCTTTTTAGAGAGTATTGCTAAAAACCTTATGGTCAAAGAAAGCTCTAAACCTGAAGAGCGTATTTTTATCATTGCTGATGAATTTGTTAGATTTGGTAAATTGCCTTTCTTGTTAGAAATGCCTGCACTTTGTCGCTCTTATAATGTCGTTCCCTTATTCATCACGCAAGATTATGCGATGATTAGAAAATATTATAGCGATGATGATTTGAAAATCTTAAAAGGCGTGGTGCATTATAACCTAACGAGAATAATCCCATTACACCACAAGAGCTTGAAAATTCAAACTTAAAAGAAAGCGAGAAAGACAATGAAAGTCCCATTACCTTAGAAAATGCTAATGAAAATATAGAGCAAGGAAATCACAATGAAATTGATGAGATTTTAAAAAAGCCACTGAGTGAAATCAGTATGGAAGAGAAAAGAGCCTTGTTTAAGAAAATGCAACAAGGCGATGAAGAAAGCGAACAAGAAGTTACACAAAGCACCCAAAGTTAAATTTTAAAAGGAGCAACAAATGGCTTACAAACCTAACAAAAAGAAGTTAAAAGAATTAAGAGAGCAACCCAACTTATTCAATATCTTAGATAATGGCGATATTGCAATAAACAATCCTGCTGAAGAATCAGACAAGGCCAATGAAATACAAGATCCACTCCCTTATGTCGTGAAAACTCAGATCAATACAGCAAGCATGATTTCTAGAAATCCTATTGAATGGGCAAAGTATTTAAGCTTTGAAAAACGAATATATAAGGATAACAGCAAAGAAGATGTCGCTTTCTTTGCCAATGGTGGGATAAAAGAAAGTTCTCGTGTTTATGAAGCGAATAAGGAAGGGTTTGAAAGGCACATCACTAAAAGATACGATCTGAAAAGTAACAAAATTATAACACGCCCTACTAAATAATCAAAATTCTTACTTTATTACAAAGTAACAAAATTATAACACCGCCCGCCGAAGTGGTAACATTGCTATAATGTTGAACTAAAATAATATTATAGAATTAAGTTAAAACTAAGCTATAAAAAGCGTGGTGTCGTCTTTTTTGTTTTTCTTAAGCACTAAAATGCAAGTAGCGATATTCGTTCCAAAAAAGAGGTTTTCAGGTAAAGCGATCACGCAGTCAATGAAATTTTCTTTCACTAAATACTCTCTGATTTTTGCTTCAGCGTTCCCTCTATAAAGCACCCCGGGAAATTCCACGATCGCAGCAGTGCCGCTATTGGATAAATAAGAAAGCATGTGCATGGTGAAGGCGAGATCGGCGGCATTTTTGGGCGCTAACACACCGGCTTTATTAAAGCACTCATCATTCATTAAAAGGGGGCTACTATCGCCCACCCATTTAGTGGAATAAGGAGGGTTGGAAACGATCGCATCAAAAGGCTCGTCGTCTTCATGCTTTGGGTCTAAAAGCGTGTCCCCATGTGCGATGTGGAATTTAGAGTAATTGATGTCATGCAAAAACATGTTGATGCGGCAAAGGTTGTAAGTGGTCAAATTGATTTCTTGCCCAAAATACCCTTTTGAGACGTTTTTATCGCCTAGCACTTTAGAAAATTGTAAGAGTAAGCTCCCGCTCCCACAGCATGGGTCATAAACTTTATTGACGCTCTCTTGATTGTGCAGGGTGATTTTAGCGAGCAGTTCGCTCACTTCTTGGGGGGTGAAAAATTCCCCTCCGCTTTTGCCGGCATTGCTCGCATACATGGCCATTAAATATTCATAATTTGTTGCTATTGACGTCTAAATCCGCAAACAAGCCTTTGACGTTTTCTTCTGATGGAGTGTTAAGGCTGGATTTTTCTATTTCGTTAAAAATATTTTGTAAGGTTACATTGAGATCTTCATTATTGGGCGCGTTTTTTAGCGCATTACAAAATAAAGCGCTTGGCGGGATGAAAAAGCCTTTTTCTTCAATGGTTGATTTTCTTACGATTTCAGCCTCTTCATCGCTTAATGAAGCGTAATCAAAGCTAGGATCAAGCTTTCGCTCGTATTCATTGTGGTGATTAGCCATGTTTTCTGAAATGTAGCGGTAAAAAAGAATGCCTAAAACGTATTGCTTGAAATCCCAACCATCCACTGAGCCTCTCAATTCGTTCGCCACTTTCCAAATGGTGTTGTGCAATTCGTTGCGCTCTAATGAAGCATGGTTATTAAATTTCGCGCTCGCTTTGTTTGTGTTTTCCATGATATAAGCCCCTTTTTTGCGTTTTGATTGGCGGTTTTGTTTGGCGTTGGGCGCGCACCCTTTAAAGGTTTTACTATAGCAAAGAATATTATTTTTTTATTCCTTGCGTTTTCTGTGCGTTTTTGGGGTAAATAAGCTATAATCGCCCTTTTAAAATTCATTTTTAAAAGGGGTTTGAATGGTATTTGACAGAACAATCAGCGTAAGAGAAAAAAAAGTGGCTAAAACGCTTGGGATTGTGGGGATCGTCTTTTTTATTTTGTTTGGCATCGTAATAAGCGGGGTGGCTTTTCAAAAAGAGTGGGTGCAACAATTGGATTTATTTTTTATAGACTTGATCCGCAACCCTGCACCCATTCAAGGGAGCGCATGGCTTTCTTTCGTGTTTTTTAGCACATGGTTTGCGCAAAGCAAGCTCACCACTCCTATAGCCTTACTCATTGGCTTGTGGTTTGGGTTTCAAAAACGCATCGCTTTGGGGGTGTGGTTTTTCTTTAGCATTTTATTAGGTGAATTCACCTTAAAATCCCTTAAGCTTTTAGTGGCGCGCCCACGGCCTGTAACCAATGGCGAATTGGTTTTCGCGCATGGCTTTAGTTTCCCCAGTGGGCATGCTTTGGCTTCAGCGCTTTTTTATGGCTCTTTGGCGTTGTTGTTATGCTACTCTAACGCAAACAATCGCATTAAAACGATTATTGCTGTGGTTTTGCTTTTTTGGATTTTTTTAATGTCGTATGATAGGGTTTATTTGGGGGTGCATTACCCTAGCGATGTTTTAGGAGGGTTTTTATTGGGGATTGCTTGGTCGTGTTGCTCTTTAGCGCTTTATTTGGGGTTTTTGAAACGCCCTTATAATCAATAAAGGCTTTATTTAACCAAACACTGACAACTAAAATTTTTAGAATTCTATTTTTTGATAAAACTCATTCTCTTAAGGGGATAGGGGGTATTTTGCGATAATACCCCCTTAACCCCCTTAAGAAACCCCCTAACCCCCAAGACCGCTTTTTCAATAAGCTATCGCTTGATTAAAATCAAGCTCTTTGCTATTTTTTACAAAAACGCTTAAAGCGTTTTTTAAAACCTCGTTTTTTAAAAAGAAAGTTTATGAGTTAGGGTATAGCTCCTCTTTCTTTTTAACCTCATCAAATTCATCTTTATAGCGGTATGAGTGAGCCGGGTCATAATCCACAACGCTCTTTAAAAAACCGCTGAATTTTTTATTTTTGTCGCTAAGTTCTTGAGCCATAGTGTAATCAATTTTTTCTTTGTATTTAGCGTTCAATAAAATAGCGCTTTTATCCTCATCCATTCTTAAATCAATCACGCCAATCCCAAAACTCGCATGCAAACGCTTCAACAAATCCATGAGTTGGGGATTATGCGTATCAATATGACGGCCCACCAAATACCCCTCATTAGCCCACGAGCTGTTAGAAATCGCTTGAAAATAACACTCCCTGCAATTATTCACGCTGATTTCTTTTTTCAATTCAAAGCTCACCAATTTAACGGGCAAAGTGTCAAATTTCTTAGAAAAAGCGATTAAATTTTCATTAGACAATTCAGCATGCAAAAACCTAACCCCCACCATGTCCGGATAAAGCCACCTGTCCATGCCTTTTGGCGATTTCAAACTCTCTTCATGAAAAATGGTTTTCGTGTAGCATTTCAAATTTTCATTATGAATAGCCATGTAAGTTAAAAAAGGGTGTAAATCCCTTTCATGCATGATTTCATGCATGATTTTATTATGCGCGATTTTAGCGCTTGAAACGCTTATTTTTTCAGTATTTAAAACCGGCTCTTTAGCCACATCTTTTAAAGCGATTAAGACCGGCTTTTCTTGCGCTTTCAAAAAAGGCACTTCTTCGCCCTTTTTTAAGGCTGTATAAATAAAGGCGCTAACGCTTTGGTGTGGGGTTTTGCCCCCACAATCAAACATGTTTGTAATCTCACCTTTTTCAAAAAGCTCTTTGGCTTTATCATAAACTTCAGTAACCTTAATCGGTCCTGTAATCTCTAAAACGCTTTGAACGATTTCAATGTCTTGCGGTTTCATTTTTTGCTCGCTAAATACTCTTCATAACTGCCTTTAAAATCAATGATTGAAGCGCCTTTAGGGCTTGGGACTAATTCAATGATCCGGTTAGCATACGCATCAATGAGCTCTCTGTCGTGGCTTATGCAAATCACTGCCCCATCAAATTTAAAGAGCGCTTCACCTAGTGCGATAATGGCTTCTAAATCCAAATGGTTAGTTGGCTCATCTAAGACTAAGAAATTCCCCCCCTCTAACATGAGCTTGGATAAAACCATTCTATGCTTTTCGCCCCCGCTTAAAGCGTTCACGCACTTTTCTTGCTCTTCACCATTAAACAGCATCCTCCCTAAAGCGTTTCTCACCTCAGCGCTTTCAATCTTTTTATTGAAATTAAAGAGCCATTGATACAAGGTCTCTTCCCCGCTAATTTCTTCGCTCACGTTTTGAGGGAAATACCCTCTTGAAACCGTCGCTCCCCATTTCACCACGCCCGTATCCGGCTTTAACTCTTCTACTAAAATCTTACAAAGCGTGGATTTACCCACGCCGTTTGGCCCTATGAGGGCGATCTTGTCTTTAGGCATCACTTTCAAGCTCACTTGATTTAAAACAATTTGCCCATCATAACTTTTAGAGATGTTTTCGCACTCTAAAGCTTCATTACCAATGGTGCGTTTGGGTTTGAAAATAATGCTAGGATCCCTCCTACTAGATACCGCTAAACTTTGAATGTCTAATTTATCCAGTTG
Source organism: Helicobacter pylori (assembly GCF_030062585.1). Classification (NCBI taxonomy): domain Bacteria; kingdom Pseudomonadati; phylum Campylobacterota; class Epsilonproteobacteria; order Campylobacterales; family Helicobacteraceae; genus Helicobacter; species Helicobacter pylori. The sequence goes on along the minus strand of NZ_CP071935.1, from coordinate 546,299 downwards.
TTTTTGGCGGCTGGTGGCTTGCTTGGCTTTAGAAGCGTTAGCGCTAAAACGAGCGATGAATTTTTCCAGCTCTTCTTTTTCTTTGAGTTTTTTATTGCGTTCGGCCTCTTGCTGTTTAGCGATCAAGGTAGAAGCGATATACCAATCGTCATAATTCCCGCTAAATTCGCGCACGCTGTGAAAATCCAAATCCAAAATATGCGTGCATACCGCATTTAAAAAATGCCTGTCATGGCTGATGACTACCATCGTGCCTTCATGGCGTTTGAGGTTGTTTTCTAACCATTCAATGGCGTTTAAATCCAGGTTGTTAGTCGGCTCATCTAAAAGCAAAATATCCGGTTTAGGGAATAAGACTTGAGCGAGAAGGATTTTAAATTTATCGCTGCTTGGCAAGGTTTTCATCAAATCATTGTGCCTAGAGCTAGGAATGCCTAAATCTTCTAGGATTTTTTCAATCACCACTTCGCATTCATACATGGGATCTTCTTCCACGCAAATGGTTTCTAACTCCCCTAATCTCGCATTCACTTTATCATCGCTCAAATCGCCTTCGGTGTATAAGCGCTCTTTTTCTTTGATAGCGTCATACAAACGCTTATTGCCTATCAAAACCGCATCTTTAAGGCTCAAATCTTCAAAAGCGTATTGATCCTGCCCTAAAACCCCCATTCTCATCCCGCTTGTGATGATGACTTCCCCACTGCTACAATCAATGCTCTTGCTTAAAATCTTTAAAAAAGTGGACTTTCCTGCACCATTAGCCCCAATAAGCCCGTAGCGCTTGTTTTTATCCAGCTTGATATTCACGTTTTCAAACAATTTTTTAGTCGCATAGCGTTGCGTTAAGTTGATGGTTTGTAGCATCTTATGATTTCCTTATTTTTTGTGATTAGAGAAAGTTTATTGTAGCGTTTTCTTTGCAATATTGTAACCCTTGCTTATTATGGTTATTCATAAGGCCTTTGACGCCCAAAATTTGATCGAGCCTATATCTATCATTTCCTCTTGATTTTTTATTCAAATTAAGGTAAAAATAATGTTTTAAAGCAAAAAAGGATCATGTCATTGAAAGTATTTGATTACGAAGATGTCCAACTCATTCCTAATAAATGCATCGTGAATAGCCGTTCAGAGTGCGATACGACCGTTATTCTGGGCAAACACGCATTTAAAATGCCCATAGTCCCAGCCAACATGCAAACAATCATCAACGAACCGATCGCAGAATTTCTAGCAGAAAATGGCTATTTCTATATCATGCACCGCTTTAATGGATCGACAAGAATCCCGTTTGTCAAAAAGATGAAAGAACGCCAATTAATTAGCTCGATCAGCGTTGGGGTGAAAAAGGAAGAATATCTTTTGATAGAAGAGTTAGCCAAACAAGGATTAACGCCAGACTATATCACAATCGATATTGCGCATGGCCATTCAAATTCTGTCATTGAAATGATCCAACGCATCAAAACGCGTTTTCCCGAAACTTTTGTGATTGCCGGGAATGTTGGCACGCCAGAAGCAGTCCGTGAATTAGAGAACGCCGGTGCTGACGCTACAAAAGTTGGCATCGGGCCTGGGAAAGTGTGTATCACTAAAATCAAAACAGGCTTTGGCACGGGTGGTTGGCAACTGGCGGCTCTTAGGTGGTGCGCTAAAGCAGCAAGAAAGCCCATTATTGCAGATGGCGGTATTCGCACGCATGGGGATATTGCAAAATCAATACGCTTTGGTGCGACAATGGTAATGATTGGCTCGCTTTTTGCAGGGCATGAAGAGTCATCTGGAGAAACAAAAATAGAAAATGGTGTCGCATATAAAGAATATTTCGGTTCGGCATCAGAGTTCCAAAAAGGTGAAAGGAAAAATATTGAAGGCAAGAAAATTTGGATCCAACATAAAGGCTCGTTAAAGGACACGCTGGTTGAAATGCATCAAGATTTGCAATCGTCAATCTCCTATGCAGGCGGGAGAGACCTTGAAGCGATTCGAAAAGTGGATTATGTGATTGTGAAAAATTCAATTTTCAATGGGGATACGATCTAAAAAAGATCAATGAAAGTGAAGACAGAAAAAAGGGTATTCAATCTCTTTTTCAAGCCATTTGCTTTGACTTGGGTTTTTGTTGTTTTTAATCCTTTCTTTATTCTCATTTCTTGTAGGATCATTTTTTTTTTTTTTATATAATGTTAGCCTCCATCATCTCAATCTTAAGGGTATTTGTTTTGTTATTCAACACGCCGTTATTCATCTTTGCTTTTTTGCCTGTTGTCTTTTTAGGGTATTTTATCTTGCAAGCTTATGCTAAAAATCCCCTGTTCCCTAAACTATGGCTCGTATTGGCTAGTTTGTTTTTTTATGCTTTTTGGAATGTGAAGTATTTGCCCTTATTGGTTGGCTCTATTATTTTTAATTATTTTGTGGCTTTGAAAATCACCAAGCCCAATGCCTATAAAAGATTATGGCTTATTTTGGGTCTGATCGCTAATGTTTCACTTTTAGGATTTTTCAAATACACTGATTTTTTCTTAACCAACTTCAATCTAATATGGAAGAGCCATTTTGAAACCTTGCATTTAATCTTGCCTTTAGCGATCAGCTTTTTCACTTTGCAACAAATCGCTTACTTGATGGACACTTATAAGCAAAATCAAATCATGCAGCCCAAAACGAGAGAGAGAGAGAGAAAACGCTCCTATTTTTTATTAAACCCCCCTCCTTCATTTTTTTCATTTTCGCATTTTTTAGATTACGCTTTATTTGTGAGTTTCTTCCCTCAACTCATTGCAGGACCCATTGTGCATCATATCGAGATGATGCCTCAATTTAAAGATAAAAATAATCAATTTTTGAATTACAGAAATATCGCTTTAGGCTTATTTATCTTTTCTATCGGTTTGTTTAAAAAGGTCGTGATTGCGGATAATATCGCTCATTTTGCCGATTTTGGATTTGATAAGGCGGCTAGCTTAAGTTTTATTCAAGCATGGATGGCGTCTTTATCTTATTCGTTCCAGCTGTATTTTGATTTTAGCGGTTATTGCGATATGGCTATAGGCATTGCCCTCTTTTTTAATATCAAACTCCCTATCAATTTTAATAGCCCCTATAAGGCTTTGAATATCCAAGATTTTTGGAGGAGATGGCATATCACTTTGAGCCGATTCTTAAAAGAGTATTTGTATATCCCTTTAGGGGGTAATAGGGTGAAAGAATTAATCGTGTATAGGAATTTAATTTTAGTGTTTTTGATTGGGGGGTTTTGGCATGGGGCTGGTTGGACTTTTATCATTTGGGGGCTATTGCATGGGATTGCTTTGAGCGTTCATAGAGCGTATTCTCATACCGCTAGAAAATTTCATTTCACTATGCCAAAGATTCTAGCATGGCTCATCACTTTTAATTTCATCAATCTTGCATGGGTGTTTTTTAGAGCCAAAAATTTAGAAAGCGCTTTGAAGGTTTTAAAGGGGATGGTTGGTTTGAATGGCGTTTCGCTTTGTCATCTTTCAAAAGAGGCATCAGAGTTTTTAAATCGTGTCAATGATAACATGATCATGCACACCATGATGTATGCATCCCCCACATTTAAAATGTGTGTTTTGATGGTAATCATCTCTTTTTGTTTAAAAAATAGTTCCCATTTATACCAATCCAATCAAATGGATTGGATTAAAACAACAAGCGCTTGTTTGTTGCTCTCTGTAGGTTTTTTATTTATTTTTGCCAGTTCTCAATCCGTCTTTTTGTATTTTAATTTTTAGGACACTAGCATGGAGTTTTATAAAAAACAGACTTTAATCGTTGTTTCTTTTTGCCTCTCTCTTCTTATAAGCGTTGGATTGTTTAATTACCTAATCGATCCTTTTGAGTATTTCAGGAAAGCAAAATACCCCATTGATTGGCATGAAAGAGTTGGGGGAACTTTATTGTCTTTTGAGGGGGTGATCAAGCATTACCCTTATAACAATATCTTGATAGGAACAAGCATCAGTTTGAATTTTAGCTTAAAAGACATCCATGACTTGCTGGGGTTGAAAGATCCTATCAAACTAACCGTCTCTGGTATGAATATTGGAGAAATATTATCATTGCTTCCTTTTGCTTTCAAGCACCAACCAGTCAATACCGTTGCCATGGATTTGGCTTTTTTTGAATTTATTTTGAACAAGGAATCCAAATACTTTTTTGAATACCCCTATTTTACTGGAGGTTTTGTGTATTTATATAACTTTAGAGTCTTTAAAAACGCGTTTTTCTACTTTTCTAAAGATTACCTCAAAATTAAAGAAAAATCTTTTTGCAAACTCAATTCTTGGTTCCAATTATATGATTTTTGCAATAGCGTTTTAAATCGTTATGATTATAATTTCATGTTTGGTCATAATAACCCCTATGACTATACGCTGGATAATGTGAAAAGATCCTATTTATCAGCGTTAAAAAATCCTAATCAATTAGCCATAGATGAAGAAAATGCTTATAAAATCACCAAACAGCTAGGGGATTTTATTCAAAAACACAGCGATAAACATTTTATTTTATGGACAAGAACGGACTCGCTTTTAAAATATAAGGTTTGTAATCATGCCATTTTAACGCGCAATTTAAACACCATCCACAATGCCTTAAAGGCGCTTTTAAAATACCCTAATGTAGAAATCCATGACTTGCGCACCATGCCATTAGCTAAAGAGATAAAACGCTATAAGGATATAGGGCATTATGATCCCATAGGTTCCAAAGAAGTCTTGCAAGCCATAGCGAGCAAGAAATACCTACTCAATCCCAATAACATTGATTCCTTCAAGCAAAAACTCATCCAAACGATAGAAGACTATCAAATCCCTAAAGAAATTCAAAATTAGGGCTAATTTTTATGAGCGAAATGCCTTTCAATGCAATCGCATAAGATGTGGATCATAAGAATGTGCATTTCTTGGATTCGTGGGGTATCATCACTAGGGACAATCAAAGCCATATCGCTTAAAGGCTTCATTTTCCCCCCATCACGCCCCGCTAAACTAAGCGTTTTCATCCCTAAATCTTTGGCTTTTTCATAAGCTTTTAGGACATTTTTGGAATTACCGCTTGTAGAAATCCCTATCAAAACATCGTTTTTTACCCCTAACGCTTCTACTTGTCTGGCAAACACTTCTTCATAACCATAATCGTTCGCAATGGCGGTAAGGGCTGAGGTATCGGTATTAAGACTTATCGCGCTCAAGCCTTTCCTTTCCAATTTATAGCGCCCGGTCAATTCAGCGGCAAAATGCTGCGCATCGCTCGCGCTCCCCCCGTTACCGCAAATAAGGATTTTCCCTTGATTTTCTAAAGTTTCTATCAAAAGATAAACGCTTTGTTTTAACGCTTCTTGCAAACTTTCTAAACTTTTTTCTAACGCTTCCTTATGGGCTAAAAATTCTTTTTTAATTAAACCATCAATCATTGCATGTCCTTTTAATTTTTTCTATGATAGCGCTTGTGGAATAACCTTCTTCAAACTCCATCAAACGGGTTTCTTTAGCAAACTCGCTCCCTATGATTTCTTTATTGAGATAGTCCGCTCCCTTGACTAAAATATCAGGCTTTAGGGCTTGAATTAATTTGATGGGCGCATCTTCTTCAAACACCACGACATAATCCACGCAAGACAAACTCGCTAAAAGAAACGCTCTGTCTTTTTCGCTCACTATGGGGCGTTTATCCCCCTTAAGCCTTTTAACGGAAGCGTCGCTATTTAACCCTACAATGAGAATATCCCCTAAAGCTTTAGCCTTTTGCAAATAACTCGCATGCCCTTTATGGAGGAGATCAAAACAGCCATTGGTGAAAACGATTTTTTGCTGATGGTGTTCTAAAGTTTCTAACAGCTTTTCTAAAGGGAGGATTTTGGGGTGCGTTTGGTTTAAAATCAAAGCGATTTCTTCTAAACTCGCTAATGCGCTCCCCATTTTACCCACCACCACCGCCGCAGCCGCATTGGCAAACTCGCAAGCATCTTTTAGGCTCTTTGATTCTAATAAAGAGAGCATTAAAGACGCGATCACCGTATCGCCTGCCCCAGTTACATCATAAACCTCTTTAGCGATAGTGGGGCAATTGACTAGCTCGCCTTTTTCTAAAAAAGCGATGCCTTGTTCGCTCAAAGTTACTAAAGGCATAGCGATTTGATAAGTTTCTTTTAAGATTTGGAGCGCTTTTGATAAATTCGCATGACTGTCTAATTTTAAATGGAGGGCTTGCTCTAATTCAAAACGATTAGGCGTGATCAAACTCGCATGAGAATATTTGCTATAATCTTTCCCTTTAGGGTCGCATAAAATGAGCTTGTGGTGTTGGTTAGCTAGCGTGATGATGGTTTGAGTGAGTTCAAAATCCAACACGCCCTTATTGTAATCTGAAAGGATCACGCCGTCTATTTCTTGGATTTTTTCTATGAAAAAATCTAAAAGTTTTTTTCTTAAATCAGCGCTTAAGGGATCTTTGATTTCCTTATCCACGCGCGCGATTTGCTGGTTTTGTGCGATGATGCGCGTCTTAAGCGTGGTGCAACGGGTTTTATCTATTAAGACGCCTGAAGTGTCAATCCCTCTTGCTTTTAAAGCGCTAATAAAATGCTTGCCCTCTAAATCATCGCCCACTACCCCACATAAAAAGACTTTAGCTTTTAAAGAGATAAGGTTATTAGCCACATTGGCCGCTCCGCCTAAATTCTTGCTCTCTTTTTTGACTTCTAAAACAGGCACAGGGGCTTCAGGAGAAAGGCGTTCGCTCTTCCCCCACAAATAATAATCAGCGATCAGATCGCCTATGACTAAGATTTTTTTCATGCGCATTGTTCTTTAAAAATCGCATGGATATGGGGCAAATAATCTTTAATACCGCTTTCTAAATCGTATAAAGGGGTGTAATCCAAATCCAAAATAGCAGGTTCAATATGCGCTTGGGTGTGCTTTTGGAAAAAAGCGTAAGGGTTTTTAATATAGCTCACTTTAAAATCCCCTAAATGCTCTTTTAAAATGCTAACGATTTCATTATAACTTCTGGCTTGCGAATAACCCACATTATAAACCCCGCTTTTTTGAGCCTTCATCGCTTTCACATTCGCTTGGATCACATCTTCAATATAGACAAAATCCCTTAATTGCTCGCCAAATTCAAAAAGCTTGACTTCCTTAAACGCCATCGCGCTTAAAGCGAGTTGCAAAACCATGGAGGCGGTTTTTTCTTTATAAAATTCCCTAGGCCCATAGACATTGAAATACCTTAAGCCCACAATGTTATCGCTTGAATGAGAAAGGACAAATTCGTCCATGCAAAGCTTGGAAAAGCCATAGACATTTTCAGGGCTTTCGTTTTTGCCTACCACATTGGGGGCTTTGGTGTTGCCATAAACGCCCGCTGAAGAAGCGTAAATCACTTTAGCTTTTTTTGAGCGAGCGATTTCTAAAAGGTTTAAAAAAGCCTGATAATTGGTTTTCATCACTAATTCTTGATCCAGCATGGTCGTATCAGAAACAGCCGCTTGGTGGAACAAATAATCAAAATGCAATTTTTCTAAATGCCTTAAATCTAAGGGGTTATTAATGTCAGCCGTGATCACTTCACCCTTAAAACCGATTAAATTCTTAAAATGCCCTAAAGAACTCGGGCGGTTATTACTGAAAAGCGTGTTACTGCGAAACTTATCCAAAATGATTACTTTAGCTTTAGGGTGGTTCTCTTGAAAATAAAAGGCCAGATTACTGCCTACAAAGCCAGCCCCACCGGTGATTAAAATCGTTTGATTTTCTAATCCATCATCAATATAACGCATTCTTGTCCTTATTTAATCCAATCAATCATCTCTTTAAGATTTTTGCATTGTATCCAAGAATGAGGAGTTTTTAAATGGTTTTGAGTGAGCAAAAGGTTATTTTTAACTTTAGCGTTCAAGCCGGCTAGCATGTCGCTCTCTTTATCGCCTATCATAAAAGATCGCTCCAAACAAATTTGATGCTCTTTAGCGGCTTGTAAAATCAAAGAGGGTTTTGGCTTCCTGCAAGCGCAATTTTCTTCTGGGACGTGCCTGCAAAAATAGATGCCATCCAAATTAAAACCCAATTCTTTGAGCAAGCTTTCTTGGAGGTATTGGGTGAGTTGTTCAAAATCTTTAAGGGTGTAATAGCCTCGGTTGATCCCGGATTGGTTGGTGATTAAAAGCAGTTTGTAGCCTAAAGATTTCGCATGCTTTAGCAATTCAAAAATCCCTTTTTGAAACTCAAAATCTTCTTTTTGACTCACATAGCCTTTATCAATATTGATAATGCCGTCTCTGTCCAAAAAAAGGGCTTTGTTAGTGTTCATGCGAATGCACTCCTTTATGATCATGCTGAGTGGTGTTGTTTTGATGATGCATAGCATGAGGCATTTTATGATTAATGAGCATGATCCCCATATAAAGGACATAAAGCCCAAAAACCCCCATTAAACCTTTAGACAAAAGATTGAAAAATTTCCTGTAAGAAATGGAAATTTTGCTTAAAAAAATCCCCATTAAAAACAACGGCACGCTAGTGCCAAGCCCAAAAGAAAGGCCTAGCATCGCTCCCATAAGCGCGCTATGACTGAGAATCACGCTCGCTAAAAACGAATACACCATCATGCAGGGTAAAAATCCGTTCAACACGCCTAAGAAATACAGCCCTAGAATGTTTTGAGATTGCAAGGTTTTTTTCATCAAAAAAGAGATGAAAGGGACTTGAAAGCTTAATTTTTCCACTTTAGCTCCCAAGAGCGCTAAAAGGATTAAAACAACTCCCATGCTCATCAATAAAACACCTCTAAAACCCATGCTCACGCTAAGACTATGCCCTAAACCTGCCGTTATAGCCCCTAAAAGCATGTAGGTGCTGATCCTCCCCACATTATAAAGGGCATGGCAAGTGAGCTGGTAAGAAAAGCTTGTAACTTTAGAAAATCTTATTTGACTAAACGCGCTCACAATCCCCCCACACATGCCCACACAATGCCCTAAAGACATGCTCAAAGCGGCTAAAAACATGCCCAAAAAACTCAAATTCTGCATCATTTGCATTCTAGTATCCCTGCTTTTTTAAGAGCGATTTCCATCCCATCAAAAACCAAACGCTCCTTGCAAACAGAATGGGGTAAAAACGCGCTCAAATACTTCGCATCGCCCCCACAAAGATAGATTTTTTGATTTTTGGCTAAATGCTGGATGCAAGAAATGACGCTCAAAATCATGCCGTAATTCACAGCGTCTCTGGTGTTTTTAGGTAAAACTTCTAAAGAATCTAAGGCCTTGAAAGGTTGCTCTAAAATTTTAGCGCTTTTTTTATACGCATGAATATATTGGGCTAAACCGGGCAAAATACACCCTCCTAAATGCTTGCCCTCTTTGACTAAATCAATCGTAATCGCGCTCCCCGCATCCACCACCACGCCATTATTTAGCGCTAAACACGCCATTTGCCGGTCTATCCCAAGCCCTACATAGTCGGTTTCTAAATGAAAAAATCCTGCAATATTTTTAGCGTTAGGGTAACAATTTAAAAGGGCTTTTTCATTTTCTTCATTCACGCTAATGTAAAAAATTTCCTTTTGAATACCCAAACGCTTTAAATCTTCTTTAGCGCTTGAAAAGAGCTGATAATTTTGCGCGAAATGGATGCGCGTATTGCCTATATCGCATAAAACCAGGTTTTTCAAATCTGTAAAAGATCGCCCAGCTGACATAGACTCACTTCTTATTCATTTCTAAAGCTTTTCTTCTTTCTTCAAGCTCTTTTTCATCTCTTTCTTGATGCTCTCTCGCTCTTTGTTCAAATTCTCTAGCCCTTTGTTCGGCTTTGGCTTTTTTCTTTTCTTCTTTCAAGCGGCGTTTTTCTTCTTTAGGGCTGAGTTTTGGCGCTTCTTTAATAGCGTTATTCTCTTTTGAAACAGGAGCGTTTTCTGCGCCTTTTTCGTTATCCTCTTTTGAAACAGGAGCGTTTTTGTTTTCTTGATTTTCTTTTATGCCTTTTTGGATAGCGTTATTTTGATTGTTAATAGGCTCAGGCCTTCTGGTTTTAACTTCTTCTTCTTCAAACCCGCTATTTCTTGGCTTAACTTTGTTTTCTTCTAAAGGCTTTTCTTTAGCTTTATGCCTTTCTTGCAAATAAATAGGAGCGTTCCCTTTTTCGCCTTTTTGAGATTTTTTAGATGCAGATTTTTCCACAACGGGATAAAGTTTTGGTTTAAAATCATTATAATCTAAATAGTAGCGATCATAATACACCCGATTTTTATCATAAAACACCCCTTTATCCAAACGATTAGATGAAAAAAACTTAAAACTGCCTATAGACGGCGTTTTATAGACATTATACGAATCAAAATCATTCAAATCCACCTCTATCACATACCCACGCTTTTCTAAAGAATACAATTTATTGTGGTTTAATACAATCGTGTTGAGCGAAGCAAAGGGTAGTTTCACGCTGTTTAATTCCCTCAAACTCTTATCCATTTGCAAAATCTGCCCGTCTAGCGTGAGCACATATAAAGTCCCCTTATCATAAAGCAAATCCACAATATCCCCATCATAGTTGAACTCTTGACCGCTCACGACTGAGAGTATCCTTTTCCCTGTAGAAGCGATCATGTTATTGCCATCTACGATAAGGTAAGTGATATTGTTAAAAAACTTATCGCTGCTGATAACAATGTTTCTAATAGGCGTAGGGTTTCCATGCACATAATCCACGACCAACAAACGCCCATCTAGCATGGGAAACACCACGACCGTATCCATAAAAATAGGCATCGCCATTAAAGAATTGATCGTGGTGCTTGGGGAACCTTTCTCGCTAAAAAGCAATTTTTGAGAAGTGATGTCGTATAAATTCGCTGAATTGTCCGCTAACACCACCGCTAAAAGATTCCCTTTAACGCTCGCGCTCAAGGCAAAAGTTTCCAAAGGGATAACGATAGATTGTTGGCTGGCGTTAGGGTTATTACTAATCAATTCCACTTGATGACAGACTTTATCTTGGACTTCCGCTTCAACACCCTTTAATTTCAATTCCGTTTCTTCAGTCTTAGCCACCTTGCTTTTGCTTGTTTTTTTATCAATCTTGTTCAAACAATCTTGCGCAAGGATGAAAAACCCTTGACTCTCATTTAAAAAACTGCTTTCGTAATTGAAATTCTTACCGATTCTTAGCTGCGTTAAACCTTTATCGCCTATAACCGCTCCATTTTTCAAAATGGCTCCATAACGATTAGACGAAACGATACTTTCTTGCAAATGGTTAGGGAAATACGCTTCGCCTTTAACCTGGTGTTTAGCGGGTTTGAAATATTTTCTCATGTTACAGCCGCTAAAGACAATTAGGGCTATGAGTAAGATTAAAAATGGTTTATTCATCAAATCAATGCGTTCCTTGAATAGTTTCTTTTTTTAGATTAGTTGGTTTGGAAGGGTTTTGCTGAATATCTTCTAACATTCCATAGTGTTTTAAAACAGAGATTATAGCATAGAGTGAAGAACTTATAGGGATAGTGGATAAACTTTGATGTGCTTTTTTGATTGCGTCTTTAGAATTTTCTTCATACAACAAGTTCACTTCTTGTAAAGCGCTCATTTCTTTAAGAACGGGGCTTTTTTCAAGTAGGTTTTTATCTCTAGAAAGCGATGCGTAAGAATATTGGGCGAACGCTTTAACAACTTCATTAGAAGATTGCGAAAGTTTTTTAAACTCGTTTGCATCGTTTCTTTCACTCGCTCTGGCGAATTGATACAAATCATACAGCTCTGGGGCGACTTCTTTCAATCTTTTTTGCAAAGCTATATTATTAGGACTCTCTAGCACTTCATTATAAATTTGAGTGATCCGCTCCCTCGTTTGCTCATGCTTATAATCTTGTAATTTTGTATCCCCTAAATAAGCGATAAAAGCCACCACGATAAACAACAACACCCACTTGTAGCGTTTGAAAAACTTTTCTAATCTAAACGCCCCCTCTAAAAGCTTTTCATCGCTTTTAAATTCGTTTCTAACTTGCTCTAAATTTTCCTTAATATTCATGCCTTGCTCACTCCTGTGCTGCCAAACCCCCCACTACCCCTTGAAGTTTCATCTAATTGTTCGCATTCTATAAATTCGGCTTTATAAGTTTTTTGAACCACCCCTTGAGCGATCCTATCCCCTACTTGGACTTTAAAATCTTTATCGCTCAAATTCGCTAAAATGACCTTAATTTCGCCCCTATAATCATTATCCACCGTGCCAGGAGAATTTAATACCATCACCTGATGGTTCAAAGCCAAACCGCTACGGGTGCGCACTTGCAATTCATACCCCACTTCTAAAGACAAACAAATCCCTATTTTCACCAACCCCACGCTATGAGGTTTGATCATTACTTCTTCTACAGCATGCAAATCAAAGCCTGAAGAACCATCGGTTTGGTATTTAGGGATAAGGGCGTTTGGGTGGATTTTTTGGATTTTAATTTTCATCAAAACAAATCTCTTTATAATAAATGTCTAAAATTTCAAAATCGCTTTCGCCATTAGGCAATTGAATGCTCACCGCATCGCCCTTGCTCTTGCCTATCAAACTCTTAGCGATCGGCGAACCAAAAGAAATTAACCCTTTATCCGGATCACTCTCCACGCTTCCTACTATCGTGTAAGAAAACTCTTTATCGTTATCCAAATTAAGGATTTTAATCGTGCTCCCAAAACTCACTTTATTATGGGCTAAAGCGCTCGGATCAATCACTTGAGCGTTAGCGATAATTTCGCTTAAATCCACGATCCTCGCTTCAATGAAGCGTTGTTTTTCTTTAGCGGCATGGTATTCAGCGTTTTCTTTCAAATCCCCATGCCCTCTAGCAATATCAATTTCTTTCACAATATTAGGCCGTTCCACCTCTTTTAATTGCTTTAATTCCGCGCAAATCTTATTGTATCCATGCATACTCATAGGTTCTTTATTCATTTAATCTCCTAAGCTTATTCAGTAGAGATTATAGTAAAAATTAAGTTAAATTCAGCAAAAAAGCCATTTCATTAGCGATTTTTCTCGCGCTCCCACTGGCTAAATATTCCCTTAATCTCAAACTTTCTTTAAAATAGCGCTCTCTGTCCATTTCTTTATACGCTTTTAACAAACCCTCTACGCTCAAAAAATGCTGGATCAATTCTGGGTGCAATTGGCTCTCCCCAAGCCCTGGAGTTTCATTATTTAAGGCGTTATAAAAGATGTTCGCTAAACCTATGTAATGCAAATTGACAAGCATTCTAGCGATCAAAAAATCCATCGTTTTAGCCCTATACGCTAACACAAAAGGCGTGCCAATCAAAGCGGCCTCTAAAGTCGCTGTGCCGCTGCAAATGAACGCAAACTCCGCTTCAAACAAACTCTTATGCGCATCATAAGAAATTTCAAATAATTGAATGTCTTCTCCATAAAGGGCTTTCAAATCCAACCCCTTAAAGAAACTCGGCACCACTAACACACGCCTTTTAAACCCTTCGTTTTGTTCTAAAATTTGAGCCACTTTGACAAACAAAGGGAACATTTTAGCGATTTCGCTTTTTCGACTTCCTGGCATAAACACTAGAGTTTCGCCCTTAATATCTTTTTTATAATATTTAATTTCATCTAATAAAGGGTGTCCTACATATTGGGCTTTTTTTTGGTAATAGCTCACTTCAAAAGGCAAAATCGCTCCCAAAAAATCGCAGTATTTTTCAAGGCTTTTAGCGCGCCATTTTTTCCATGCCCAAACTTGCGGTAAAATATAATACATGATTTTTTTATGCGGATCTTGTTTTTTGATTTTTTTGGCTAAGGGGATATTGAAAGAAGAAGAATCCATTAAAAGCACCATGTCCGCTTGTTTAGCTAATTGGACCATTTCTTTATGGGCTTTGAGTAAAAACCCCAAACGGCCTATCACGTCTCTAAAACCCATGACAGAAAATTCTCTAGGGCTATAGAGCGCGTCTTTGCTTTCAAACACGCCAATGAAACGATAATCTTTAGGCAAATTGCGCCGTAACTCCTCTAAATGCATATTAGAGCTCGCTTCTAAAGCGCTCACTAAAATCGTGGGCATTATTTGTCCTTCAAAAGGTTTTGGACTTGATAGAGCTTGATTTCTTTGTGCAAATCCCTCAATTCAATTTTGAGCAACGAATTTTCAAAATCTTTCTTAGAGAGATGGTTTTTTAAAAGCCTGTTTTCGCGCAAAACGCTGCGGTATTGCAAGTAAATCCCTTCATCAAACACGCGCTTGCTTGGTTTTGCCATGATAACCTGATTATCACTAGTGAAAACCTCCACTTCTTCAAGGGCTTTAGGGAAAATTACATCCTCTCCTGTATTTTGCGCTTCTTTGTTTAAGTGGGAGTTTTCTTTTTCTAATTTTTTTTGATAGATTTCTTGCTTCAAACCTTTTAAAGTGTTCTTTTTCTTACGCAAGATTTCTTGGACTTGCTTCAATTCCAAACGGATTTTTTTTAAAACTCCTCTAGTGTCTTCAATTTCTTGCTGGTAAGCACTCAATTCTTCTTGCATCGGTTTTTATTCCGCTAACATTTCTAAAGACAACAAACGCATTTCATTGCCTTGAGTGATAACGACATTCTTGCTGTGGCATTTCTCACACACCCCATAATCTAGGGCGTTAGGCTTAAAAACATGCGAACAATCCCTACACTCTAATTCAACCTTTTCATCTACAATGTCTAAAATAGCGTCTTTACACACCAAAGATTCTTCTCTAAAAGTCTCAAACGCGCTCACAAACAAGCTCTTATCCATAGCGCTTCTTTCGCCAATACCGACCACGACTCTTTCAATCTTATGGGCTTGATTTTTCTTCGCATGCTCTTCGCAAAGAGCGATTAAAGAAGAAACGACCGAGTATTCATGCATACTAAACCTTAATCTTTAAATTAGACCCTATTATATTGTATTAGAGTAATCCTTTGGTTTATTGCTTAAGATTCAATAGGGTATTAAGGATTTGATCGGATGTGGTTACCGCTTTAGAGTTCGCTTGAAACCCCCTTTGAACCACAATCAAATTCGTTAAACTCCGGCTCAAATCCACATTACTAGACTCTAGTTTAGATCCTGAAATTGAACCCCTACGCCCCGTATTAGCCGCACCGATTAAGGCTTGCCCTGAGTTTCCGGTTTGAGAAAAGACATTCCCGCCTAAAGCCTGTAAGCCCGCATCGTTAGCGAAATTCGCTAAAGCCACTTGAGCGAGCGCTAAAGTCCTGCCATTACTGAACGCTCCTAAAAGCACCCCGTCTGAATCAAAGCGGACATCCATCAAATCGCCTGCTTGATAGCCGTTTTGTTCAATCGCATAAGTTTCAGAAATCTTATCCACGCTCGTTAGCCCATCAAAGCTCCCTGAAGAACCAAAGGCTAAATTGATGCGTTGGGGGGCATCAGCGCCATTTTTAGGGTCAAATTGCAAAAGAGGCGGGTTCATGCCTGCAAGCGATCCATCGTTATTAAAATGCAAACGGCCTCCTTCAAACACATTAGGCCTAGCCGCTGACCCCCCTACTAATTCCCCAGGCTCAGGCACGATCACTCTAAAATTCCATTCCGCTCCCCCACTCCTATAAAACTCAATGCGCATGGCGTGTTTAGTGCCTAAGCTGTCTATCACATCAATGCTTGTCGCATGGGTAGCGTGGGTGAATTTAGAACTGCTCGCTGACGCTCCCCCTTCAATTAAAGAAGCGGTATTAAGCCCTTTCATGGCGTTTTTAAACAAAACATTGTTCGTTACGCTGTCTGAAGAATACCCGCTCACAAAGATATTAAGATTTTCTTTAATGACATTTTTATTGTCTTTATTATTGATTTCAAACATGCCGTATTGGTTGATTGTAACCCCTATAGAAGCGGCTGAGTCTTGGTAATTGTCCGCTAAACTAGGATCTTTAACGATATTAGCGTCATGCTGGATTAAGGCGCGCAAGTCTTCAGTGGTCCTAAACTGCCCAATATCCGCATTAGGGCTGATAGAATGCGTGTAGCTGTATTTGAAAGCCGTTACATCTTTATCGCCGTCTAAAAAGTTAGCGAACGCCCCGGTCCCGGCTTGAGTAACCACAATGTTTTTAAGCTTTTCATCGCCGTCCAATTCATTGGTGTTTTCCAAACGCAATTGCTTGCCGTCCAAATAAGCTTCAATGCCTGTTTGGCTTTTGACCGCATTGATCGCATTTTTAGCCGCTACTAAGCTTGAAGTCCGGCTCACCGCTGAATCGTTCGTGAAAGAAATCTTAACCCCATTCAATTCAAGCGTGCTGTTTTCTGCAGAAGGGAGGATGTCTTTGACCATTTTCGCGCTCTTATAGCTCACCCAAATCCCTTGGTTTTCATTCAATAAAAGAGCGTCGCCATCTTCATTGTATAAAGATCCCATGTCTTCGGCGACTTGAGCAAGATTCGTGCCTGAATCATACACCGGATTAATGCCATCTGAAGGGGTTTTGGCTGAAGAATCCAAAGCGAATATCGCCGCTGTTTGATCGGCATGCCTTCCAGCGTTTAAATTCGCCCTCATAGAAATGCGGTTACTCGCTCTGGCTGGCATCACCATTCCTGGATCAATTCTAATGTTTTCTAAAGGGCCTGTGTTATCCACTTTTAAAGCGTCTGTATCGCTCCCTTTATTGCCGGTATCGCTCCCGTTTCTCACCCACCCTTGCACCACAAGCCCGCCGGTGGTAACCAAACTCCCTTGCGAGTCAAAAAGAAACTCCCCATCTCTAGTGAAATTGCGCGTGATCCCCCTATCAGGGCTAATAATAAAAAAGCCATCGCCTTGAATCGCTAGATCGGTTTTAACATCTGTGTTTTGGATATTGCCTTGTGAAAAGATTTTAGTCGTCGCATCCACGCCTACCCCAAGCCCCACAGAAAAGTCATTCTGCCCTGCTAACCCGTTTTTATAGGGCGCAGTAGCGATGAGTTTGACTTGAGAGAGCATATCCACAAAAGAAGCCCTAGAATATTTAAACCCAGTGGTATTCACGTTCGCAATATTGTTACTCTCAATATCCAAAGCGATTTGGTGGGCTTGCATCCCATTGACACCAGACCATAAAGACCTAAGCATGGTTATCCTTTAATTTAAAGAAATTCAATCTATGCAAAATAAAGCAAAAGTTGTTCCTAAATAGCTTTTTAGAATGATTGGTTGCGGATTTTAAAGTTTTGTTAATCAAAAAGATCGGTCAAATTCATAAGGGGATAGGGAGTTTTGTAACACTACCCCCACAACGCTTTTTAAAGGTCATCGCTCAAAATCTAACCCACCTTAACGCAAAATCGCGCATTCATGATCTTGAATCTCTTCGGCTGAAGCGCGATTTAAAGTCAATGGGTTAAATTGTGTCGCTAGCAAAACAAAGGAGTTATCGCTTTGTTGCACCACCGCCAAGCCATAGTCTCCCATGCGTTTGTGCGCATTAGGCACTTCTTTATTAAGCATGACAAACGGGCTTTTTTGCGCTAGTTCGCTCTCTGTTACCCGACGCGCCAAATATTTATGCCCATTCAAGCCCCCTGATAATGGCGACCAACGGCTGTTGATTTTTTTTAAATTATTATCCAGCTGTTTGCGCGCATCAAGGCTAATGCAAGAGATATGGATGTGAAAATGGTTTTGCGATCGCCCTTTTTTAGAGTTGATCGTCAAAGAAATCGCATAATCAGGAATAGGTTTGCCGTATTTTTTACTCATAAAATCGCGCGCTTGCCAGGATAAATAAAAAAAGTTAGGCGTAGAGGGATCAAGCAGCAAAGGGCTTTCAATACCGCTAATGTGAGTTGTTGGCATCAACAAATATTGCAACGGGCCGTTAATATCTTTTAAAACCACATAGCCGGCATCGGGTTTGACTTCTATGCATGGCGAAGGATTTTGATTTTTCTCATAATTGGGCAAACATTTCTCAAAAACAATCTTACGCAACACATTCGGATCTTTAGCGTTTAAACTCATAACAGCGATAGCTACCACCGCTAAAAAAAGAAAGCCCGCTTTTTTCATCTTTTTTGCTCCTTGTTTTTAATGGGAGTTTTTACAAACCCTCTTGTTATTTTTCTACAACAGTGGTTAAAATCTTTAATTATTATGATTATTTTAACAAATTTTAACTTATTGGTAACATTTAGTAACCTATTTTTAAAAAGAGCTTTTTGAATACTAACTAGAAAAAATTTAAATTGATAACATTAAAAAAGCTAAAAGAATTTTTTAAAATATTAAATAGCTTGCACTAAGCAGGTGGTAATTTTTCGTCATGCGATCTTAGGGGGTTGATACTTGTCAAAATAAAGCGTTTTATAACCTTGATTTAGGTAATATCATCAACCTGATACCACAATAAGGACGATTATCATGCAAGATTTACCCCCATGCCCTAAATGCAACGACGCCTACACCTACCATGATGGCGTGCAACTAATTTGCCCTAGCTGTTTGTATGAATGGAATAAAAATGAAGCTAATGATGAAGAATTGATCGTTAAAGATTGCCACAATAATCTTTTACAAAATGGGGACTCGGTCATTCTCATTAAGGATTTAAAGGTTAAAGGTTCATCTTTAGTGCTTAAAAAAGGCACCAAAATCAAAAATATCAAGCTTGTCAATAGCGATCACAATGTGGATTGTAAAATAGAAGGGCAGAACCTGTCTTTAAAATCTGAATTCCTCAAAAAAGCTTAGGAAAATACAAAAGCTTAAGAAAAGCTTAGTGGCTTTTTGAGCTTATAAAGTCATTTTTTAGAAAAAATCAACTTATCCAGCTTGAAAAAAATCACCGCTCCAATGGTTTGCCCCAAGAAAAGATTGAGCCACAACGGAAAATTAAAATAATAAAAAATCTCCATAAAAGGCAGCATCACCAACGCACTCAACATCCATCTAAGCCAATAAATTAAAAACAGCTTGGAAGCGTATTCTGTGCCAAGTTTCTTAAAAAATTCTCGCATAAAGACAACCCTTTAAACCCTTTTTGCAAACTCTCCCTAAAAAGGAAAGCCCGCTATCAAGGAATATTCCTAAATTTCATGCCTTTAGACAATCGTATAGGACACTCTTTTTTCAAAAAGTTTGCTCTCGTAATTGCCTAAATCCCTACCATCCACAAGGGCAAAGGCATCGCCAAAAGTCGCCAATAAGGCAGAATCTAACTGCATGTCTTTATGACGATTCAACGGGATAAAGACTTCCTTGTGATTATTTTGAAAATCAAACGCTAGAAATGAATCTTTCAAATACACTTCCACTCTAGGAGCGTTTTTCACCACGCTGTTTTGAGCCAGTTTCAAGCCTTGCACTTCAGCGCTTTTAATCCCGCACGCATGGCATAAGGACACAAACATGCTCTCTTGTGAAATGGTTGCAAACCAAGGCAAACTCTCTCGTTTAGGTAAATTTTCTTTACCCTCTAAAGCCTTCTGTCTCTTAGGCATGTCATGCTTGATGAACGCATAAAAGTTACGGACGCTTTCTTTAGGGGTTGTTCCCTTGAGCTGGTTGGCAATGTTAGCCACGCTCGCATCGTCTCTTTCATAACGCCCCATTGCTACAAAATCGCTCGTTTCAAACAAACGCTCATTCAATTGATAGCTAGCGATCTCATAAGACAAATGGACTTGCTTTTTTTGAGTGCTTTTTAAAAAATCCACTTGCAAATAAGGCACTCCAAAATTGAGCATGCTTTCATAGCTAGCATGATTGCCTTGTAAATGCACATTGCTCGCTACAACACTCGGCATGGGAATGAAAAGTGAAGTGTGTTCTGCAGAATCAAAATCAATGCTGTATTGAGCTTCTATTTTATATTTTGCAGCACTCCCTTTGCTTTCTTCTGCCTGCAAAATCTGTGCTCCTAAAACAGCACCTGTAGCGCCTAAAGCAGTCGTTTTAATAAAATCCCTTCGTTTCATAACTATAACTCTTTATTGTAATTTTTAAACTCGTTGAATGAATGAAAAAGTAGGACACACCACCAAAGGATTGATGAGTATCCAAAAACCTAAATTTTGAAAGACAAAGCGTTCCTAAAAAATAAGAACGCTTAAAGAAAAGGGTTACTTTTTCTTTTTTGTGTGATGCATGTCTTTTCCATGCATGTCTTTCATCATTTTTTGGTGTTTTTCAAGAGCTTTTTTAACTCCCTCAGCGTATTTGGGGTCAGCTTTCTTGAAATGCTCCAATTGCTTATCCACAATTTCCTTATGGGTAACATGAGCTAAAGACTCTCCAATAGTGTCATGCAACCTTTCTTTTTCATCAGCTGGCAATGAGCGGTAGTAATCACCTGGTTGGGTGTAGTAATCGCTATCCTCAGCCCTGTAATCCCAATTCCACACTTCAAACTCTTTCTCAATATGAGCTAAGTTGAACTTAGGATCCCTTGCACTCTTATCTTCTTTATAGCCAGGCAATGAGCTAGGCGTATAGTTTTGTAAAGAGCCGTAATACCCGTTTTGCATGTAACCATCTCTGCTAGAAGAGTGGAACGGGCATCTTGGTTTATTAACCGGTATTTGAGGATAATTAACCCCTAAGCGGTAGCGGTGTGTGTCTCCATAAGAGAACAAGCGCCCTTGTAACATCCTATCAGGGCTATAGCCAATTCCAGGAACGACATTAGCCGGACTGAATGCCGCTTGCTCCACTTCTGCGAAATAGTTTTCAGGATTTTTATTCAACTCTACGATGCCCACTTCCATCAATGGATAATCTTGGAGATACCAAATTTTAGTAACATCAAACGGATGGAATCGATACTTCTTAGCATCTTCTTCTGGCATCACTTGAATGCTTAATTTCCATTTTGGGAAATCCCCTCTAGCGATCGCATTGAATAAATCCCTTTGATTGGAATCTGGATCGTATTTTCTGATTTCTGCAGCTTCTTCATTAGTCAAGTGCTTAACGCCTTGCATGGTGTGAAAGTGGAATTTCACCCAAAAGCGTTCGCCTTTTGCGTTGATAAGGCTGAAAGTGTGGCTGCCAAAACCATCCATATGGCGGAAAGATTTAGGGATACCTCTATCGCTCATAACCCATGTTACTTGATACAAACTTTCAGGAACATTACTCCAAAAATCCCATACCATGTCGTGGTTAGGTAAATTGGTTTGAGGATCTCGTTTTTGAGTGTGGATGAAATCAGGGAATTTGATCGCATCACGGATAAAGAAAACAGGCGTGTTGTTCCCTACTAAATCCCAGTTACCTTCTTCAGTGTAATACTTCATCGCAAAACCTCTAGGGTCTCTTACCGCATCCGCACTGCCTCTTTCACCAGCCACAGTAGAAAATCTGAAAAAGCATTCTGTTTTTTTGCCCACTTTAGAGAAAATTTTCGCTTTAGTGTATTTAGTGATGTCTTTAGTCACGGTGAAAGTGCCATAAGCCCCGCTTCCTTTAGCATGCACTACCCTTTCAGGGATTCTTTCTCTGTCAAACGCCGCTAACTTTTCCAAAAACCAAGTGCTTTGTAATAAAACAGGACCTCTAGGGCCAGCCGTAATCACATTGTTGTCATCCCAAATAGGAGCACCAAAAGCAGTGGTTTGTTTCACATCTTTATTAACCATCTTTTTTCCTTTATTTGATCTTAAATCTTCGTAATCTAGCACTAAGCCAATTACTTGTGGTGATTATTACATAACTTGTTATACAAAGACTAACAAGATTCAATTTCCTTAAAAAATCTTTTTTTTAAGAATAAAAAACCCCCTTAAGTATTTCTATTCGTAACAATTAATGAAAATAAGAAAGATTAAAAACAAAATTTTATTTTTAATCTGGTTTTAATAATAATTATCATACTATTCTATCTCAATGCATTGACGGATTTTGTTTTTTTTTTTTTTTTGATTTTTATTTTTGAATTTTTAGATTAAGGAGAATTGTTGGATGTTTTTAAGATCATACCCAAAGCTTAGATACGCTTTATGTTTACCCCTACTCACTGAGACTTGCTATAGTGAGGAGCGCACTTTAAATAAGGTTACCACCCAAGCCAAAAGGATTTTCACTTATAACAATGAGTTTAAGGTAACTTCTAAAGAATTGGATCAACGCCAAAGCAATGAAGTCAAAGACTTGTTTAGGACTAACCCTGATGTGAATGTGGGCGGAGGGAGCGTGATGGGGCAGAAAATCTATGTGCGGGGCGTTGAAGACAGGCTTTTAAGGGTTACGGTGGATGGGGCTGCGCAAAATGGCAATATCTACCACCACCAAGGCAACACCGTGATTGACCCTGGCATGCTCAAAAGCGTGGAAGTTACCAAAGGCGCGGCGAATGCGAGTGCAGGACCAGGAGCGATTGCGGGAGTGATTAAAATGGAGACTAAAGGAGCGGCTGATTTTATCCCTAGGGGGAAAAATTATGCAGCGAGTGGGGCGGTGAGTTTTTATACTAATTTTGGGGACAGGGAGACTTTTAGATCGGCTTATCAAAATGCACATTTTGACATTATCGCTTACTACACGCACCAAAATATTTTCTATTATAGGAGCGGTGCTACAGCGATGAAAAACCTTTTCAATCCCACACAAGCCGATAAAGAGCCAGGAACCCCTAGCGAACAAAACAACGCTTTGATTAAAATGAATGGTTATTTGAGCGATAGGGATACGCTCACTTTCAGCTGGAACATGACACGAGATAACGCTACACGCCCTTTAAGGAGTAACGCTATAGGGTTAGCCTATCCTTGTGAAGCCCCTTTTAGTCCTGATGGCGCTCAAGGGTGTCCTAATGTGCTAGATAGTTTCACTAGGTATTTGTATCACTCTGTTAATAGCGCTAACAATCTTTCCTTACAATACAAAAGGGAAGCGGGAAATTCTTTTGGCGACCCACGATTAGATTTTACCCTTTATACAAGCATCAGGAACGCTCAGTTTGATCCCCTATTTGATCCTAATGGCGTTTATGCCAAATTCCCCACTTCTTTAGCGAGCGAATGGGAAAAAGAAAATTACCCATGCGTTGAAGGCGCTTATTGCACCCCAAGCTTTTCTGATGTGGATAAACCAAGCTCACAACCTAGAAATCTGTTTTTAAACAACACCGGCTTAAACCTTAAAGTCGCGCATGTGATTGATGAAGCCACAGACAGCCTTTTTGAATACGGATTCAACTACCAAAATTTAAGCGTTTTTGACGCTCGTATCCCCAAATCAGAATTATACAGGCCTAATCAAGTCTATACTGATGATAAAGGGCAAAAACAAATCGCTTGCTCTCTTGTGGATAATAACCCCAATGACCCTACGCTATGCCAAAGAGGGAAAGCGAACGGGAATATTTATGGAGGCTATGTGCAAGCGAATTACTCGCCTCATAAAATCATCACTTTTGGAGCCGGGGTAAGGTGGGATGCATACACGCTTTATGATAAGGATTGGAACCACCGCTACACTCAAGGCTTTAGCCCTAGCGCGGCTCTTGTGCTAAGCCCCATTGAGCCTTTATCTTTAAAAATCACTTATTCTCAAGTTACAAGGGGGGTTATGCCAGGAGATGGCGTGTATATGCGCCAAAACGATTTACGATACGCTAAAAATATCAAGCCTGAAGTGGGCTCTAACGCTGAATTTAATATTGACTATTCAAGCCAGTATTTTAGCGGGAGGGCTGCGGCGTTCTATCAAGCTTTAGATAATTTCATCTCCCAATACGCGCAAAATTTGATTGTAACCAATTTAAATCAAGCGATTAGGATTTATGGCTATGAAGTGGGTGGGACTTTTAGATACAAGGGCGTGAGTTTGAACATAGGGATCTCGCGCACTTGGCCCACCACTAGGGGGTATTTAATGGCGGATAGCTATGAGCTTGCCGCAAGCACCGGTAATGTTTTTATCATTAAATTGGATTACACCATTCCAAAAACAGGGATCAATCTTGCATGGCTTAGCCGCTTTGTTACCGGTTTAGATTATTGCGGGTTTGATATTTACTTGCCTGATTACGGGACAGCTGAAAAACCCAAAACCCCTACCGATTTAGCCAAATGCGGATCCCAATTGGGGTTAGTGCATATGCATAAACCGGGTTATGGCGTGAGTAATTTTTATATCAATTGGAGCCCTAAAACCAAAAGCCGCTGGAAGGGTTTGTTGCTTTCAGCCGTGTTTAATAACGTTTTCAACAAATTCTATGTGGATCAAACAAGCCCCTATGTCATGAGCCCGGATATGCCAGGCACTGACGCTATTAAAAGAGCGATCGCAGAGCCTGGTTTTAACGCGCGTTTTGAAGTGGCTTACAAATGGTAGTTAGCGGGGCTTTAAGCGTTGCGCATGCGTGATAGCAACGGCTATCGCATCGCTAATATCCAAAGGCTTGATTTCGCTTGTGATGTTAAGCAAGCGTTTGACCATAAAGGCCACTTGCTCTTTAGCGGCTTTCCCGTTACCGGTTAGGGCTTTTTTGACTTGTAGGGGCGTGTATTCGCTAAAATTACCGATCCTTTCTAAAATCTTTAAAGACAACGCCCCCCTGAATTGCGCGAGCTTGATCACGCTTTTTGGGTTATACCCAAAGAAAATATCTTCAATCGCCACTTCATTAACTTCGTAACGATCCAATAAGCAATCTAAGGCTTCTATCAAATCTAAAATTTGTTCTTGCAAGCATGTCGTGGTGATATTGATGAACCCGGCCGTGATTAAAGAAAGCTTGTTGGAAGCGTGAGAAATGATAGCATACCCGCATTTCCTGCTGCCTGGGTCTATTCCTAAAATACGCATCAATCATTCCTATTATTTAATTGCAAGGTTTAAAAATGCTATTATTATATCCATGTTTCTTGTTAGTGCAAAATACAAGATTGCATTAAGAATTTTAAAAAATTTAGCGTATAATAAATAAGGGAGCAATAAATGAAAGCAAACACAATCATACTAGTGGATTGGGAGAATTTCAGGCGCGATATTAAACAAACAAAATGCGTTAATTATAATATCGCTTTAGATGTGATCGTTACTATCAGGGCTTTTTACTGGATGATGAATGGATCAGTCGTATTTACTTTTATACCACCCCACCCTTTGATTTTGAACATGCGTTATGGGATAAGAGGAACGACACCCTCCAAAATGAAAAAAATCCGGGAACAGAAATGAAAATCTTCACCAGTAGCGACATTGAAGAAATCTTACAAAGCAGTGAAGCGACTAAATGGGAGAAGATTTATAGCGATGTGGAAAATTTCCAACACGATCTGGCTTCATTGGATCAAGTGGAATTAAGGTTAGGGAGGACTAAGTTAAACGCAATAAGGGTGGAGTTTGATGGGAGTTATAGAGCGTTATTGGAACAAAAGCAGGTGGATATGCTCATGGGTCTTGACATTCAAAGAATAGCCTTTAAAAAAATAGCTGATAGGATTTTGATATTTTCAAAAGATACGGATCTAATCCCCGCGCTCAAATTAGCCAGAGATGAGGGGTTACGGGTGGATATTGCCGATTTGTCTAACAGATTGTCTCTTCTTAGCCAGGATTTGAAATACAATTCTGATAAAGTGAGGAAATTGAGCAGTAACGAAGTCAAAGACAAGCTTTTTTCCATCAGAGAAAATCTCACTAAAACCAACTGGGCTTTAAACTAAACCATAAAAAGGGTTATTTCATTTTTATAGAGTTTAAAAAATCATTTTTTAAAAACTCAATTATTGGCATTTGATCAGAACAAAGCCAGAATTTTTAAAGGGGTTTTTAGGCTTATTTTTCTCATACTGACTGGGTTGGGTAGTTTATTGCCTTGCTTATTCTTTTGTGGTAGGATTAGGGTTATTAGAGTTTAAAGAAGAAGCTAAACGCTCCCCATCTTTTGTAATTAAGCTAGGGTCTATAAACTTAGCTTGTTCTCTAAGATTTCCTGCTTTCTTTTCAAACCCTATAATAACCCACTCACTCTTTAATGATTCGCCTTATCCATTATCCTTCTCGCTTCTCCTATGATTTGATTGTAGCTATACTCTTCGTTAGTTTTCATTTCCTGACTTCCTTGACTTTTTCAAGTTTTTTTATAGTTTCAATGGTAGCCCACTCATTGCTTTTTAGCATTTTTAGCTATCCTGCGGAATGAAAGAGTGGATAATGTCCGCCTTGTCAATCTCTGCTTTAGTATTGTTTTTTGTTTTTCATTTATTCTCTTTGCGTTCTCCTTGAAAAGATTTAGGTCGTTATTTGACTTTGTTGGGGTTTTTATGGTAGCATTCTTACAGACATCGCTATAGGAACTCAACCTATGGTTGCCCCTTAGAGGGTTTGGTGTCTTGTAACGCTTTTCGTATTATTCTTAAGACTTTAATTTATACATTGTTTTTAAAACTAATCCACTGTTTCTATTGTTTAATGTTTTTGCGCTAATATTATCAAGGCATGGGTTGGAGAATAATTTTCTAACCCACACTAAAAACACTTTAAGTGTGCCAAGAGACCCTGACACATAAGACGAAAGGGCTTGTGTATGGTCAAGGTGAGGTTTTTTAATCCTTTTTATTTCTTACTCCTTGTGTTTAATTTTTTATGGTGAAGTTTCAAAATACATTAGCTTTATCAAATATGTCTAGCGCTCAGCTCATAACTGATGGTCAATTGCTATTTTTGAGATTTTGCTAATGTTTTTTATAGATTTATCCTTATCATTTCGTTTTATACATTTTTTTGCATTGTTTTTAGCATTAGCTCGTGCTTTTATGCTCGCATTTGTGCTAATGGGCTTAAATTTATAGGCTCTTGTGTGATTTCGTTTAAATTTTCTTGTCGTTTTAATAAATCCTCTTGACTTGTTAGCGGTTTTTGTGTATTGTTATTTTCAATGGAGTTTAAGGGCAGAATCTCGCTCTTTGTAATTAGTGGGGATGTATATAAACTTTCACTATTCTCTAACCTTTTTTCATAACCTGTTATCACCCAATGATTAGGTAATTTTTCTCCTTTCCAATTATCCTTTAAACCTACTCTTATATTTTCGTATTCAATAGCTACTCTGCCGTTTTGTTCAACCTTAACGCCTTTGTCAATCACTTCTGGTATCGTTTTAATTACATTTATGGCGTAATCTTTGGCTTCTGTTTCATTCGCTCCCTACTTTATCTTATTAGGCTATTCTATTATGCACGCTAAACCAAAAACCTTTTTTTAAGAGCGCAGTTGCTGTAAGGCTTCTTTAATCGCTGCTTCTATGCTGAGATGGGGTTTTAGGGTTTTTAAAACTGGATTGATTTCAGCACTTTTAAAGCCCAAACTCTCTAGGGCTAAAAAGACTTCATTGCGTGCGGGTTTATTTTCATCTTGAATGAAAAAGCCAATCAAATCCACCATGATCTTATCAGCGAGCTTTTTGCCAATGCCTGGGACTTGCTGGAGTCTTTTGACTTCTTTAGTGGCGATAATGTTTTCAAATTCGTTCGGTGAAAAGCTTGAGAGAATGGCTAAAGCGATACGCCCCCCTACCCCATTGATTTTTAAAAGCCTTTCAAAGAGGATTTTTTCACTCTCTTCTAAAAATCCGTATAAAAGATACGCGTCTTCTTTAATCACTTGTAAGATTTTCAAACGCGCTTTTTGGCCCGTTTGAAGCAAAGCAGCCGTTCGCATAGAAACTTGCACCCCATAAACAACCCCTTGCACTTCTATATGCACTTCTAAAGCAGAGATTTTTTCCACAATCCCTATCAAACCCACTATCATTTTTATCCCTTTTTTTATTTCTTGTTCTAGCCTTTTATAGCGCTTTTAGGGATTTTTTTGATTTTATGATCTTCATAGATCACATCCACGCTTTCATTATGGCTTAACATAGCGCTCAAGTTACTCACTTTGGGGTAATTGCGATGATAAATCACGATATTTTCTTGCTTGAAAGGGTTTTTAGTTGTAATGCTTGCATGCTGGAAGCTGTTTTCTATGCTGATGAGTTTAGCGTAACATTCGTTATTGATTTTTTGCAATTCTAGCATTTGGGCTTTTAAGATTTTCAAACGCTTTAAAGCAAACATAAACTCGCTATAAGCGTCTTTCACGCTTTCTTGTTGCATTAAAGAGCGTTTGATTTCTTCAGTGGCGTTTTTAAGCTTTTCCATGATGGCTTGATTATTTTTAACCAAATGGTTTAAGGACTGGTGCTGAGCGATGATTTTTTTGGATTTTAACCCTAACGCATTGAGTTTTTGTTTAGCGATCTTCAATTCTTCTTGGTTTTCTCGCCCCCCAAAAGCGTAAAAAATAAAGCGGTTGCCATTGCCATCCACCTCATCAATCCAACATTGCTTGGAAAAATACAGCTTGTTATCGCTTTTAAGCTTTTCTAAAGCGATTTCTTTCGCATAGACCACGCTCCCCGCGCTCGCTTCCACTTTAACGCTATTGGCATACACTTTAGCGCGCTCTAAATACTTGCACTCAAACTCTTTAGCGTAGCACACGCCCTTATGGTTAGTGATACGCGCTTGATTGGCATAGACATAGCTTTCAGGGTGGATTTGCCCCTCTATAGTGATTTCTTTAGCCACTAAGATCGCATTCTTGCCCACATTGCCCCTAATGTTAATCGCACTCGCTTCTAAAATGAGGTTAGAATCAATCGCATCGCTCAATTCATCTTTAGCTTGAATCTCTAAAACTAACCCGCTCTCCACTCCCCCTAAAAGATTAGGCACTTCAATGGATTTGATCCCGTTTTTAAAGATAAAATTTTGCTTAGAAACCAAACGCCCTTTTTCCATTTTAACCCCTTGTAAGGCTTTGGAGTAATACACTAAAGCGTTATTTTCTTCTCTTTCTTCAAAAGCGTTTTTGTCATGCCCTATGGGGGTGGGCGAATGGGCAACTTTAGGCAATTCAATATAAAGGCCTTTAAGGTTACGGCCGTCTCTGCCTTGCTTGGGGTAATTCACGCAAGCGACTTTTTGATTTTCTTTAGCGATATAGTAATTTTCTTTAACAAAAGATTCTTCTTGATCGCTTAAGGGAATGGTATGCGTTGGAAGGTATTCTTCTTCTAATAAAAAATGGGATTTTTCTTCTGTATTAGGGATAAAGGTTAAAGAAGCGTATAAAATAAAGTGCTTATTTTGGGCTTCTTTTTGATATTTTCTTAATTCTGTTTTTAAATTTTCATACATTTGTGAAAAATGCCTAAACACCACGCCCTCAAAAGCCAAACGCTCTTTAATATACGCAAACATTTCTTGGTAATGCTCTTCAGTGTCTAAGACAATAAAGCACTCGTCTAAAATAATTTCTATTTTGCTTAAATCTTCATCCACTTGCACTTCAAAAAAGCGTTTGTAAGCGTTTGATTTGATCTTAATGTCGTGGGTTTGATAAAGGGTTAGCTCTTTTTTTTCATAGTATTCCTCTTCTTCTAATTGCTGCAATTCCCCACCAAAAGCCTCGCTAAAATCGTCTTTAGCGCTGTTTTTGATAAAAATAGAAGTTTTTAAAATCTCAAACCACAGATCTTCTGTTTGTAATTTATTTTCAGCGGCCGCTTTTTTTAATTCTTTTTGAATGTCTTTGCACCGCTCAACTTTTATAGGGGCAAAACGCTCCAAGCTCATTTTTTAATCCTTAAATGGTATTATAAAGATTTAGAAAAAGGAATATGCTAACAAAAAAACACTGAAAATTAGGTAATAAATACAACTAGTATGCTAAAAAAAATATTTTTAACCAATAGCTTAGGGATTTTATGCTCTAGGATTTTTGGCTTTTTGCGGGATTTGATGATGGCCAATATTCTA
This sequence comes from Helicobacter pylori, assembly GCF_030062585.1. Classification (NCBI taxonomy): domain Bacteria; kingdom Pseudomonadati; phylum Campylobacterota; class Epsilonproteobacteria; order Campylobacterales; family Helicobacteraceae; genus Helicobacter; species Helicobacter pylori. Next base: position 516,465 of record NZ_CP071935.1, on the reverse strand, counting down.
GGGGCTGGGGTGTATAGCGATATTTTCTTTGTGGCTTTCAAATTGCCTAATTTATTCAGGCGTATTTTTGCAGAGGGTTCTTTTTCTCAAAGCTTTTTACCGAGCTTCATACGGAGTTCCATTAAAGGGAGCTTTGCTAGTTTGGTGGGGCTTATTTTTTGTGGCGTTTTATTCATGTGGTGCTTATTAGTAGCGCTCAATCCCTTATGGCTCACCAAACTCCTAGCTTACGGCTTTGATGAAGAAACAATCAAGCTATGCGCCCCTATTGTAGCGATCAATTTTTGGTATCTTTTATTGGTGTTTATCACCACTTTTTTAGGCGCGCTTTTACAATACAAACACAGCTTTTTTGCCAGCGCTTATAGCACAAGCTTGCTCAATGTATGCATGATTTTAGCCCTTTTCATTTCTAAAGAAAAAACGCACTTAGAAGCGTTGTATTATTTGAGCTATGGCGTGCTTTTAGGGGGCGTGGCTCAAATTTTATTGCACTTTTATCCTTTAGTGAAATTGGGCTTATTGAATTTATTATGGAAAGGATTTTTGAGCTTTAAGACCAAAAGTGCCGCCAAAAAAAAATACCGCTCTCAAAGAGTTAAAAAAGACCTAAAAGCGTTTTTCAAGCAATTTTTCCCCAGCGTTTTAGGCAATTCTAGCGCTCAGATCGCTTCTTTTTTAGACACCACGATAGCCTCTTTTCTGGCGAGCGGGAGCGTGTCTTATTTGTATTACGCTAATAGAGTCTTCCAGCTCCCTTTAGCTTTATTTGCCATAGCCATATCCACAGCCCTTTTCCCTAGCATTGCGATCGCTATTAAAAACAATCAGCAGGATTTGATCTTACAGCGCTTGCAAAAAGCATGGTTTTTTTTGGTGGGGGTTTTGCTTCTTTGCAGCATTGGGGGGATCATGTTAAGCAAAGAAATCACAGAGCTTTTATTTGAAAGGGGGCAATTTAGCCCTAAAGACACCCTAATCACTTCGCAAGTCTTTTCGCTCTATCTTTTAGGCTTGCTCCCTTTTGGGCTAACCAAACTCTTTTCTTTGTGGCTTTATGCGAAATTAGAGCAAAAAAAAGCGGCTAAAATCTCTTTAATTTCGCTTTTTTTAGGTTTAGCGGCTTCTTTGAGTTTGATGCCTTTGTTAGGGGTTTTAGGTTTGGCTTTAGCGAATAGTTTGAGCGGGTTATTTTTATTCGTTTTAACGATAAAAGCGTTTGGCTTTCAATTATTCTTGGGTATAATCAAGAATTTAAAATCATGGCTTGTAATTCTTTTCCTCGCTTGCGTGGAAATCTTATTACTCTTAGCGTTCAAATCGTGGGTTACACATTTATATTTATTTTATTATTTTCAAGGTTTTTAAATGTTTATTTATGATACCAAATTAAAACAAAAAGTCCCTTTTGAGCCTTTAGTTGAAAAAAAGGCGAATATTTATGTGTGCGGGCCTACGGTGTATGATGACGCTCATTTAGGGCATGCTAGGAGCGCGATTGCTTTTGATTTGTTAAGGCGCACGCTTGAATTGAGCGGCTATGAAGTGGTGCTAGTAAGGAATTTCACGGATATTGACGATAAAATCATCAACAAAGCCCTAAAAGAAAACAAAAGCATTCAAGAATTAAGCAGTATCTATATTGAATCTTACACGAGGGATTTAAACGCTTTGAACGTGAAAAAACCCAGCCTAGAGCCTAAAGCGAGCGAGTATTTAGACGCTATGGTGGGCATGATTGAAACGCTTTTAGAAAAAAATTTCGCTTATAGAGTCTCTAATGGGGATATTTATTTAGACACGAGCAAGGATAAAGATTACGGCTCTTTGAGCGTGCATAATAGCAGTGTGGAATTTAGCCGTATCGGTTTGGTGCAAGAAAAACGGCTTGAGCAGGATTTTGTGTTGTGGAAAAGCTATAAGGGGGATAATGATGTGGGCTTTGATAGCCCTTTAGGCAAAGGGCGCCCTGGCTGGCATATAGAATGCTCTAGCATGGTTTTTGAAACTTTAGCGCTCGCTAACGCCCCTTATCAAATTGATATTCATGCAGGCGGAGCGGATTTGTTATTCCCCCACCATGAAAATGAAGCGTGCCAAACCCGTTGCGCCTTTGGCGTGGAGATCGCTAAATACTGGATGCACAATGGCTTTGTGAATATCAATAATGAAAAAATGTCTAAAAGTTTAGGGAATAGCTTTTTTATTAAAGACGCTCTCAAAAACTATGATGGCGAGATTTTGCGCAATTACTTACTAGGGGTGCATTATCGCTCTGTTTTGAATTTCAATGAAGAAGACTTGTTAGTGAGTAAAAAACGCTTGGATAAAATCTATCGCTTGAAACAGCGCGTTTTAGGGACTTTAGGAGGAATAAATCCAAATTTTAAAAAAGAAATTTTAGAGTGCATGCAAGATGATTTAAACGTTTCTAAAGCGTTGAGCGTTTTAGAAAGCATGCTTTCTTCTACGAATGAAAAACTGGATCAAAACCCCAAAAACAAGGCTTTAAAAGGCGAAATTTTAGCGAATTTGAAATTCATAGAAGAACTGCTTGGCATCGGGTTTAAAGACCCTAGCGCGTATTTCCAATTAGGCGTGAGCGAGAGCGAAAAACAAGAAATTGAAAATAAGATAGAAGAAAGAAAACGCGCCAAAGAGCAAAAAGATTTTTTAAAAGCCGATAGCATCAGAGAAGAGCTTTTAAACCACAAAATCGCTTTGATGGACACCCCACAAGGCACGATTTGGGAGAAGCTTTTTTAAGCTTTTCAAATTTTACTTTTTTACACATTCTAGCCCAAAATTTCAGCCATATTACTTTTTAATCCTGTTAAGTTTTATGTTCATTTACTTTAATTTGATAAAAATTGAATATCGGTTGTAGATACTATATATTTATAGCCTTAATCGTAAATGCAACAGAAATTTTCTAGTCTAAAGTCGCACCCTTTGTGCAAAAATCGTTTTACAAAAAGAAAGGAAAGAAAATGGAAATACAACAAACACACCGCAAAATGAATCGCCCTTTGGTTTCTCTCGTTTTAGCAGGAGCGTTGATTAGCGCCATACCGCAACAAAGTCATGCCGCCTTTTTCACAACCGTGATCATTCCAGCCATTGTTGGAGGTATCGCTACAGGCACTGCTGTAGGAACGGTCTCAGGGCTTCTTAGCTGGGGGCTCAAACAAGCCGAAGAAGCCAATAAAACCCCAGATAAACCCGATAAAGTTTGGCGCATTCAAGCAGGAAAAGGCTTTAATGAATTCCCCAACAAGGAATACGACTTATACAGATCCCTTTTATCCAGTAAGATTGATGGAGGTTGGGATTGGGGGAATGCCGCTACGCATTATTGGGTCAAAGGCGGGCAGCAGAACAAGCTTGAAGTGGATATGAAAGACGCTGTAGGGACTTATAAACTATCAGGTCTTAGAAACTTTACTGGTGGGGATTTAGACGTGAATATGCAAAAAGCCACTTTACGCTTGGGCCAATTCAATGGCAATTCTTTCACAAGCTATAAGGATAGCGCCGATCGCACCACGAGAGTGAATTTCAACGCTAAAAATATTTCAATTGATAATTTTGTAGAAATCAATAATCGTGTGGGTTCTGGAGCCGGGAGGAAAGCCAGCTCTACGGTTTTGACTTTGCAAGCTTCAGAAGGGATCACTAGCAGTAAAAACGCTGAAATTTCTCTTTATGATGGCGCCACGCTCAATTTGGCTTCAAGCAGCGTTAAATTAAATGGTAATGTGTGGATGGGCCGTTTGCAATATGTGGGAGCGTATTTAGCCCCTTCATACAGCACGATCAACACTTCAAAAGTAACAGGGGAAGTGGATTTTAACCATCTCACTGTGGGCGATAAAAACGCTGCTCAAGCGGGCATTATCGCTAGTAACAAGACTCATATTGGCACATTGGATTTGTGGCAAAGTGCGGGGCTAAACATTATCGCCCCTCCAGAAGGCGGTTATAAGGATAAACCTAGTAACACCACGCAAAATAATGCTAACAACAACCAACAAAACAGCGCTCAAAACAATAGTAACACTCAGGTCATTAACCCACCCAATAGTGCGCAAAAAACAGAAATTCAACCCACGCAAGTCATTGATGGGCCTTTTGCTGGTGGCAAAGACACGGTTGTCAATATTGATCGCATCAACACTAACGCTGATGGCACGATTAGAGTGGGAGGGTATAAAGCTTCTCTTACCACCAATGCGGCTCATTTGCATATCGGCAAAGGCGGTGTCAATCTGTCCAATCAAGCGAGTGGGCGCTCTCTTTTAGTGGAAAATCTAACTGGGAATATCACCGTTGATGGGCCTTTAAGAGTGAATAATCAAGTGGGTGGCTATGCTTTGGCAGGATCAAGCGCGAATTTTGAATTTAAGGCTGGTACGGATACTAAAAACGGCACAGCCACTTTTAATAACGATATTAGTTTGGGAAGATTTGTGAATTTAAAGGTGGATGCTCATACAGCTAATTTTAAAGGTATTGATACGGGTAATGGTGGTTTCAACACCTTAGATTTTAGTGGTGTTACAGGTAAGGTCAATATCAACAAGCTCATTACGGCTTCCACTAATGTGGCCGTTAAAAACTTCAACATTAATGAATTGATTGTTAAAACCAATGGGGTGAGTGTGGGGGAATACACTCATTTTAGCGAAGATATAGGCAGTCAATCGCACATCAATACCGTGCGTTTGGAAACTGGCACTAGGTCAATCTTTTCTGGGGGTGTTAAATTTAAAAGCGGCGAAAAATTGGTTATCAATGAGTTTTATTATAGCCCTTGGAATTATTTTGACGCTAGGAATATTAAAAATGTTGAAATCACCAGAAAATTCGCTTCTTCAACCCCAGAAAACCCTTGGGGCACATCAAAGCTTATGTTTAATAATCTAACCCTGGGTCAAAATGCGGTCATGGACTATAGTCAATTTTCAAATTTAACCATTCAGGGGGATTTTATCAACAATCAAGGCACTATCAACTATCTGGTCCGAGGTGGGCAAGTGGCAACCTTAAGCGTAGGCAATGCAGCAGCTATGATGTTTAATAATGATATAGACAGCGCGACCGGATTTTACAAACCGCTCATCAAGATTAACAGCGCTCAAGATCTCATTAAAAATACAGAGCATGTTTTATTGAAAGCGAAAATCATTGGTTATGGTAATGTTTCTACAGGTACCAATGGCATTAGTAATGTTAATCTAGAAGAGCAATTCAAAGAGCGCCTAGCCCTTTATAACAACAATAACCGCATGGATACTTGTGTGGTGCGAAATACTGATGACATTAAAGCATGCGGTATGGCTATCGGCAATCAAAGCATGGTGAACAACCCTGACAATTACAAGTATCTTATCGGTAAGGCATGGAAAAATATAGGCATCAGTAAAACGGCTAACGGCTCTAAAATTTCGGTGTATTATTTAGGCAATTCTACGCCTACTGAGAATGGTGATAATACCACCAACTTACCTACAAACACCACTAATAATGCGCGTTCTGCTAACTACGCCCTCGTAAAGAACGCTCCTTTCGCTCACAGCGCCACTCCTAATTTAGTCGCTATCAATCAGCATGATTTTGGCACTATTGAAAGCGTGTTTGAATTGGCTAACCGCTCTAAAGATATTGACACGCTTTATACTCATTCAGGCGCGCAAGGCAGGGATCTCTTACAAACCTTATTGATTGATAGCCATGATGCGGGTTATGCCAGACAAATGATTGATAACACAAGCACCGGTGAAATCACCAAGCAATTGAATGCGGCCACTACCACTTTAAACAACGTAGCCAGTTTAGAGCATAAACAAAGCGGCTTACAAACTTTGAGCTTGAGCAATGCGATGATTTTAAATTCTCGTTTAGTCAATCTCTCCAGGAGACACACCAACCATATTAACTCGTTCGCTCAACGCTTACAAGCTTTAAAAGGTCAAAAATTCGCTTCTTTAGAAAGCGCGGCGGAAGTGTTGTATCAATTTGCCCCCAAATATGAAAAACCCACCAATGTTTGGGCTAACGCTATTGGGGGAGCGAGCTTGAATAGCGGTGGCAACGCTTCATTGTATGGCACAAGCGCAGGGGTAGACGCTTATCTTAATGGGGAAGTGGAAGCCATTGTGGGCGGGTTTGGAAGCTATGGTTATAGCTCTTTTAGCAATCAAGCGAACTCTCTTAACTCTGGGGCCAATAACGCTAATTTTGGCGTGTATAGCCGTATTTTTGCCAACCAGCATGAATTTGACTTTGAAGCTCAAGGGGCGCTAGGGAGCGATCAATCAAGCTTGAATTTCAAAAGCGCTCTACTGCGAGATTTGAATCAAAGCTATAATTACTTAGCCTATAGTGCTGCAGCAAGAGCGAGCTATGGTTATGACTTCGCGTTTTTTAGGAACGCTTTAGTGTTAAAACCAAGCGTGGGCGTGAGCTATAACCATTTAGGTTCAACCAACTTTAAAAGCAACAGCACCAATCAAGTGGCTTTGAGTAATGGCTCTAGCAGTCAGCATTTATTCAACGCTAGTGCTAATGTGGAAGCGCGCTATTATTATGGGGACACTTCATACTTCTATATGAACGCTGGAGTTTTACAAGAGTTCGCTCACTTTGGATCGAATGATGTGGCGTCTTTAAACACCTTTAAAATCAATGCCGCTCGCAGTCCTTTAAGCACCTATGCAAGAGCGATGATGGGTGGGGAATTGCGATTGGCTAAAGAAGTGTTTTTGAATTTGGGCGTGGTTTATTTGCACAATTTGATTTCCAACGCAAGCCATTTCGCTTCCAATTTAGGAATGAGGTATAGTTTCTAACACCGATCTAAGTATCGCTCTAAAACCCATGCTTTGGCATGGGGGTTAAGAAATCTTACAAAAGAAAAAGTTTAACCCACTCAAGCAGAAATCCCAAACGCCTTTAGCGTTTAGAATGAACGCCACCAATTCATAGCGTAATATCGTATAATATCCCCAAACATTCGTATCTACGGCAAGAAGTGTTGGGGAGTTACGCCTTTGGAGATGATATGCAAAGACCGAATGCCCTAGATGACTAAACTCTGTAAAATCCCTATGATAGGGACACAGAGCGAGAACCAAACCCTCTTCTCAACATCAGCCTAAAAGTCCTAATCATTTTTAGCGATTGGGCAATTCAACCCCTACAACGCATACACGACAAGCTTGTTATCATGCCAGATCGCTTCTAGGGGCGTGTCATAAAGCGCGCTTAAATTGTGTGAAGTCATAGCGATTGGCGTGGAAGCTTGCAAAAAAAGTTTTTTATCTTTGAGCATGACCACATGCGTGGAGTGCCTGGCAACCAAATTCGGATCATGGATATTGACTAAAACGCTCAATTCTCGTTTTTTCATCTCATCTTTAATCGCATCAAAAAAAAGGGCTTGGTTTTTTAAATCTAAAGCGCTCGTAGGCTCATCTAGTAACAATAAGGGCGTTCTTTGCAACAAACTTCTGGCTAAAAGCACCATTTGCCTTTGACCGCCGGACAAATCGTTAATGCCTTGATCTTTTAAGGATTCTAAATCCAAGCGCTCTAAAACGCTAGTGGCTTCTTTAATGTGCTTAGCTTTAGGCATAGCGAACAGATTCAAATGCGTCGCCTTCCCCATTAAAACAAAATCTAGCACGCTGAAATTAAACGCATAATATTCCACTTGGGGGATATAAGCGATTAGTTTGGCTTTTTCATAAGGCTTTAAGGGTAAAATGTCTTTGTTACACGCTTTAATTTCGGTTTCTTCTAAAGGCTTTAAAAGCCCTAAAAGGCATTTTAAAAGCGTGGTTTTACCCGAGCCATTAGGCGCTAAAATGCTGGTGATGCTGTTTTTTGGCACGCTAAAACTCAACTTATCCAAAATGAGTTTTTGAGAATATTTAAAGGACAGGTTTTTAACTTCTAATACCATCACACCCCCCTAGTCCTGAATAAAAGCCACAAGAAGAAAGGCGCTCCTAAAACGCTTGTCGCAATGCCTACCGGTAAATCATAGGGGGTAATGGTTTTAGCCACCACATCCGCCAAAAGCAAGAAAAACGCCCCCATTAACAAAGAGCTTAAAAGCAATTTTTGTAAATTCGCCCCAAAAAACAACCTCGCCACATGCGGAATGACTAACCCAATCCAGCCAATCGTGCCGGACACGCTCACCGCTAAAGCGCTCGCAACGCTCACGCACACCAAACAAAGCGATCGCAATAACACCGGGTTAATCCCCAAGCTCAAACTTTGCGCATCGCTCAAGCTCAATAAATTAATACGCCACCTTAACAAAAAAAGCGGGATAAAGCCTAAAGATAGCCCTATGAAAGCGATCAAGCAATCCTTATAACTGCTTAAAGACAAGCTCCCTAAAAGCCACACGACAATCGCTTGCGCTTTTTGGGGGATCACAAAGAATTTTATCGCCCCAGCTAGTGCGCTCAAAAACGCGCTCAACACCACCCCTGAAAGCACCAACGAAAGGACGGAATTACCCAAAACCCTATTCATCGCTAAGACAGCAAGGCTGGCTAAAATCGCCCCAAAAAACGCTAAAATCGCAATGTTAGACTCCACTACCGCTATCGCCATCGCCACGCCTAGCATCGCCCCGCTAGAAATCCCTAGTAAAAAGGGATCGACTAAGGGGTTTCTAAAAATCGTTTGCATCACCACCCCACTCCCGGACAAACTCGCCCCCACTAAAAGCGCTAAGATCACTCGTGGTAGTCGTATTTCTAAAATAATAACACTTAAAGAGCTCAGTTCTTCATTGTGCAAAAAGTGGTTTTTCACATTCAGGCACACTTCTTGCCATTCTTCCAAACTCAAGGACTCCCCTCCAAACAACAGCACCACCACCGCTAAAATCACGCAAGCTAATGCAATATGATAGGTTTTAAGCATCACGCTTCCTTTTAAGAACGATTAATCTGAACAAAGAATCATACCAGCTACTCGGGAGGATTCTATACAACGCTAACAATAATTGGGTTTTTAAGCCGATCAAATAACGAGCCTTGATCTTTTGACTCATGCTAAGAAAAACGATTTTTTGCGCCACGGCTTTAGCACTTAGAGCGTTTTGATACACGCTCGCATAAAAGCTTTTAGCCGCATTCACTTCTAACGCATAAAGGCTGTTTTCGCTCTCAAAATTCTCAACTGAAAAAGCGGTTTTTTCCCAATTGCTTTTCACCGGGCCTGGCTCAATCAAACACACTTGAACGTTAAAGGGTTTAAGCTCTAAACGCAAGGCATCGCTATAAGCCTCTAAGGCATGCTTACTCGCGCTGTAATGGCCTAAAAAGAGCATGCTCACACGCCCTGCTATGGAAGAAAGATTGAAAATCTTAGAGTAGGGCTTGTTTTTTAGTAAGGGCAAACAGAGTTGCACCACTTCACAAAGGGCGAAAAAATTCACGCTAAATTGCTTTTTAACCTCTTCAATAGGCGTGTCTTCTACGCTCCCAAACACTCCATAACCGGCGGAATTGATCAAAACATCGCAATGATCTTCTTTAGCGCTGATGTTTGAAAACACTTCTTTTAAAGCGTTAGAATCGCTCACATCAATATCAATGCTCTCGCATAACGCATGGTTTAAGGCTACGCACAAAGTCGCATGCCTAGAGAGCGCATAGACCTTATACCCTTGATCTAACAGCATTAATGCACACTCTAACCCAATCCCAGAACTCGCCCCAGTGATAATTGCCACCTTTTGGCTTTCTTTTTTCTCTCCAACGCCCATTATCTAACGCTAACCCTCTTATTATTTTTATAATTCCTCTAATATTCACTCAATATTACTTAATTTTTACTAACATATAGTTCTTGGAATGTTTTTTACAAAAAACATTTTTAACACCAATTTTAATTAAGGAGAAGCAATGCCTCAAATACAATCATCGCATTCTAGCCATTTTGATTTTACTATAGACACAGCGGATCGCACTAAATTATTGATGAGCTATTTAGTCGTGCCTACAACCGCTAATTTCAACAATGTCATGCATGGGGGGGAATTATTGAATTTGTTGGATAAAGTGGCTTATGTGTGTTCGACTCGTTATTGCGCTAAAGGAACGGTCACTTTAAGCGTGGATGGGGTTACTTTTAAATACCCCATTCCTGTAGGGAATTTGCTCACTTTTTTAGCCAGTATCAATTATGTGGGCAACACCTCGTGCGAAGTGGGGATTAAGGTTTTGAGCGAAGATATTAAAACTCGTGAAATCACGCACACTAATTCTTGCTATTTCACGATGGTGGCTGTGGAAAATGGCAAACCCACCCCCATGCCCAAATACGAGCCTAAAACAGAGGTTGAAATCCGCCGTTATGAAGGGGCTTTGAAGCGCAAGGAAATGCGCACACGAGGGTATTTGAAAAGCGGCAAACACGAGGGTGTTTAAAAAGCAAAAAAGCGTAAGCGGTGTTTTAACCCTAAATTTACCCCTAAAAAAGGGGTAGTTGGTGAGCGATTAGTTTAAGCGTTATGAGTGGTGTGGGCGGTTCAAAACAACTCGCTATGACTGCCTAGTCTTACTAAAAAAGCGTTGCTTTTCACTCTATAAGTGCCAAGAATTTTAAAAATTTGGCTAAACGCTAGGATTTCACAATCTCNCAAGCGGCTTTTTAAAAGCCCTTGCTGAAACAAGGAAATGAAATTATAGTCATAGAAAGCTTAAGGTTTGCTTAAATCTAGGGAATGTTTTGAAAAATATTTTGATTTTTTAGAGCGTTTAAAAATTGCACGATCTTTTCTTTAGGGATAATCACTAAACTTTTTTGGTTTTCTAAAGTGCTACTAGCCATTCCCATAAACTCCCCCACTTCGCTAAAATAAGGCCTCCCTCCCCACAACACGCTCCCCTTTTTAAAAGAACTATCAAGCGAAAGAAACTTTTTAGATTTTAAAAGTTCAGCCACAGAAATGCCCGTTATCTGTATAGAAAAAGAATTCCCCTCATTCAACGCTGGGTAGTAGAGATCAGAATTGGGTGTTTTTTGATTGGTATAGGGATTTGAATGAAAAGTTTGAGCGTATTTTGTGTAAATCCTTGCATGATAATAGCTCTCTTCTCTTTTATGGCAATAATCGTCTCTAAAATCGGCGGTTTTTAAAAGCGAAAGCCCTTGATCCCTATCCATCGCCTCAAGGTGTAAGCTGGCTATACAAATCAGCTCTTTAGCGCTGCTGTCTTGCATTTTGGCTAAAATCATTTTAGGGTACAAGCCATTAGAATAAAGCGTTTCAGAAGAAGCGATATAACGCCCGTTTTTGAGCAAAGTCGCATAGCCTTCTTTATAAGTCCCATCGCTAAAATACACTTTCAATAACGCAACAGAATAAACCCATGCAGGGAGCGTTGGATCAAGGGGCGGATCGTCTCTAACGATTTGAATGTTATTAGCGTTCATCATGCATGAGAATAAAACGATACAACAACCAACCGCTAATCTTTTATGCCAAAACGCCATTATCCAACTTACCGCTTAAATTTTAAAAGTATCCTACAACACTATCGGCTAAAATACCATTTGTTTTAATTTATTGCTATAATAGAGCATTTGAATGACAAAAGCTTATCGCAAAGGTTTATGATGGATCCAATTAAAACTTATGATATTAAAGAAGAAGAGCTTGCAAAAACCGCTTACGCTACGATCAAAACCAATAAAGGCCATATCACTCTAGAGCTTTTTTACAAAGACGCGCCCCAAGCGGTCAGTAACTTTGTAACTTTGGCTAAAGAGGGTTTTTATAACGGGCTTAACTTCCATCGTGTGATCGCCGGCTTTGTGGCTCAAGGAGGTTGCCCTCATGGCACAGGCACAGGTGGGCCAGGACACCGCATTAAATGCGAAGTGGCCCATAACCCCAACAAGCACAAAAGAGGCTCTATTTCTATGGCGCATGCTGGGAGAGACACAGGGGGGAGTCAATTTTTCTTGTGTTTTGTGGATTTGCCCCATTTAGATGGCGAACACACCGTGTTTGGCAAGATCACTAGTGCAGAAGGCCTTAGCGTTTTGGACAAAATCAAACAAGGCGATATTATAGAGAGCGTTGTGTTTAGCTCTTCTCTATAAAAGGAATAAGAGATTAAACATGCTCATACTCAGCCGCAAAGTTAATGAAGGGATTGTCATTGATGATAACATCCACATTAAAGTCATTTCCATAGATAGAGGGAGTGTGCGTTTAGGGTTTGAAGCGCCTGAAAGCACCCTTATTTTGCGCGCTGAACTCAAAGAAGCCATTGTGAGCGAAAACCAAAAAGCTTCTGTGTGCGTAGATGAAAGCTTGTTAGAAAACATCAAAAAGGTCATTAAGCCTTGATGCATGTTTTTGAAGTTTATCCTAAAGTCAATATTTTTTTAAAGATCCTTCACAAAGAAGGGGCTTATCATAAGCTTATTTCTCGCATGTGTTTAGTCAAAGATAAGCTAAAGGATATTATTAGCGTCAAAAGCGCGCTTTCCTTTTCACTAAAAGGGGATTTTGACTGCCCTTTAGAAAAAAACTCGCTCTTTAAAGCCCTCCAAATTTTAAAGAATTTTTTAAAATCAAAAAATTTCTCTCATTCTGTCATCAAATCCCTAGACACCCTAGCGATTGAAGTGGAAAAAAACATCCCCACTCAAGCCGGGTTAGGCGGTGGGAGCGCTGATGCTGGGGGGCTGTTGTATCATCTAAATCGCATTTTTGACTGGCGTTTGAGTTTAAAAGAGCTTTATAGCATGGGATCTTTAGTGGGCGCGGACACCAACTTTTTCATCTCGCAATACAAAAGCGCTAACGCCACTTCTTATGGCGAAGTCATTGAAAATTTTGAAGAAGAGCCTTTAGAAAATCGCCTAGAAATCTATGCGCCAAATCATGTTTTTTGCAACACCAAAGCCATCTATCAAGCTTATAAGCCTGAAACTTGCTTTTCTCAAGCTAAAGAGTGGCTTAAAAAACCGAGTTTAGAATGCCTAAAGACTTATGACAGAAGCGAATTAAACGATCTTTTAAAGCCAGCTTTATGCGCTAACCCTGCCCTCAAAGATATAGAAAGCCAACTCAGTAAGGAGTGGTTTTTTAGCGGGAGCGGGAGCGCGTTTTTTAGGCTCAAGCCTGCACAAAAAGGGGGCGAATGAAACTCATTGCCAGTAATAAAAAAGCCTATTTTGATTATGAAATTTTGGAAACTTTAGAAGCAGGATTAGCGCTTTTAGGCTCTGAAGTGAAGGCTTTGAGGCAAACTAGGGTGAATTTAAAAGATAATTTTGTTAAAATAATCAAAGGAGAAGCTTTTTTATTTGGTGTTCATATATCATATTTAGATACAATCCATGCGTATTACAAGCCCAATGAAAGGCGAGAGCGTAAGTTGCTTTTACACAAAAAGCAATTATTGAAATGGCAAATGGAAGCGTCTAAAGAACGCTTGAGTATCGTAGGGTTGAAATTGTATTTTAACCAAAGAAATAGAGCTAAAATCCAAATTGCTTTAGTGAAAGGAAAAAGATTGCACGACAAAAGACAAAGTCTTAAAGAAAAAGCACTCAATAAAGAAATTCTTGCTGATTTAAAACACCACTTTAAAGGATAATAATGAAAGAAATGGTAGATTATGGGATTATAGGGTTTTTGATCTTCTTATCCGTCATCGTTATAGCGATCGCAATAGAAAGGTTGTGGTTTTTTGCCACTCTTCGTGTGGATGACTACACAGACAGGCGCAAGTTAGAGCTAGCCCTACACAAACGACTGACTTTAGTGGCCACGATTGGCTCTAACGCCCCTTATATCGGTCTTTTAGGAACGGTTATGGGGATCATGCTCACTTTTATGGATTTAGGATCCGCTTCTGGCATTGACACTAAAGCGATCATGACTAATTTAGCCCTTGCTTTAAAAGCGACTGGCATGGGGTTATTGGTAGCGATCCCTGCGATTGTGATCTATAACTTGCTAGTGAGAAAAAGCGAGATTTTAGTCACTAAATGGGATATTTTCCACCACCCGGTTGACACGCAATCCCATGAGATTTACAACAAAGCCTAAGGATTGAGCGGTGAAAAAAGTAGAATCCATGAATGTGGTGCCTTTCATTGACATCATGCTTGTGTTGTTAGTGATCGTGCTTACAACGGCGTCTTTTGTGCAAACTTCAAAGCTCCCTATTAGCATTCCTCAAGTGGATAAAGACAGCACTGATTCTAAAGACGTGTTGGACAAAAAACAAGTTACGATCGCTATTTCTAATAAGGGTTCTTTTTATTTTGACGATAAAGAAATCAGCTTTGAAAATTTAAAACACAAGGTTTCCACTTTGGCTAAAGACACCCCTATTGTCTTGCAAGGCGATAAGAAAAGCAATTTGGATAACTTTATCAAAGTCGTGGATTTATTGCAAACGAACAATTTGAAGCAGCTTTACATTCTTGTTGAAGATAAAAAGAATCAAAAAAATTAGTTTTAGTCAATTTTTAGCATTCTTTAGCTAAAATCTGTGTTTATGTTTAATTTTTATCAAGGGAGTTTTAAATGAAACGCACTTACCAACCACACAACACACCAAGAAAGCGAACCCATGGCTTTCTTGTGAGAATGAAAACCAAAAACGGGCGCAAGGTGATTAATGCCAGACGAGCTAAGGGCAGAAAAAAGCTTTCCGTCTAAACCCTATGACTCTTTAAAAAACAAGAGTGAGTTTGACAGGGTTTATCAAAAGGGGTTTAAAAAACACAACCCTTTTTTTTCGCTCTTTGTTTTGGATTTGTCAAAAGAGCCGCCAAAAGGAAAAGAGGGTTTTAAAGATCCGCTCTTTTGTAGGTTTAAAGACAAAAAAACGCTTTATTTATTAGGCTTGAGCGTGTCCAAAAAAGTCGGCAACGCCGTGAAACGAAACCTTATCAAACGCCGTTTGCGTTCGCTTACATTAAAGCATGCTGCACTTTGTCAAGGGCTTGCTTTGGTGTTTGTGCCTAGAAGCGATTGTTGCCATTTGGATTTTTGGGCTTTAGAAAAACATTTTTTAGAAATGCTAACTTCCATTAAAAACTATATGAACAAAGCCTTAAAAGACTTGAAAAAAGGAATGACTCATACCTATGCGAAACAATAAAATGCCTTTTTTGAGCGCGATTTTTACGGCATCAATTAGGGGTTACCAACGCTTTTTTTCGGCTTTCACTTTTTCAAGCTGTCGGTTTTACCCCACTTGCTCCAACTACGCTCTGTGGTTGCTCTGTTTTGAAAACCCCCTAATCGCTATGGGTAAAATCGCTATAAGGATACTCTCATGCAACCCTTTTTGCTCTGGGGGCATTGCTTACCCTATCACTCGCTTGAAACGCCCTAGTTTGCTCCAATCTCATAAAGATTCTAATCGCAATTTTAAAACCATCACTTTTTGGCTCGTTCCCACAAAAAGCCACGCAACTTACTACATCATTAAGGTTTAATCACAATGGATAAAAACAACAATAATAATCTCCGCTTGATTTTAGCGATCGCTCTGTCTTTCTTGTTTATCGCTCTTTATAGCTATTTTTTCCAAAAACCAAACAAAACAACAACCCAAACCACAAAGCAAGAAACAACCAACAACCACACAACAACAAGTCCTAACGCGCCCAACGCTTTTAGCGCTACTCAAACAACCCCACAAGAGAATTTGTTAAGCACCATTTCTTTTGAGCATGCCAGGATTGAAATTGACTTTTTAGGGCGCATCAAACAGGTTTATCTCAAGGATAAAAAGTATCTAACCCCTAAACAAAAGGGCTTTTTAGAGCATGTGGGCCATCTTTTTAGCTCCAAAGAAAACGTGCAACCCCCCCTAAAAGAGCTCCCCCTTTTAGCGGCCGATAAACTCAAGCCTTTAGAAGTGCGTTTTTTAGACCCCACACTCAATAACAAAGCGTTCAACACCCCTTATAGCGCTTCAAAAACCACTCTTGGGCCTAATGAACAGCTTGTTTTAACCCAAGATTTAGGCGCTCTTAGCATCATTAAAACCCTGACTTTCTATGATGATTTGCATTATGATTTAAAAATCGCATTCAAATCGCCCAATAACCTTATCCCTAGCTATGTGATCACCAATGGTTACAGGCCGGTGGCTGATTTGGACAGCTACACCTTTTCAGGCGTGCTTTTAGAAAACAACGACAAAAAAATTGAAAAAATTGAAGATAAAGACGCTAAAGAAATCAAACGCTTTTCTAACACCCTTTTTTTATCTAGCGTGGATAGGTATTTCACCACCTTGCTTTTCACTAAAGATCCTCAAGGTTTTGAAGCCTTAATTGATTCAGAAATCGGCACTAAAAACCCCTTAGGGTTCATTTCCCTTAAAAATGAAGCGAATTTGCATGGCTATATTGGCCCTAAAGATTACCGCTCTTTGAAAGCGATTTCACCCATGCTCACTGATGTGATAGAGTATGGCTTGATCACTTTCTTTGCTAAAGGCGTGTTTGTTTTACTGGATTATTTGTATCAATTTGTGGGTAATTGGGGTTGGGCTATCATTCTTTTAACGATTATCGTGCGCATTGTCCTCTACCCCTTAAGCTATAAGGGCATGGTGAGCATGCAAAAGCTCAAAGAATTAGCCCCCAAAATGAAAGAGCTCCAAGAAAAATACAAGGGCGAGCCCCAAAAGTTGCAAGCCCACATGATGCAGCTTTACAAAAAACATGGGGCTAACCCGCTAGGGGGTTGTCTGCCCTTAATCTTACAAATCCCGGTGTTTTTTGCGATTTATAGAGTGCTTTATAACGCCGTGGAATTGAAAAGCTCAGAGTGGGTTTTATGGATCCATGATTTATCCATCATGGATCCGTATTTTATTTTACCGCTTCTTATGGGGGCGTCTATGTATTGGCACCAAAGCGTTACGCCAAACACCATGACCGATCCCATGCAAGCGAAGATTTTTAAACTCTTACCCCTATTATTCACGATCTTTCTAATCACTTTCCCTGCAGGGTTAGTCTTGTATTGGACCACAAACAACATCCTTTCGGTGTTGCAACAACTCATCATTAATAAAGTCTTAGAGAATAAAAAACGCATGCATGCGCAAAACAAAAAGGAACATTGATGCAAAATCCTATTGAAATCAAAGCTAAAACCTTAGAAGAGGCTCTCATTCAAGCTTCTATCGCCTTGAATTGCCCCATTATCAATTTGCAATATGAAGTCATTCAAACGCCCTCTAAAGGTTTTTTAAATATCGGTAAAAAAGAAGCCATTATTCTAGTGGGCGTTAAAGAAAGCGTTAAAGAGGTTAAAGAAGAGAGTGTTAAAGAAACCAACACGAAAGAAATCCATCAAAACAATATAGAAGAAAAAAAACAAAAATTAGAAACAGAAACGCCTCAAGAAGAAAAAATCACCCCTAAACCCTCTAAAAAAAACCCTAAAGAAGAATCTCATAGTGGGGACAAACTCCATGAAATTAAGCAAGAATTGAAAGACTTATTCTCCCATTTGCCTTATAAAATCAATAAAGTGGAAGTCAGCCTTTATGAACCGGGGGTTTTATTGATTGATATTGATGGCGAAGATTCCGCTCTTTTAATTGGCGAAAAGGGTTATCGTTACAAAGCCCTTTCTTACTTGCTTTTTAATTGGATCCACCCTGCTTATGGCTATAGTATCCGCTTAGAAATCTCCACTTTTTTACAAAACCAAGAAAAGGTTATGGAAACGCAGCTCCAAAGCGTGATCATGACCGTGCATGAAGTGGGTAAAGGGCAGATGAAAGCCCCTGATGGCGTTTTAACCTATATCGCTTTAAAGAAATTACGAAAAGCGTTCCCTAATAAATATGTTTCCATCAAAACCAATTTAAACGATGAAAAATACATCGTCATCAACGACTTTAACAATGAATGACACCATCGCCGCTATCGCTACCCCTTTAGGCAAGGGAGCGATTAGCATCATTAAAATCAGCGGCCATAACGCCCTGAACATCCTCAAACAACTCACCCAAAAACAAGACTTCACCCCCAGATACGCTTATGTGTGCGATATTTTTTCTAATGGTGTTTTATTAGACAAAGCGTTAGTCATTTATTTCAAAGCCCCTTATAGTTTCACCGGTGAAGATGTGTGCGAAATCCAATGCCATGGAAGCCCCCTTTTAGCGCAAAATATCTTACAAGCTTGTTTGAATTTAGGATCTAGGCTTGCTAAAGCGGGGGAATTTAGTAAAAAAGCCTTTTTAAACCATAAAATGGATTTGAGCGAGATTGAAGCGAGCGTTCAGCTCATCCTTTGTGAAGATGAAAGCGTTTTAAACGCTCTAGCCAGGCAGCTTAAGGGCGAGTTAAAAATTTTTATTGAAGAGGCTAGGAACGATCTTTTAAAGCTTTTGGCGAGTTCAGAAGTTTTGATTGATTATAGCGAAGAAGACATTCCTAGCGATTTTTTAAAGGAAGTGTCTTTTAATTTAGAAAAACAAATCGCCTCTTTTAAAGATTTATTGGATTTTTCTAACGCGCAAAAACAAAGGAATAAGGGGCATGCTTTAAGCATTGTTGGCAAACCCAATGCCGGCAAAAGCTCCCTATTAAACGCCATGCTTTTAGAAGAAAGGGCTTTGGTGAGCGATATTAAAGGCACGACAAGAGACACCATAGAAGAAGTCATCGAACTAAAAGGGCATAAGGTGCGCTTGATTGACACCGCTGGCATTAGAGAGAGCGCGGATGAAATAGAGCGTTTAGGGATTGAAAAAAGCCTTAAAAGTTTAGAAAATTGCGACATCATTTTAGGCGTGTTTGATCTTTCTAAACCCCTAGAAAAAGAAGATTTTAATCTTATGGACACCCTTAATCGCGCTAAAAAGCCTTGCATTGTCGTTTTGAATAAAAACGATTTAGCCCCTAAACTAGAGTTTGAAATTTTAAAATCTTATCTTAAAATCCCTTATTCTATCCTAGAAACCAACACCCTAAATTCCAAGACTTGCTTGAAAGATTTGAGCCAAAAAATCAGTGCCTTTTTCCCCAAACTAGACACCCAAAACAAGCTCTTGCTCACTTCCCTAGCCCAAACAACCGCCCTAGAAAACGCCATTATTGAATTGCAAAACGCTAAAAGCCATTTAGACACTTTAGAGCTTTTTTCTTATCATATTTTAAGCGCGATAGAAAACTTGAACTTGCTCACCCGCCCTTATGAAACCAGCCAGATGCTTGATAGCATGTTCAGCGAATTTTGCTTAGGCAAATGAAACCGCTTAAAGCATGGATTAAAACCCCTTTTAGCGCTACTTTTTAAGACTTTTTTACCCATTAGCGCCGTTTAGTATCCGTATTTGCAAAAACAATACTGCCATTTTTCAAAAAGGGGTAAAATAAGCTAGTTTAAAATATATACATGCTATCAACTACTTTTGAGTAAAAATGTTAAAAAAGACCATTAAGGAGATTTCATGTTAAAACTCGCCAGCAAAACGATTTGTTTGTCCCTAATCAGCTCATTTACCGCTGTAGAAGCCTACCAAAAACACCAAAAAGACGGCTTTTTCATAGAAGCTGGGTTTGAAACCGGGCTATTACAAGGCACACAAACTCAAGAACAAACCATAAGCCACCACTCAACAAAAACCAAACCTAAACCAAAACCCATTACCCCTCAAAGCACCTATGGGAAATACTACATCTCCCAAAGCACCATTTTAAAGAATGCGACTGAGTTATTTGCAGAGGACAATATCACCAACCTAACCTTTTATTCTTTAACCCCTGTGTATGTAACCGCTTACAACCAAGAAAGCGCTGAAGAAGCTGGCTATGGCAATAACAGCTTGATTATGATACAAAACTTCTTGCCTTATAACTTGAACAACATTGAGCTGAGTTACACGGACGATCAAGGCAATGTGGTCAGTTTGGGCGTGATAGAGACTATCCCTAAACAATCTCAAATCATTCTGCCCGCAAGCTTGTTTAACGACCCACAGCTTAACGCCGATGGCTTCCAGCAACTCCAAACCAACACCACACGATTTTCTGATGCCAGCACGCAGAATCTGTTTAACAAGCTCAGCAAGGTTACAACCAATCTTCAAATGACTTATATCAATTACAACCAATTTTCTAGCGGTAACGGCACTGGCTCTAAACCCCCATGCCCCCCATACGAAAACCAAGCAAATTGCGTGGCTAAAGTGCCGCCTTTCACCTCTCAAGACGCTAAAAATTTGACCAATTTAATGCTGAACATGATGGCGGTGTTTGATTCTAAATCTTGGGAAGATGCCGTTAAAAACGCCCCCTTTCAGTTTAGCGACAACAACCTGTCAAAGCCATGTTATTCTAATTATTCTACATGCGTGAATCCTTACAACGATGGGCTTGTTGATCCTAAATTGATCGCTAAAAACGCTGGAGATGAATACAATATAGAAAACGGGCAAACAGGCTCAGTGATTTTAACGCCGCAAGATGTTATCTATAGCTATAGAGTTACGAATAATCTTTATGTGAATCTCTTGCCCCCAAGAGGAGGGGATTTAGGGCTAGGATCTCAATATGGCGGCCCGAATGGCCCAGGCGATGATGGCACCAATTTTGGCGCTTTAGGGATATTGTCTCCTTTCTTAGACCCTGAAATACTGTTTGGCAAAGAATTGAATAAAGTCGCCATCATGCAATTAAGAGACATCATCCATGAATACGGGCATACTTTAGGCTATACGCATAACGGGAACATGACTTATCAAAGGGTGCGCATGTGTGAAGAAAACAATGGGCCAGAAGAGCGCTGTCAGGGCGGGAAAATAGAGCAAGTGAATGGACAAGAAGTGCAAGTGTTTGACAACGGGCATGAAGTGCGAGACACCGATGGCTCTACCTATGATGTGTGTTCTCGTTTTGGCGGCCAAAATCAGCCCGCTTTCCCTAGCAGTTACCCCAATTCCATTTATACCGATTGCTCTCAAGTCCCCGCCGGGCTTATAGGCGTTACCAGCGCGGTTTGGCAGCAACTCATTGATCAAAACGCCCTACCGGTGGATTACACTAATTTGAGCAGCCAAACCAACTATTTAAACGCTAGTTTGAACACGCAAGATTTTGCGACCACTATGCTTAGCGCGATCAGTCAAAGCCTTTCATCTACTAAATCTAGCACCACTACCTATCGCACTTCAAAAACCTCACGGCCCTTTGGAGCCCCCCTATTAGGCGTTAATCTTAAAATGGGCTATCAAAAATATTTTAACGATTACCTAGGGTTATCTTCTTATGGCATCATCAAATACAACTACGCTCAAGCCAATAACGAAAAAATCCAACAATTAAGCTATGGCGTGGGGATGGATGTGTTGTTTGATTTCATCACCAATTACACCAACGAAAAGAACCCTAAAAACAATCTAACCAAAAAAGTGTTCACTTCCTCTCTTGGGGTGTTTGGGGGGTTAAGGGGCTTATACAACAGTTATTATTTGTTGAACCAATACAAAGGGAGCGGTAATTTAAATGTGACCGGTGGGTTGAATTACCGCTACAAGCATTCTAAATATTCTGTAGGCATTAGCGTTCCTTTAGTCCAGTTGAAATCTAGGGTCGTTTCTAGTAATGGCATAACCACCAATTCTATCACCCTGAATGAAGGGGGCAGCCATTTTAAAGTGTTTTTTAATTACGGGTGGATTTTCTAGGGGTTAAAAATATTCTTTAACTCTGGCTCTAAAACGCTCTTTTTAGCGTCTGTTATATTGCTAGGCGGTTTTGGTTCTGTTTTGTGCACTATTTTAAGCGTGGGCGTTAGTGTTCGCTCTTTTTGTTCTTGTATCGCTTGCGTGATTTCTTTAAACTCGTTGAAGCTTTTTTGCATCTCGTTTGTTTGTTTTCTGCTTTCTTTTCCTTTCGTTCTCAAACGCCCTTTTTTAGGCGTTTAGTTAGTTTAAAAATGCGTCAGCTTTTAAAAAAGTTTGTTGGTTTGTGGGGTGAAAAGATAGACCCTAGCTTGGGTATTTGAACGCCCAAAACCATTCGGTTTTTTCAAATAAGCTCGCTTGCGTTGGCTCCTAAAAAAAGATTTTAGTTTTTACGGATTTTAGTTTTTAGCGGGTGTGGTTTTAGATGAGCTTGTGGGATAAAGAGTGTTGAATGATGTTTTAGTTTATTTGGCGAGAACAAAAGCCACAAACTTTCAGAGAATTATTTTAATGGGTGCAAAACACCACACAAAACAACAACGCTGTAAGACTGAATCAATAAGCGCAAAGCAGGATTAATACCCTACTTATAGCCCTGTATTGCCTTGCCCTTCTTTATTGGCATAATCTTTCAGTTCTTTATAAAGCAAAGATTGCAAACGCGTGATAGCAAAATTCTTATTCTTTTCATCCACTTCAAGGCTCCTATTCAACACAGGCGTGCCCTGGCAATCGCTCGCGCTAACAACCACTCTAATGCGTGTGATGCCATTAGCACTGTCTGTGAAAACTTCATTTTTGATTT
Organism: Helicobacter pylori; assembly: GCF_030062585.1. Classification (NCBI taxonomy): domain Bacteria; kingdom Pseudomonadati; phylum Campylobacterota; class Epsilonproteobacteria; order Campylobacterales; family Helicobacteraceae; genus Helicobacter; species Helicobacter pylori. Next base: position 493,932 of record NZ_CP071935.1, on the reverse strand, counting down.
GATAGAGTTTTTCTTCATCGCTAGGGGTTAGCACTCTGGCATAAGCGCTTATGAGAGCGTTTTTAATCTCTGTATCGCTGTTGTTATCAAAAGCGATTTGCACTTTAGGTTTGAAAGCGTTTTGATAATAGATTTTTTCATAATTTTCTAACGAACTCACCGGGACAGAATACGCTTTTAAAATCCTTTCTATAGGCATCGCTTTAGCCAATAAATCCCCCATGCTCTTGGATTGCTGTAAAAAAACCCCTTTACAAACCTTAGGCATTAAGGTGGAAAACTGCCCATAAAGAGCGTTATACTTATCCCTTAAACCTTGCAAAAACAAGTTTTGGTTGATCCTTACTCTAGTGTAGTAGATCCCTTTTTGTGCTTCTTGATTGACAATTTCTACATTATTCAATTCCAAGTCATCGGTTTTTAAGTTAATCGTTTGCGAATCACTGGATTTTAACTTATTATCCACACGACTTTTTTGAATGTGGATTTGTGAATTGACCACCACGCTAATAGACGCCACTAAATCCGCTAACGCTTTTTGTTTAGAAGCCTCTTTAGAAGTGGCTGAACCACTCCCATAAAGATAGCCTTTTTGGGTGTTTGTTTTGTTATAGGCCTTGCCATACCACTTAGGCTCTGCGCTTAAATTGGCACCCACAAAAGCCACAAGGCATGCAAGAATAATCTTTTTCATTATTAATCCTCACTCATTCATTAAAGCGACATGCTTCTTAGTAATCCTTAAAAGCACATAAACTTTATCCGTATCAATAAAAGTGGCCTTTAGCTCACTAGCCTTAATCTCTATCTTATCCCCCTTGAAAGCTTCCATCACTTTCTCTAAGGCGTTTTGTCTGGCTGAGGACAAGCTATAATCCATATCTGAAAGCAATATATCGCTCATCCCGCACACTAAAATTTTTTCGTCTTTGGTTTGGGTCTTTTCAATCTGCACTTCTTTTGAGCAATCCCTAGCCCATTTAGGCAAGGACTTCCCCCACGCCACTCCCAACACCAAAACAAGCGCGATAGCAAGGCGTTTCATTAAAACCCTACTTTTTAACCATGCCCAACTCTTCGCGCACTTTATCCACAATTTGCTTATCCAAGCCCACTAAAACAAAAACCCTATCTTTACCGACATAGCGGGCAAGCATTTTAGAAGCGATCAATTCCTTATCCACCAATTGAGAAATTTTTTCAGTATCAGTGCCGCTTATGGACCTTTTACCAGAAGCGTCTACCGTTCTAGTTTTTTCATTTTCCAAATCTTTTTGTAAAGTGGATTTTAGATTCGCCGCTAAATTAGCCCTAGCCTTCGCTGTAGCCTGGTTAGTGGAATAATCCACATCATTATTGGTGATCAAATCCTCAGCCCTTCCTAAAAAGACCCCTGAATATTTTTCATACTTCGCCACTTTTTCCAAATCCCCTACAACCCAATCAGGAGCACCTTTAGTCGCTTCTTTGTAAGCCTTATTGCTTTTACTGATACCTGATTTTGGGGCATGGCTACAACCTACGATCACCATCGTTGCTATCACACTCATCCCTAAAATTTTTTTAACTTGATTTTTCATTGTTCATCCTTTCAAATATAAATTTAAAACATACGCTTATTGCTAGCATTTTTCACAATAGGCTTAACATCGCTCCATACCTCTTCACCCGTTTTCCTATTGGTAAGGCTTAGGGTGAAGTCATAGTCTAAGCGCTGCCTAGAACTACTAATAGAGGCTGCGATACTGGATACTTTACCACTTAAAGATAAATCAGCGGCTTTCAAAGTGCCTTTTTCTACAGTGGTGTCTTGATTATACTCTTCGCTCTCTCGTTCTTTTTCGCGCTGTTTCACCATTCGGCTATCCGCTGCAATGCCACTCCCTCCACTCGCCCTTGTGATATTGAACCTCCCATTAGATCGCAACCGCAACTGCCGCGCGATTTCGGTCGTCAAAAGATTCATGTCCAAATTGGGTTGCGTGGTGTCGTTAATCACATCTGAAACTTCAATCAAATGCCTGCCCTTGAGCTGCTCAAAATTAGGGTCGCTAAACATGGAATCTAACATCGCATTAGCGGTTAGCAATAAATCCGTGCTATTAATACTTGCAGTCGTATTTTTAGTGGCATCGTTCACATTTTGATAAGTCGCCATTTCGCTTGAGCAACCCACCCACAATAAAGTACTCAAAATCACCGAGCTTATAATTTTTAATTTTGTTTTCAATACCATAATGATAGAAACTCCCTATTCAAAATTTAAAACAGATACTTCCGTTCCTAATTTTAAACTTCTAATCTAAACACACAGTGTCTTTGCGGATTTTAGCATTTTATGCGTCTTTTTTTTCACATTTTACAAGTTTTAGCCCTACAAATTTCACACTGCAAGCATTAATACCACATATTCGCTCATTTTTAGCTTAATTAAAGGAACTTTTTTAACAAACATGCTGATTTAAAAACGATAAAAACGATTTTTTGAGATTAAAGAAATAATATAAAAGCTATTTGAAGTTAGCCCCCTATCAAAAAAGGGCTAAAAAAGATTTTTACAAGCTCTTATTTTGACAATAAGACTCTTTAACGCCCTTTATAATAGCGCTTTTAAGGCGTCTTCAATCGGTTTTTGGGAGCTAGGTTCTACAAGCCTTTCACCCACTTCTTTGGCGTTTTTGTAAAAAATCAAAGTAGGGATCTTGAGGATGCCTAAGCTCTCTTTTAAATCCTGGCTCTCATCAAAAGAAACTTTAAAAAATTCCACCTTGCCTTTGTAAGTTTTGGCTAAATTTTCCATGATCGGCTCAATCTTCCTGCAATCCGGGCACCAACTCGCCCCCACATTAACCACCACCGCTTGATGAGCGATTTTCTCTGCATAATTCTTCCCGTTAATAATTTCTGACATGATAATCCTTATTTTTTATTTCCCCCAACCGCCGAAGTATAGCATATTTCAAGCGCTAATCCCCTTTAACATTAGCCCTATTAGCCATAAACGCATGCAACTCATTGTATTCTTGGCGGTTTAGAAAACGCATTTTCCCTACCGGCAAGGCATTCAAATTCACAAAACCATAACGAACGCGCCTTAAATCCAACACCCCAGCGTTAAAAAACGCAAAAAAACGCCTTAGTTCTCTGTTTTTCCCCTCATTGATAACGACTCTAAGTTTAGAATATTTGGCATGGTTTTTGATGATTTCATAACCAATAAAGGGGGCAAATTCCATGCTTTTAATGGGGGTTTTTTGGTGCGCTCCCTTAGTGGCGTTTTCTAATTTCAAGCCCTCTTGCATGGCGTTTTCCATCTCTCTTGTAACAAAGCCTTGAATTTTAACAAGATACTCTTTTTCTAAATTCGCATGCATTAAAGCGCTCACCACCGCCTTACTATCGCTTAAGAGTAGCACCCCCTCGCTCGCAAAATCCAAACGCCCCACCGGCGCGAAATGGGCGTATTTTTTCTCCAAGCTTTCATAAATCACGCGCCGTTTTAAGGGATCGGCTTTGCTCACTAATTCGCCCTTTGGCTTGTGATAAATTAGCACGCTGAATTTTTTGTTTTTTAAGGGCTTGATGAGTCGTTTGTCTAAAAACACCTTGTCGTTTTCTCTAACCACGCTAACGAGTTTGGCATGCTCATGATTGATTTTCACCCGCCCCTCTAAAACCAATTTTTCAGCTTCTCTTCTAGAGTGCTTGGTGTAATGGGCTAAAAATTGGTTGATCCTCAAGCTAAATCCCTCCACTCTAATTCTTTAAAATCGTCCTTGATCTTTTCATTCACCATTAGATCGCTTTGGATTTTGAATTGCTTATCCTTATCTTTGATGATCAAATACAAGGGGCGTTTGCCCTGGTGTTTTAGAGCGCTCTCTTTGATTTGTCTTAAAAACTCTTTTTTCACGTCGTTTTCTAACACGATCGCTAAAGAGCAAGAGCTGGAAGCGAGCATTTCCATGGGGGGGATTTCGCGCACCTCTTCTTTTTGCTTGTCAGGGTCTTTATAACGGGCTTTAGGGATTTTAACCTCTTTGGCGCTCTCTAAATCCAAGATTTCAAAAAGCCTTAATCGCGCCACTTCTTCTTGCTCTTCAATCTTGCATTTAAACACTAAAGGCTTATTAATATCCAACTCTTCTAAAGCGTTCAATTGCTTTTCAAAAAGCATGAGTTCAAACTTGCCGTATCGATCCAAAATGTCCGCTGTGCCATAAGGCTTACCGCTTCGTTTGCCAATTTTCTTTTTAACCTCCATGATTTTGCCCAGCAAATAAGCTTGCGAGCCGATTTCTAATTCTTCAATATCAATGCTTTTGACTAAATTTTTAAAGCCCTTAATTTCTTCTTTAAACTCGTCTAAAGGGTTGCCTGAAACATGGATGCCTAAAGTCTCGTATTCGCATTCTAAAAGCGTTTTAGCGTCATGTTCGCCCAAATCAATCATGTCTAAAATAACCTGCTCTTTAATTCCGCCTTCCATGGCTCCAAAAAGGGAGTTACCCCCTTGCATCATTTCATTAGCTTTGTCTTTAGCGCGCCCGGCATCGCAGATCAAATCCAAGTTAGCGAGCATGGTTTTTCTAGTGTAGCCTAAATTGTCCAAGCTCCCTGATTTCACTAATGGCTCTAAAGATTTTTTAGTGAGTTTGGAAAAATCCACCCGTGAAATGAAATCTTCCAAACTCTTATAATCCCCTTTAGCCCTTTCTTCAATGATGTTTTTAATCGGCTCACCCCCAACCCCTTTAACCGCTCCCAAACCAAACACGATTTTCTTTTCTAATTCGCCCTTTTGATTTTTAAACTCCGCCACGCTGAAATCTTGCATAGAAGAATTGATGTGCGGAGGCATCACTTCAATCTCTAAAGCCCTAACCTCATCAATATAGCGCGCCACGGATTCAATCTTATTGGATTCGCTAGTGAGCATCGCTGCCATGAACTCATGCTTGTAATAAGTCTTTAAATACGCCGTTTGGAAAGTAATCATCGCATAAGCCGCTGAATGCGATTTGTTGAAACCATAGCCGGCAAATTTAACGATCAAATCCCACAAATTAGCCGCTTTTTGGCCATCATGCCCTAAATTTTTAGCGCCTTCTACAAACTTGGCCTTATTGTCCGCCATGATCTGAGCGTCTTTTTTCCCCATAGCACGGCGGATGAGATCTGCTTCACCCAAGCTAAAACCGCCGATAGTTTGCACGATTTGCATCACTTGCTCCTGATAGACGATCGTGCCGTAAGTGGGCTTTAAAATCGGCTCTAATTCTTTAAACGCATAAGCGATAGGCTCAACGCCATGCTTTCTATTGACAAAATCATCTACCATGCCTGATTCCATGGGTCCTGGTCTGCCTAGCGCGATAATGGCAATAATGTCTTCAAAGCTTGAAGGCCTTAAGCGCTTGTTAAGCCCTTGAAACATCCCGGATTCAATCTGGAATATCCCCACCGTATCCCCGCTTTGGATCGTTTTATACACTTTCGGATCGTCCATATCCAGCGATAAAAAATCCACATCAATCTTATGTTGCGTTTTAATGATTTTAAGCGCATCATCAATCACGGTCAAGGTTTTAAGCCCCAAAAAGTCAAACTTGATCAAATCCACCGGCTCTAAATACTTCATGGAATATTGCGTAACGATACCGCCGGTTTTTTCAGAGGCAAACAAAGGGGTTTTGTGCCACAACTCTTTTTGGCTATCCACCACTAAGGCTGCGGCATGCACGCCGGCGTTGCGGTTTAAATTCTCTAAATTGAGCGAATACTCCCACACCTGTTTGGCTAATTCATTACTCTCTACTAATTCTTTGATTTTAGGCTCTAATTCCCACGCCCCCTCTATGAACTCGCCATTTTTTTCATAGCCCTTAAGCGTGATGCCTAAGCGATTAGGGATGAGTTTGGCAAAATCATCGGCTTCTTTATAAGGCATGTCTAAAACCCTTGCGACATCTCTGATCACGCCTTTAGCCAACATCTTATTAAAGGTGATGACTTGAGCCACATTGTATTTGCCGTATTTTTCAATCATGTATTCTATGATTTCCTTACGCCGGCGCTGGCAAAAATCCGTATCAATATCAGGCATGCTGACTCTTTCAGGGTTCAAAAACCTTTCAAAGAGCAAATCGTATTTTAAGGGGTCAATATCCGTGATTTTTAAAGCAAAAGCCACCAAACTCCCGGCCGCGCTCCCCCTACCAGGCCCTACAGGAATGCCCATTTCTTTAGCGTAACGGATAAAATCCCACACGATCAGCATATACCCTGGGAATTTCATGTTCGTAATAACTTCAATTTCTTTTTCTAAGCGTTCTTGGTATTGATCATGCTTTTCTTTTGGCACTAAGATCAAGCGCTCTTTCAAGCCTTCTCTGGCCTTATAAGCGAAATAAGAAGCGTCATCTTCAAAATTCAGCCCCTCTTCTTTAGCGTAAGCTTTAGTGAATTTGAAGCTTGGGGGGGTTGGGGGGTTCTTTTTATCGTCTTTTAAATCAATCTCTAAAACGCATTTATCAGCGATTTCTTGGGTGTTTTCTAAAGCTTCTGGAATATCTGCAAAGAGCTTTGCCATTTCTTCAGGGGACTTAATGTAAAACTCATGCACGGAGTGTTTCAAGCGCCCCTTATCGTTTAGGGTTTTACCCATCGCTACGCACATCGCCACTTCTTGAGCCTTGGCGTCATTAGGCATGGTGTAGTGGGTGTCGTTGGTGGCAATGATTTTTAACCCCGTTTCTAAAGACATTTTAATGACTTGCTCATCAATGAATCGCTGATCTAAAATGCCATGGCGCATGATCTCTAAATAAAAATCGTCTTCAAAAATCTCTTGGTATTCGCAAGCGATTTTTTTGGCTTCATCATAGCCTTTAGCCCCATACCTGCGGTTTCTCTCATTATTGGTATTTAAATGGTAATTGACTTCCCCTTGCAAGCACGCGCTAGAAGCGATAATGCCTTTAGAATGCTCCCTTAGAAGCTTTTTATTGATGCGCGGGAAATAATAAAACCCTTCTAAATACGCCATAGAGCTTAAGAACATCAAGTTTTCATAGCCCTCTTGGTTTTTAGCGAATAGGCACAAATGGAAACGCTGCTTGGTTTCTTTGCTAGAAAGGTTGTCATCGTTATGGATATACGCTTCCATGCCGATAATAGGCTTAATGCCTTCTTTTTTCATGCTCGTATAAAAATCAATCGCTCCAAACATGTTCCCATGATCAGTTACGCTCACGCTTTTCATGCCCAATTCTTTAACGCGTTTGGCTAGAATTTTAATCTTGTTCGCCCCGTCTAAAAGCGAATATTCTGTGTGCAAGTGCAAATGCGTGAAGGCTTTATTCTCTTTCATTGTCTAACCCCTATTTGGATTTAATGCCATTATACCTATCGCTCTTTAAAAAACTCTTTATTAGATTATTTAGTGGTGAATTATTTTAAAATGGTGGATATAATAAGAAAGTTTTGTCTTATTTTTAACGCTATTTTAGGAGTTCATCATGAAAAAATCCGTTTTATTGGGCGTTTGCTTGGCTTTTTCTTGCACTCATGCCCTAAACGATTTAGAATTGATCAAAAAAGCGAGGGAAAGCCAGTTAGAACCCATGCCTATGGGCAAAGCGCTCAAAGAATACCAAATCAAAAAAACCAGAGATGTGGGTATTGGTGCTAAAAACAGCGAAATCATGACCTCCGCTCAAGTGGAATTAGGCAAAATGCTCTATTTTGACCCTAGGATTTCCACTTCCTATCTCGTGTCTTGCAACACATGCCATAATTTGGGCTTAGGCGGGGTGGATTTAGTCCCAAGCGCGGTAGGCTCTCAATGGAAGAAAAACCCCCACCTTTTAAGCTCCCCAACGGTGTATAACTCTGTGTTTAATGATGTGCAGTTTTGGGATGGCAGGGTTACGCATTTAAACGAGCAAGCGCAAGGGCCGATCCAATCTTCTTTTGAAATGGGGGCTGACCCTAAAGTGGTGGTAGAAAAAATCAATTCCATGCCAGGCTATGTCAAGCTCTTTAGAAAAGCCTATGGCTCTAAAGTCAAAATTGATTTTAAATTGATCGCTGATAGTATCGCTATGTTTGAAGCCACGCTCATCACCCCAAGCCGTTACGATGATTTTTTAAGGGGCAATCCTAAAGCGCTCAGTAAAGCCGAAAAAGAAGGGCTGGATTTATTCATTTCTAAAGGCTGTGTGGCTTGCCATAACGGCATCAATCTTGGGGGAACGATGCAGCCTTTTGGGGTGGTCAAACCTTATAAATTCGCTAATGTGGGCGATTTCAAAGGCGATAAAAACGGGCTTGTGAAAGTGCCTACTTTAAGGAATATCACCGAAACGATGCCTTATTTCCATAACGGGCAATTTTGGAATGTCAAGGATGCGATTAAAGAAATGGGCTCTATCAAGTTAGGCATTGAAATCAGCGATGAAGAAGCGAAAAAAATTGAAACCTTCTTTGGAGCCTTAAAGGGTAAAAAACCTAAAATAATCTATCCAGAGCTCCCTATAATGACAGACAAAACCCCTAAACCCTCTTTTTGATTTAAAAAAGTCCTTTTAGGGGGCTTTTGGCGCTAAATCTAAAAACGCTCAAAGCATCTTTTGCGATCAAAATAATAAAAAGCTTTCAAAAAACAAGCGATAATCCCTTAAAAAGCGATCTTTATGGGGTTTAGAGGGATTTAGTTGGAGGGTTGTAGGGGAGGATTGTTTCAAAATACCCCCTATCCCCTTAAAAGAATGAGTTTTACCCCTATTCTTAAAATTCTTTTTAATCCCTTTATCATTTAGAATGTTTTTTGATTTTAGATTATATTAAAACATAAACTCATGGCGTTTTCAAATAAATTTTCATTTTTTGGTTGTCTAAAATAAGCGTGTCCTTGCCCTTAGTTACCGTAAAATTACCCTTAAAATTCTCCATAAATTCCAATTCAAACGCCATTAAATGCTCATCTTTACACACTTTCCTTGAAATCCCGCTGTCTTCAATCCCAATGTGCCTATCGCCCTGCCATACATAGCTGGCAAAATACCGGTTGCAATAGCCTTTCCCATAAATACGATTTTCTTTTTGATCAAACACAAACTCTCCCATAGAGCTTTTGGGCTTTGGCTTCTTTTTAAAAAGCTCATACCAGCGTTTTCTTTTTTCTTTTTGCTCTTGCTCTTTGGCTTCAATCGCTGTTTTATCTTCAGGCAAAGCGGTATTTAGAGAGGAATCTTGCTCTTCTTCATGCTCTCTAAAAGCGCTATCAGCGAGCATGGTTTCAATGTCATACACTTGATGGTTCATTTCCACTTTTTGGATATGCCAATCGTTGCTAGAAAGTTTTTTATCAAACATTTTTAAAAAAAAACACCCCGAAAAAACACAAGCCGTTAAAACGCTTGCTCCAGCCAATCGTAAATTCAAACAATTCTCCTTATTTTTTATTTTTTTAACGGGCTTACGCTTTGCGCTTCAATGGCTTTTTTAATCAAAGAAACCGCTTCTTGCATCGCTTGCACGCTTACATGTTGGAGGGATTGTATCGCGCTTTCTTGAAAATCTTGATTGCCATTTTTACTCGTTTTGGTCGTTTTATTTTCCAAGCTAGAAATATTTTCATGCTTAATGATCACTCCAGAATGCGAATCGCCTTTCACGCTAATATCATAGCCTAGTGCAAATTCCGCCCTATAGGTAGAATTTTCTTTTTCTAAAAGAGAAAACGATAAAATCGTAAAACGAACCGCATAAGTGGGCGCGCCCGCACCATAAGGGGGCAAAGCCACGCCTAAGCATGCTTTTTGCGCTTCTTGCATGAACATGGTTTTTAACATGTTGCGAGGCAAGTCTATCCATTTTTGGTGCTTCCCATGCGTGATCTGCCCGTCTTGGGCTTTAAACACGATCTCTTTAGTGTTGAATAAATCCGCGCTCAAAATGCTAATGAGCCTCACTTCAGTCAAAGGTTTAGGGCATTGCGTCATTTCAAAAGAACTCGCATTCAAATCATAAGTTCTGATTTCTGGCAGCATTTGTTTTAAATTAATGCTCAAGCAACCCTGAAGCAACAACGCTAATGCTGATGAGAGTGAAAAGATTTTTATCGCCGTAGCTCTCATGATTATTTCCTTTCTCCAAAAATCGTTTTATAAGGGTTAGCGTCAAATTTGTCTATCAAAGCAGAGCCTTTTTCCACAAAATTATCAATGTTTCTTAGGCTCAACTGCGCTTGCATGATTAAGGGAGTAAACATCGCTTTAAAGTCGTATTGCCCCTCTTTTAAGCGCTTATCCACATTTAAAGCCACATTATTGACATTAGAAACGAGGTTGTTAGCGTTTTTGATTAAGGCATCAAATTGAGTCTTTTTTGAATCCAAATTAGCGATGAGATCATCCACTGAAGCGAGAATGTGCTTGAATTTTTCCACATTTTCATCGTCTAAAATCCTATTCACATTCCTGATTGCTTTCATCACTTCTTGCACCACTTGATTAGCATCACCGCTCAAGCGATCCATAAGCCCTTCTTTAAAGATTAAAATCCGCTCCCCCTTATCGCCACTACCATAAAATTCTTCATTGTGGCTTTGCTCTAAGGCTAAAAATTTTAACCCCATAAACCCTCTAGAAGAAACCGCCACTTTGGAGTCTTTACGGATCTTAACGCTGGATTTAATCATCAAATCTAAACGGACCACCCCCACTTTATCCTTTGCAAAACCCACTTTGATGACATTACCCACTTGAATCCCTTTGTAATTAATGGGCGAATTGGTCGCAATGCCTCCCAAGTCTTTGTCCGTATAGACCACGTATTCATAATACTTCCCGTCATCTAATCCCAAATGGCCTAGCCATAAAATAAAGCCTACCATGCACACTAAGCATAAAAAGAAGAGCCCGCCGATTAAAGTGTAATTCACATGCCTTTCCAAAATTTCTCTCCTCGTGTTGAATTGAATAAATTGCCTTCATCTAGCCCTTGAGTTTGAGCTTTTTTAATAAAATCTTTTAAATCCCCATTAAATTCTAATAGCCCGTCTTTGAGCATGATAAATCGATCCACGCAATCATGCACGGAGTCTAAATCATGCGTGATCATCACCACCGTAAGCTGCAAGCTCTCTTTGAGTGTCATGATGAGTTCGTCAAATTTGCCCGCGCTATAAGGATCTAGCCCGCTTGTTGGCTCATCTAAAAATAAGATTTCCGGGTTAGTTGCCATAGCCCTAGCTATACCCACGCGCTTTTTCATCCCCCCACTCAATTCATAGGGGTAAAGGTGGTAAGCCCTAGGGGGCAAACCCACTTTTTCAATCCACATTTTAGAAATTTCTTCAACAATTTTTTTAGAATAAGCGCCGTATTGCTCTAGCATGACACCCACATTTTCCAAAACCGTTAAAGAGCTATAGAGCGCCCCAAACTGGAAGCAAATGCCGCAGCGGTTAAAAATCTTTTGCTGCTCTGCTTCTTTGAGTTTCCATATATCTTCCCCAAAAAGCAGCACTTCCCCTTTTGTGGGGCGATTGAGTAAGATCATGCACCTTAAAAGCGTGCTTTTACCGCTCCCTGAACCCCCTAAAATCGCCATCACTTCGCCCTTATGCACGCTAAAACTCACGCCCCTATGGATAATGGTACTCCCAAAAGCGCTATGGAGATCCTTCACTTCAATTAAGACTTGATTGTTAGTAGCGTTCATTATATGTTCAACTTAGAAAAGAGAATAGAAAAAATAGCGTCTAAGAAAATGATCCAAAACAAAGCGTTCACGACGCTAATGGTGGTCAAGCGCCCAATGCTCTCGGTATCCCCCTTGACTTCAAACCCGCGCATGCACCCCACCATCGCAATCGCAAACCCCCAAAAAGGGGCTTTGACAATCCCTACCAAAAAATGATTCCAACCCACTGTGTCATGCAGTCTGTCTATATAGCTTGGAAAGCCTAGATCCAATTGGTATTTAATCGCAAACATGCCCCCAAGAATGGCGAACGCATCAGCGATAAACACCAATAAAGGCAAAACAATCACTAAGGCTAACACCCTAGGCAACACTAAAAATTCAAAAGGGTTAAAGCCCATGGTTTTCATCGCATCCAATTCTTCAGTGATCTTCATCACCCCAATTTGGGCGGTAAAACTGCTCGCACTCCTCCCGGCCACCACAAGGGTTAAAATGAAAGGGCCGATCTCTCTTAAAGCGAGTTTGGCCGTCATTTCCACCGACATCAAAGGCGCGCCCATGTCTTGCAATTGTAAAGCCCCTTGCAAAGCAACGGCAAACCCCACGATAAACACCGTTAAAATACTCACCGGCAAAACCTTAAACCCGGATTCATTAATATGATAGAGTAAAGGAGTGATGCAAAAGCGTTTGGGGTTGAAAACGCTTTTAATGAAGTAAAATAAAATCATGCCGCAAAAATTGAACGCGTTTAAAAAGGTGTTATAAGTCTCTACAAGACTCTTACCCAACTTAGTGATCATGAGTTCGTATTTTTTGCCCGCTTTTTTAGATTCCAAATCGTCTTCTTTTTCAAGCCAGTCTTTAACCACTTTCAAAGCGCAAGCGTTATTCTCGCTCACGTTACACAATTCAATGTTTAAAGAACGCTCCTTGATGAGATCAAATAAAAACATGCCAAAAACAAAATCTATTTTTTGGCACCCTGAAAAATCCATTTTTAAAGGCCCTTGATGATCTAATAAATTTTTTTTCAACTCATCTAAACGAAAGACGCTCGTTTTAAAATCCCAATCCCCTCTTAAAATCAGCACAGAGTTAGCCCCATCTTTACGCATCTCTAAAAATTTTTGTTTCTCTGTCTTCATTAAAATATATTCTCTCTTAGATTAGGTAAAATCTATTAACAAAATTTTGTTTGTTAAAACGGCTATTTTAACACAATGATAAAACAAAAGGTTAAACAATATTCTGTTTAATAAAGGATTGATTATTTTTAAAATGTTTAAAAAAATCATTTTTTTTGGCGTTTTCTTAATAGGGGGATTTGTTATTCCGCCCCTTGAAGCCATGCCTATTTTGCATAATAAAACCCCTAAAAAAAATTACCAAGAAGCCCATGAAAAGCTCTATAGAAGCATCATTAACCGCCAAAAGCTCACACACAAAAAAAGCGGATGGTATTTTTTAGGAGGGTTTGGCGCTGTAGAGGCCATTAAGGACTATCAAGGCAAGGAAATGAAAGATTGGATCGCCACGCTCAATTTAAAAACCGGCGTGCAAAGTTTTTTTAAAAAATACATTGGGATCAGGGGGGTTTTTGCATGGGATCTTGGGTCAGGAAAAGTGAATTACCAAAGCCATAAAGATCCTACAAACTCTTTTTTTACCATGCTTGCGGTGGGTTTGGATGTGATTATGGAATTCCCTTTAGGGAGTTATAAGCATTATTTGGGGGCGTTTGGGGGAGCTAGGGGGGCTTTAGTCGTTTATACGGACAAGCAAAATTTCAAGTTTTTTAAACATTCGGTGGTTTCAGGGGGCTTAGCGATTAATGGGGGGGTTATGCTCACGCTTTTTTTAAGACACCGCATTGAATTAGGGTTTAAAATCTTACCCACCGCCAGATTGCTTTCTAGCTCCAAACGCTTTGAGACTTCGCCCTTATTTTATGCGGCATACAGCTATAAATTTTAACCTTTTAGCCAACTTCAAAAATCCAATCTTTAGGGGCTTCTTGTTCGCCTTGTTGGATGGATAAAAGCAAGTCATAGAGTCGTTTAGTAATATGGCCCGGCGTTTCAAAAAAATAAGACTTGTTGTTGTGCGTGATTTCTTTAATGGGCGTAATGATTGCAGCTGTCCCGCACGCTCCAGCTTCTTTAAACGCGCCCAACTCATCCATTAAGATTTCCCTCTCTTCTATGTTGAGATTCAAATATTCTTTAGCCAAAACCATCAAGCTTTTTTTGGTAATGCTTGGTAAAATGCTTGGCGAATGCGGGGTGATAAAGGCATTATCATGCGTTATGCCAAAAAAATTCGCCGCCCCCACTTCTTCAATTTTAGTGTGCGTGGTAGGATCTAAATAAATGCAATCATCATAGCCTTGCTCTACAGCCATTTTATGGGCTAACAGGCTTGCAGCATAATTCCCCCCCACTTTCACCCCACCGGTGCCTTTAGACGCGGCCCTATCAAAAATCGTAGTGATAAACCTAGCCCCTCCTTTTTCTATACCCCCTTTAAAATACGCCCCCACAGGCGCGCAAAAAACGATAAAAAGGTATTCATTAGCCGGCTTCACCCCCAAATTATCCCCCACGCCTATGACAAAAGGGCGCAAATACAAACTCGCCCCGCTTTTGTAAGGAGCGAGCCATTTTTGATTCGCTTTAACTACTTCAGCGCATGCCTTTAAAAACAGCTCTTCGCTCACTTTGGGCATGAGCAGTCTTTCGCATGAAGTTTGCAAGCGTTTGGCGTTTTCTAAAGGGCGAAAAAGTAACGCTTTCCCCTTTTGAGAGCGGTAAGCCTTCAAGCCTTCAAAACAAGCCTGCCCATAGTGTAAGACCGGCGAGCCTTCGCTGATTTGCAACACATTTTCGCTCACCAATTCGCCTTGCGACCACGAGCCGTTTTTATAACTAGCGATGAAGCGAAAATCCGTTTTAATGTAGCTAAAGCCTAGATTTTTCCAGTCTAAATTTTCTAAATTTGGCATTTCACACCTTTAAATGGATAGTTTCAGGTGTGATTGTATCTAAAAAGGGGTTAAAAATCCCTCAAGTAACTGATTTGAAACGCATAAACTCGGCGCACATCAGCCTGTAAGGTGTATCCCTTTTCGTTGGTGATAGAGAAAAGCCGGTGCGTGATCGTAGGCACTTTAATCCCTAATTCCAAGCTATTGTGTTTAGCAATATGGGTGCGGACCCCAAACTTCCATAAAAACTGGAAATTCGCTGGGCTATAACTGGAATTGCTGTGGTGTTTTGCATAATTAGCGATTTCTTTACTGATGCTCGTTGCCCAACTATCCCCAGCCAATTGGATCCCCACCACAAAACCAAAAACCATGTTTTCTTTATTCACAAAATTCCACAGCGTATCCAACCCCACGCCATAAGTGAATAAATTGACATAGTATTGTCCTTGATAGGAATCCCTTTCCGTTAAAGTCGTCCCTCCAAAACTAAAGCTATTGTAAATAAACCCGCTCTCGCCCACCGGGATACCCTTTTTCATCACGCCAAAGCGGTTGTGCGCGTAGTCAAAAAACCCATAATAACGCATGCCAAACCATTTTTTCTTACCAAAAAATTGCTTATAGCCCACTTCAAAACCCGCTCCTGCATAAGGCGGGAACTTTATCAAAGGCTTTTGCAAGCCATTTTCATTCACCATTTTAGTCTGATTTTGTATCATGCTCACCTGGTAATTGACTCCCACAAAAGCCGCGCTCTCTTCAGCGTTCGCTAAAACACCCAAAGCCCCTAATAATATAATTCTTTTCAGCATTCAGTCTTTTCCCTTTATTTTTTGATAACCACTTTATATTATATTAGCTTAACATGGTTAAGTATTACTTATAAAGAAATAATAATATATTTTTTCTTAAACTCAATTAAAAAACTAACCTTTTAGTTCATTCCAACGCTTAGCGATAAACGCGCTCGTTTCTAGCGGCACTCTCAAAGGATACACTTCATCATTAAGAATGCGTTGGATTTCTTGCTGCAACTCTAGGGCGTTTTTTTCTTCAATCTCAAAAATCAATTCGTCATGCACTTGTAAAAGCAGCCTCACTGAAGGGTTGTTTTTGAAACGCTCGCTCACTTTGAGCATGCCCAATTTCAATAAATCGCTGGCACTCCCTTGAAAAATCGCATTCACGCCCTCTCGCAAATAATTGCCCTTGATATAATCATTCACGCCATTAAAATCAAACACCCGATAACGCCCCAGCAAAGTAAAGGCTTTAGAAGTCTTTAAAATCTCTTCTTTCATGCCATTTAGATAATCTTTAATACTAGGGAATCGCTTGAAATACGCTTCTATGTAGCTTTTAGCCTCATTTAAAGAGATGTTTAAAGTTTCACTCAATTTCTTACTCCCCATGCCATACACTAGCCCAAAATTAATGCTTTTAGCGATGGATCGTTTTTCTTTGGCCAAATCTCCACCAAACAACGCCTTAGAAGTTTCTAAATGGATGTCTCGCCCCTTTAAAAACGCCTCCATT
The DNA here is from genome assembly GCF_030062585.1 of Helicobacter pylori. NCBI lineage: Bacteria > Pseudomonadati > Campylobacterota > Epsilonproteobacteria > Campylobacterales > Helicobacteraceae > Helicobacter > Helicobacter pylori. The sequence goes on along the minus strand of NZ_CP071935.1, from coordinate 477,692 downwards.
AAATCCTTATCCTGGCTAAAATGGGCTAACAAGCGCAATTCAATTTGCGAATAATCCACCCCTAACAAACAATATTCTTTAGAGCTGGCAATAAAGCCCTTACGAATGAGTAAGCCTTTAGGCGATCGCACCGGGATATTTTGCAAATTAGGCGAATGCGAGCTTAAACGCCCGGTAGCTGTGCCGGTTTGGATGAAAGTGGTATGGATTTTATCGTCTTTGTCTTTTAGGCGCAATAAGGGGGTGGTATAAGTGTTAAAAAGCTTGTTCAATTCTCTGTATTCTAAAATCAAAGCGATGCTTGGGTGCTTGTCTAGGATTTTTAACAAATTTTTTTCATCGGTAGAATGGCTTTTATTTTTAGGAAGCTCTAATTTTTCATACAAAATCTCGCTGAGTTGTTTGGGCGAATTGAGGTTAAAATCCACGCCGATTAGATCCAAAATTTGGCGCTCTAAAACTTTTAATTCATCTTTAAACTCCTGCTCTAAGCGCTTGAAATAAGGCGCATCAATCTTAAAGCCTTGAAATTCCATGCCCATTAAGACTTTCATAAAGGGCGTTTCAATGTCTCTAGCTAAAGTGAGCAAACCCTCTTCTAACCCCCCTTTTTCAAAATACTCGCACAAACGCTTTAAAGCGCTTAATTCCAAACTCAATCGCTCTGATTTTTCCGCCTTGCTTGTTGTTTTAAAATCTTTGATTTTTTCATGCGGAATCAATTCTTCTTTTAAATATTCCTTTAAAACCTCATCAAATCCCACTTTTTCCGGATTTTTTAAAAACGCTAAAATTTGAGTGTCTTGGATGCGAATGTTTTCCAAAGACACCTGATATTTGGCTTTTAAAAAGCTCAGTAAGGGTTTTAAATCATGCCCAATGATACACGCATGCTGTAAGATTTGAGAAAAAGCGTTTTGCAAAAACTCTAAAGAAAAGGGCGAAAATAACGCCTCTTCTAAGGGTAAAAAATAACCTTGATCTTGTAATAAAAACGCTAGGGCCAGAACTTTTTTTTCTTTATCTAACACCAAACGCATAAAAACCCTTGCGTTAGGATTTTTTAATTTTTCTAAAAACATGCTAAAAGATGCGGCGCTTTCTAAAACGATCATGCGCGATTTTTTAGGGGCGTTGTCTAAGGCGGAGGCGTTGTCTGCAATCAAAGAGGAATTTTCTAAATCCCTTAAGGTAGAAATAAAACCATATTCTTTCAATTCATCTTTAATTTTCAATAGGGGGTTTTCGCTAGGAAAAGCGCAACTCAAAAAATCAAATTCCTTAATACACCCTCTTTCTAAAGTGGCTAATTCTTTGCTTAAAAACGCGCTTCCTTTGTCTTGTATCAAGGCTTGATACATTTTAGGGCTGAGTAAATTTTTCGCCAAGTCTAAATTTTCATAGATTTTTTCCAAACTCCCCAATTGCTGTAACAATTCCTTAGCGTTCTTGCTCCCAATGCCTTTAATCCCCTTGTAATTATCGCTGCTATCCCCTACAATGCCTTGATAATCCGTGAATTGACTCGGCAAAATCCCGTATTTTTCCACGCAATCTTTCACCAAAAACTCCGTTTTGCCATCAAAAAGCGCGATCTTATCGCTCAAAAGCTGGTTAAAATCCTTATCTTTAGAATAAATGCGCGTTTTATAAGGGCTTAGCGTAGCCAAGCTTGCGATCACATCATCGGCTTCAAACCCGCTTATTTCCACGCAAGTAAAACCCATTTTTTGCAACCATTCTAAGGCGATAGGGATTTGTAAAAGCATCTCTTTAGGGGCGTCTTTGCGATTTTGTTTGTATTCGCCTAATTTTTCAGCTCTTTTAGTTTTAGTCTGGCTTTCTAGAGCGAACACGATAAAAGGCATGTTTTTTCTGTCTTTATAAAATTTTTTAACCATGCCCACAAGCCCCGTTAAAAGCCCTGTAGGAAAGCCCTTATCGTTGGTTAAGGGTTTTGTTTTAGCGCTCATGTAATAGCTTCTAAACAAATATGCAAAAGTATCAATTAAAGCTAAAGTCCCTTCTTTAATAACCGGCTGTTCCATTATTCAACCCTCTTCAATCAAGCGAATTTTAAGTTTATTGTAACACAAGCGAGCGCGCTTAAAAACCCCTTTTAAAATAACGAGTCTTTTTGAATAGGCGTTTCTTGGTTAATAACTTCTTTTGCGGCCTGGATTTGAGCGTCGCAGTATTGAACCACGCCTTGAATGGTTTGTTTCATCAGGGCGTTAATTAGGGTGCGCATGAAATCAAAATCAATACCGCCATGTGGGTTGGTGGGGAGTGAAATTAACATTTCACTAGCAATTTTACGATTGAATTTATTGCCATAATCAAAACGCCCACAAGCTACTTTTTTAAAAGCCACAACGATATAGAGTAAAGTTTTTTCATTCCAAAACTCATGGTATTTTAAAGGGTATAGCCCTTGCACATGCGAATACCCTATAAAAGGTCTTTTTTGATAAAAAATACCCTCTGAAGTCGTGGTATCGCTGTAAGTGATCTGATTGCCCTTTTCGGTGGGTTCTAAAGAAGAATAACCGCTTATCCCATTATTCAAACTAGAATTGGTAACGACTGGATTTTTTGCGTTACTATCAAATAAATGAGGGTTTGTGAGATTATAGGCTTTTGTGGGGCGTATTTCAAACAAATCCCCTAGTTTGAAGTGTTGCCATGTTAAGCCGCATGGGGTATTACCCCCCCCAGAATTTTGGTTATTGAAAACGTTAAGGGCGTTTTCTTCAGCGCTAGAAAGGGTGGTGTTTTCTAGCCCTGTAGCTTTTAAATAAGCCTCAAGTTCGGCGAGCCGACACTGCTCAAGTTCGGCTATGAATTTTTCCATGAAATCACAATCAATATCCTCAAGGGTTTGAGTTTTAGCGGTGGGTTTTAGGGGTAGAGAAAATTTAAACTCCGCAATACTTTCTGTTGTAGAGCCTAGCCCCCAAGTCAAGGGTTTTAAAATAAATTGTAAAATCGCGCTTATAAAATGTAAAATTTTAGGGCTTTTGAAAGCAAATTTTGGTTTTAAAACTTTAACCTTATTGCCTGTAAAATAAGGTTGTTTTTGATAAAACACGGTGAAAGTGTCTTGTGCGAACGAAAGGGTATTTTTTTCATTAGTAAATGTAGGGTCATCTATAATAAAGCCTTTTATACCATTATTGGTTGCAGTGCGCACGACATAAGGGTAGCTGTTTTCTATTTGTGTGTCATGGATTTTTATCGTGTTAGCATGATAAATTTTCTTACTTGACAACACTTCAAACAAATCCCCTAATCTGAACTCGCCCCACTTAATAGCGTTGAGTTGGCTGCTAAGGGGGCCAATCACTTTGGGGGCGTTTGGTTTTTTAAAATCAAGCCCACTTCATAAGAAAGGTAATCAGCTATCGTTCTTTTAAAATCCTCTAATTCGGGTTTAGCCTCATTCTTTTGGTGCGCTTCAAAATTAAAGTCTTTAGCATGCTTGTTTTCGCGCGGCTTAGCGATAAAGTCTTCAATATAGATTGTTTCTAAATCGCCCCACAGCTCTTTAGAAACCTTAGCGTTTAAGCCGGCTTTGTAAATTTTAATGATTTCTTCGTAGCGTTTGGTGGGGTTAGAGGTTTCATTTAAGCCTCTTTTGGTGCGCTTGAAACCGTCGTTTCTAAAGTCTATGAATTTAACGGGCTTTTCATAATCATGCGGCTCATGGGCTTTAAAAATATAAACGCTTGTTTGCACCCCGGCTTGAGGCATGAATAAATCGGTGGGCATTTTAACGCTCGCTAAAAGCGAATGTTTTTTTAAAATTTCCACATTGGATTTTAACGCTTGCCCGCTCCCTGCGCTATCTTGGATAATGATCGCGCCTAAACCGCCTTTTTGCATATGCTCTAACCCGAATTTGATAAAAGGCATGCCGTTTTCTTCGTAGCTAAAAGGAGGGTTTAATAAAAGGATATTGGGCTTAAAATCTTCATAAATCCTTTTATTGGTTTCAAAAGTGTTGCCTTTGATGATTAAACTTGAGCCATCGCCTCTTAAAATCATGTTAGTGGTGGCTAGAGAAAACATTTCAGCGTTAAGCTCCACGCCTAAAAGTTGCGTGGTTTTCATGGCTTTGATTTTTTCATTCGCTTTAGTGGTGTTTTTACCATAGGTTTTTTCAATGTCTTCAATCATTAGCACCATAGAAGAAATTAAAAAGCCCGCGCTCCCTGCGGCTAAATCCATCACAAAGGATTTCGCATTAACCCCTAAAAGTTCGCTCATCATTTTAGTTACATAAGGCGGGGTTAAAACAATGCCCAATTCCTTACCATCCCCTAAAGCGTATTTTAAAAATTCGCTATAAAGTTCGCCCATGATGTCTAAATGACCGGTATTGTCGCTTTCATTAATGGGCTTATGGACAAATTCATAAAGAAAGGTAAAAATTTGCTTGGTGATGCTTGAATCTTTTTCTAAAAGCATGCTTATGGCTTTATCCAGGCTCGTTATTTTATCGCGCTGCGGGTCTTTACTGATTTCTTTAAAACTAGCGAGCATGAGATCTCGTTTTTCTTCGCTCAAGTTTTTGGTTTTTAAAAATTCGCTAATTTGGTTAAACACTAAAACGCCATCACGGCTAGTATCAGTCAATTCGCCTTTTAAATCGCTTGGTTTTAAACCCCCTTTTTTGCCCTTAATTTCTTGCATGGACAAAAGCATGCCGCTCACGTATAGCACGCGCTGAGGCGCGGTGATGTTGTGGTTATGCATCAGGCGGTTGAGTTTTTTAGCGGTTTCGTTTAGATCGGCTTTGGTTTTGATTAAAATAGAATGCTTTTCTTCTTCAGTGAGCGTGCATTCTTTATAAAAAGCGTTAAACGATTCTTGATTTTCTAAAAAATGCAAGTTTTTTGTATTAGTGAGTTTGTGCGAATTGATCCCGCTTGCAAAAACATAATACACTTCTATCAAAAGGCTTTCTTCATCATCGCCGGCTATGCCTATGGCGATGCATTCTTTATATTTTTCTTTGTTTCTTAAGATGTTTTGAGCGTAGTGTAAAGCCCCATTCACGGCGTATTTTGAAATGGAATTGTCATCGTTTGCAAGCGCGCTGTTTTTGAGCTTTTTTAAATTTTTAGCGTAGAGTTTGTTTTCTATGATTATAGGGATAACGCTCCCTTTATTTTTAGGGTGCGTGTATTTTTCTAAGCTGAAATCTGGCTCGCCATAAGAAGTTTTATCTTTGGTTTTACTCGCATTTAAAAGGGCGTTTTTAAGGCTAGAACTCATTTGGCTTTTAACATTAAAATCCGTATTTTTCATAAGCCCTAAATTGGTCAATTCTTTTTTGACATAGTCATCAACATCATCTTCTAACCGAAAAGCTAGCATATTTTTATCCTTTTTAAAAAACAAAATTATAACTCATTCATCCGCGCTGCAAAGCGCGATCGCAAAGTGCACTTTTGTGTTTAGAGTTTTAAGGTATTTTAGGGCTTCTTTTAGGGTGGTGCCGGTGGTGATAATGTCATCTAGTAAAAAATAATCTAAATTCTCATCGCCTTTGAAGATGAAATTCCGTGGGTTGTTGGCGCGAAATTCTAAGCTTTTACCGGCATACGAAACAGCATTAGTCGCCCTTAAAGTCCCATAAGTGGGTTTTAAATTGCCTTGGCAAAAGCCTTTTAAAAGCGCGGCTGAATGCGAGTAAAAGGATTTGATTTTATCATCAACGGCGATGCCATAAAGGGGGATATTCAAGCCTTTTTCTTGTAAGATTTTCACAAATTCCGCACCGGCTTTTTGAGAAAGCAAGGGCAAAATGCGAGATCCAATCAGCGCGTATTTGCTTTTAATGAGCTCTTCTATCTCGCTATAAGCGTAAAAACTATACACGCTCACGCCCTCTAAAACCCTTACCTTTAAGCTTAAGGGCAGATCGTTTAGGCAATTTGGGCAAAGAGGCTTAAAAGAAAGCTTCAAACAAGTTAAACAACGCATTCAATAAAGGCTACGATCTGGCGGTGCAGATCCCAAACGCTTTTTTGAGCGTCTAATTCCAAAACTTCGCACCCGAATTTTTCTCTTAACGCATAAGCGTGGGTTTTGAGCTTTTGCTGGATTGTGAGTAATTTTTCTATGCCTTGGTTTTCTATTTTGTCTAAACTTTTAAGGCTTAAGCGCTGTTTTAAACCCTCTTCATCTATGAGTAAAAGAATGATTTTTGCAGGCAAGATGCTTTGAGTGGCGAGCAGGTTTAATTCTAAGCTTGAAAATTGGCTATAAGCCATGCCAGAAATCAAACTCCTGTCGCTAATGATGAGCTTTTTTTCTTTCAATGCCGGTTTGATCACGCTTTCTGCATGCTCAGCCCGATCGCTTAAAAATAAAAACGCTCTAGCCAACTCGCTGATATTCTCATTCAAAGCGATACGCCTTAAACTCTCGCCCATTCTCGTCCCTCCTGGCTCTTTGGTAAAAAGGGCGTTTTTAAACCTGGTTTTTAATAATTCTACTTGAGTGCTTTTGCCCGCGCCATCAACGCCTTCTAACACCACATACATTTTAAGCCTTTGAAATCAAAGGATAAATTTCTTTAGGCACTAAATGGCTCGCATCGCCCTTATGCGCGATAATGGATCGCACGATAGAAGAGCTGATGAAAGCGTTTTGTAAAGTGGGCATGAAATACAAGGTTTCTAATTCGTGGTTTAAGGATTTGTTCGCATAGCCCATTTGCAATTCGTATTCAAAATCGCTCACCACCCTTAAGCCCCTAACTAACACCTTACAATGATACTCTTTAGCCAGGTTGGCTAATAGCCCTTCAAACGCAACGCATTCTACATTTTTAAAACTTTTAGTGGCCAGTTGCATCATTTTTAAACGCTCTTTTAAACTAAACATGGGGTTTTTAGCGCTTGAGTGCGCCACAGCGACAATGAGCTTTTCAAACAATTCGCTAGAGCGGTGGATAATGTCTATATGCCCATTCGTTACCGGATCAAAAGTGCCCGGGTAAATGCCGATTTTTTGCATCAGTTCATTCCCCATCGTGGGTATAAGTCATTTTCTATCCCTAGGCTGTCAAACCACTTCCCCACTAAAAAATCTTGCATCGCTTCTAAAGTCTTGCTCTGGGTGTAATAAGTCATCATCGGCGGCGCGATGATCGCATTAGAATGGGCGAGTTTGAGCAAATTTTCCAGCATGATAGCGCTTAAAGGCATTTCTCTAGGAGCAATGAGTAAGGGGCGCTTTTCTTTAAGCATGACAGAGGCGCTCCTAGAAATCAAATCCCCCCCAAAGCCATGCGCGATTTTAGCCACCATGTCCATGCTCGCTGGAATGATCGCCATTTTATGGATACCATAACTCCCTGAAGCGATGCTCGCATGGATGTCTTGCTCGTTAAAAAAAGTCGCGCTAGGCCGTAAGTCTTTCATGGCGTTTTTAAGGTTGATGTTAGACTCTTCTAACGCCACGACATGCGCGTTTTTAGACGCCACGACAAAAACTTCAATTTCTTTGGGTAATTTTTCTAAAAACCGCAAGGCTAGGGGTATCCCGCTTGCTCCACTGATGCCTAAAACTAATTTCATGAATATCCTTTATAAGATTTGCGCTTTAGATCTGCTCAACACTTTTGCTTTAAGTATTTTATTGCTTTCTAAATTCTTGGCTTGAATGATTTGATTAAGTGCGCCATTTTCTAGGGCTTTTAGGCTTATTTCTATGCTGATTTGCCCCTCTTCATACACCCCGGTGATGATGTCGTTTTTACGCACGATGATTAAAGCTTGGGTTTTATCCATGCTTAAAAGCGTGTTAGGGGGGATAAAATGTTTCGCGCTCACTTTATCGATTGCGCCCTCTAATAAAGGATTAGAAAGCGTGCCAAACGAAACGCGCTCTTTTTTGGTGTTGTTAGCGGTGATGTTTTCATCTTTTTTAATCGCGCTAGCGCTTTTAAAAGCCTGCATGCTGCCTATCACGCTATAACGCACCGGCAAGCGTAAATTAGGCTCATTTTCCAATCTTAAAAACACGACCCCATCTTTTTTAAGCTTATTGGAAGCGCTCAATTCATAGCTTAAAATGGAAGCGTTAGAAAAACGCTCTGGGATTTCTAAGTTAATGGTTTCAATTTCTAATTTTAAGTCTTTGTATTCTTTAAGGTAAGCTTCTTTAATCTCTGCTTTAAGCGCGTTCAAATCTAGGGCGAAGAGCGCGTTTAAACTTATCAAAAAAAGGGTTAAAATTTTCAAAACTCGTTATCCACTTTTTCTACAAATTTTTCTGAGATTTTATCATAGACATTCCCTCCGCAATTGATTTTCAAGCACAAACCGCTCAAGCCTTTTTCTACGCCTAAAACCCTCCCGGTGCCAAAAATCTTATGTTTGATCAAATCCCCCACTTTAATGGGCGTGTCTTTTTGGTGATTTTGTTTAGGGGTTTGATCGCTTTTGAGCAGCTTGGCTTCTTCTAAAAACACAGAGGGCGAGCAAGAAATTTTCCTCCCAAAATACGAACGCTCTTTGACATAAGAGAGCTGCAATCCTTCTTTAGCCCTAGTGATCGCTACGTAAGCCAAGCGCCTTTCTTCTTCTAAATCGCTTTCTTGATTGAATCCCCTATGCGGGAAAAACCCTTCTTCTAACCCGATCACAAACACATGCTTAAACTCTAACCCCTTACTCATATGCACGCTCATGCAGCTCACTTTTTGCGCGTTTTCTGTATTATGGGCATCCAGAACGCTTTCATTCAAAAAATCCAACAAAGAATGCGTGGGGTTAGTTTTAAAATATTCTTTCACTAAACTTAAAAGCTCTTTAACAAAGCCCTCTCTTTCTTCGTAATTGTCTTCTTTTTCATAGCTTTTTAAAAGATTAGTCTCTTCTAAAAACCGCTCGCAAAACTTCTCTACTGAAATTTCAAAAGCCTCCCTCAAACGCCCTATCATAGCGGTGAATTTCTTTAAAGCGTATTCGTTTTTAGGGTTTAATTTGTCTTTAAACGCCCCAAGTTTTAGCGCTTCTTCTAAATTCAAATCCTCTTCATCTAAAAGAGAAAAAATCCATTCTTGAGTGATCTTGCCAAGGCCTCTTGGGGGCTTGTTTAAAACGCGCTTGATAAAAAAGCGATCGTCTTTTTTAGCCACTAAATGCATGAACGCCAAAGCGTCTTTAATCTCGGCTCTTTCATAGAAACTCACCGCTCCAATGAGCCTATAAGGGATATTCAAAGCGTTCAAGCTCTCTTCAATGCTGCGGCTAAGCCCGTTTAAGCGGTACAAAATAGCGATATTTTCTAAATTTTCGCCCTTCTTTAAAAGGGCTTTGATTTGATAAGCCACATCCAGGCTCTCTTCTTTTTGCGTGGGGTATTCTTTACAAATCACGCTTTTATGCGAACCTTTGAAACTTTGAAGCGTTTTAATGTGGCGGTGTTGGTTATGGCTGATGAGAGAATTAGCGCACGCTAAAATTTCAGCGCTAGAGCGGTAGTTGGTCTCTAATTTCACTATTTTAGCCCCTTTAAAATGCTTGGAAAAATTTAAAATATTAGAAATATCAGCCCCCCTAAAACCATAAATGCTCTGATCGTCATCGCCCACCACGCACAAATTATGGTGCGTACAACTCAATTGTTTTAAAAATTCCAATTGCAGGGCGTTCGTGTCTTGATACTCATCTACCATAATGTAATGGTAGCGTTCGCTAGTCTCTTTGGCGAGTTTTTCATTATCTTGTAAAATCTTAAGGCTTAAAAAAAGCAAATCGTCAAAATCCACTAAATTGTCTTTTTTGAGTGCGTTTTGATAAAGCTCATACGCTTTATAGCATTCGCTATCTTGCATGCTTAAATCCATCATGCCGTTTTTGATTTGAGAAATATTGGCTCTAAAGTTTGAAATTTTGAGCTGCTTGCACAGCGTTTTGACTTCATCGCTATCTAACACCGAAAAATCGCACACCCTTTTTAAAAGATTCATGTGTTGCCTTAAAAACAGCAAACCAAAACGATGGAAAGTGCAAAGCAAGGGGGGGATAAACGCTTGATTGTTCAATAATTTCAAAGCCCTTTCTTGCATTTCCTTACTCGCTTTATTGGTGAAAGTGAGCGTTAAAGTGTTCTCGCTAGGCACGCCACAAGCGCCAATCAAATACGCTAAACGGCTCGTTAAAGTCTTAGTCTTACCGCTCCCAGCTCCTGCTAAAATGAGCAATGGCCCTTGAATGTGGCTTGCAGCGATTTTTTGCGCTTCGTTTAAATTGCCTAAAATGCTTTTTTCAAAATCCATCATTCTAAAAACTCGCCCTTTTCTTCTTGGTTCAAACGCTCTTTTAAAAGGTTCGCATCAATTTCAAAATCAAAATAAGGCGACGAAAAATCAGAGGTTTTAATGGCTAAAAAATGGTTTAACGCTGATTTCAAGTCCCCTTTTCTTTGATACAACAACCCCAAAGCGTAACGGATATTTTCATTATTAGGATCGTCTAATTTCCCAAGCTCTAGCCATAAAGCGGCGTTATTGTAATTATTCTGCGCGATATAAGTCAAACCCGCTAGGATTTTTAAGCGCGTCTCATTGTCCTTAAGCCCGCTAATTAGGTTTTGATACAACGCGCTTGCTTTTTCATACTGGCCTTGAAACAAACTCACTAACGCTAAATTTTCTAACCAATCGTTAGGGGCTTCGCTCTCTTCTAAACTGGCGATTTTTTGCTCTAGTAATCTTTCTTGATGGTCTAAATCATTAACCATAAATCCCATGTAAGTGTAGAAATGACGCCCTAAAATGGGCCCTTGCATGGTTTGATCCCAGCTGATTTTACGCGAATCTAAAAGGGTGTAAATGCTTAAAGTGTGGCGGATGCTCGCATCATAATACGAGACGATTTCATAAAAGATATTAGAGATGAGATCTTTAGGGAGCATTTTTTTTAAATTCCCAAAAGCTTGCACCATCAATTTTTTATCCTTGCTCTCTTTAGCGAACACCGCTTCTAGCGCGTAATAAAAAGGGAGTTTTTTAGGGGCGTTTTTAAGCCAGTCCATATCCCAATTCGTGCGGTAATTCAAATAAGCGATGAGCGAAGAGAGTAAGGCTTTTTGCGTGGGGCTAGAAAAATCATGACTATAAAAATTCTCGGTGATTTCTCTTAAAAACTCCGTGGTGTCTTCATGGGTGAAATGCGAGGCTAAAACCGCAAAAATCGCGCTCAAATAATCCGCAGAGTTCAAATGGAAAGCCCTTAAAAAATGGAAATAAGCTTTGTGGTAATTTTCCAATTGCGCATAAATCAAACCCGTATTATAATGGAGGAGTGCGTTATTGGGGCTATTTTTTAAAGACAAATCAAAAAAAGAAAGGGCTTTTTTTAGGCGCTTCTTTTCTAATTCTTTCAACCCTTTGAGCGCGTTTTTATCCGCTATCGCCATCAAACGCCCCCTTTTAAAAGCAAGGCTTGCCCCCTCTAAATCCTTTTGTGCATCAGAATCCAAAAGAAACAGCCCCTCTTCAATCACGCCTAAGGTTTCTTTAGAGTCTAAAACCTTAAAAGGAGCGTAATAAAACAGCAAGCGGTAGATAAAATCCCTTTTGCCTTCAAAATATTGCGTGTTCCAAAAACGCTCTTTGGCCCTTTCTTTGTCTAAAAAAATAGGGTTGATAGTGGGCTTGATGGGGTAAAAAGAGTTGGCTAGCGCGCTATCTTCTTTGGTGTGGCTGGCTAATTTTAAGGCTTCGCTCGCTTTAAGGATGTCGCCTTTTTTCAAACTCACCAATTCCAAAGCCATTAAAGCGTTTAAATCTTTAGGGTAGTTGTGCAAATAATGCTGCAAATGCTCCAAAGCCTGCTTGTAATGGCCCAAACGCGCCTGCAAAAGCCCTAAAGCAAGCTCATCTTGGGCGTTTGCGCTTTTTTGTAATTGCTTATAAGCGTTCGTTTCATCTTTAAACATCAAAAACAATTTAGACGCCAAGCGCGCGTTAGGCTTTAAAAAAGCGTTGGAATTAGGGTGCATTAAGGGCGAAAGGGCTTCAAAATACTCTCCAGCGTAATAGGATTTGAGTGCGTAAGCGTAGGAATAAAAAGACTTTTTGTAATCTTTATATAGAGTTTCTCTCACAATTTTTAGATAATGATAATATAAATCCTCATCTTGCAAATGATAAGCCGTAACTAACGCATCAATCGCGCTCACGCTCGCGTTTTCTTTAGAGGCGATACTGGAATCAAACAAATCCAACGCCCCGTTAAAGTCCTTTTCTTTGAATTTAATCACTCCTAGATTATGGCTCGCAATCCCTTGCGAAAAAGAAGCGATCTTATCAAACAAATGCAGGGCTTCATCTTTTTGCCCTTGCTCATACAAGAGGCTCGCTTTTTGCATCATCGCATCCACTTGGCTTTCATCGTTTCTTTTCAAAGAGTCTTTGCCGATTAAATCAGGCAAGTCTAAATTTTCTATTTGCCCCTCGGCTTCTGTATTGTTGGCGTTATTGGTGTCGTTAGGCGTTTCGTTATTGGTGGTGGCGGTATTAGTTTGTAAAGAAGTTTGTTTATTTTCTTTTTTATGCCCTAATAACAAGCTCAAAGCCACAATGAGCGCGATGAGTGAAAGCAATATTCCAAGCGCGATATAAAGCTTTTTTTTATTGCGTGAAAGCTGTTTGAAAAACTCTTTAGAGCTTTTGATTTTACTAATCGTTTGCTCTAAAGCCTGCTTCAAAGAGGGGATTTTAGAATGAATGCCCTTTAGGGGGGGTTCTTTTTCGTTCTTATTTTCGCCCCCTTTTTCTTCTAATGAATTTTGCTCTTCATTCAGCACGAACTAGCCTTAAAGGTATTTTTCTAACGCCTTAGGAATATGGATGCTCCCATCCGCTTGCTGGTGGTTTTCCATTAAAGCGACCATCGTCCTTCCTACCGCTAAAGAAGAGCCGTTTAAGGTGTGCGCTAATTGGTTTTTTTGATTTTCTTTGAAGCGGATTTTGGCACGCCTAGCCTGAAAATCCCTCGTGTTAGACACGGAGCTGATCTCTCTGTAACAATTTTGCCCAGGCAGCCACACTTCAATATCTATCGTGTTGCTCGCACTAAAGCCTAAATCCCCGCTGCACAATTGCACAAACCGGTGTGGTAATTCCAAAGCCTTTAAAATTTCGCTCGCGCTCTCTAGCATGCACTCTTGCATCGCATCGCTTTCTTTAGGGTGCGTGATAGCCACTAGTTCTACTTTATCAAACTGGTGCTGTCTTATCATCCCCCTTGTATCCTTGCCAGCGCTCCCTGCTTCGCTCCTGAAACAAGGCGTGTGCGCGGTCATTTTAATGGGGAGGTTTTCAACGCTAATAATGGTGTCGTTGTAGAGATTGGTGAGCGTTACTTCAGCGGTGGGGATCAAATACAAATTTTCATTTTCTATTTTAAAAACATCTTCTTTGAATTTGGGTAATTGCCCAGTCCCAAAAAGCATTTTTTCATTCACTAACGCCGGCGTGTAGACGATTTCAAAGCCATTTTTTTCATTAAAATCCAACATCAAATAAATGAGTGCGCGATAAATTTTCGCCCCAAAACCCCTAATGACCGAAAAACGGCTTTTGGCGAGTTTCACGCCGCTTTCAAAATCAATCCAGCCATTTTGTTGAGCGAGTTCAAAATGCTCTTTGGGTTTGAAAGTAAAATTTCTTGGGGTTAGGATTTTTTTAATTTCTATGTTGTCTTCTTCATTCACGCCTAAAGGGGTTTTTTCATCCACTAAATTAGGGATTATGGAAAGCTTCAAATCAATTTGTTGCTCCAATTCGCCCACGCTTTTAGAAAGATCATTCAGTTTGATTTTATTGTTTTCTAGCTCTTTTTTGAGATCGCTTGTATCCATTTTTTGAGCCATTTTGATACCAAATTCTTTAGAAACCTTGTTTTGAAAGGCTTGCAAGCCTTCTAATTCAATGAGTCGCTTTTTATAATGCGTGATGACTTCGCGCAAACGCTCTAATTCATCACCCATCGCATGGTTACGCTTTTTTAAAGAAAGAGCCACCCTGTCAAAATCTTGCAATAAAAGTTTTCTATCAATCATTCAACCCTCTTTAATCGTTCTAAAATGCCACAATTTAGCCCATTCATCAATTTCATTTTTATCCATTTGAGCGCTCAAAGCCCCCATTTTACCCTCTAAAGAATCTTCAATGGTGCCATTAGGCAAAGCCACAAAACTATCCCCATAAAATTTCCACAAAAATTCGTTTTTTTGATCTTCTTCTACAATGATCTGGCGATACGCTCCGATCCTATTAGCCCTAACCACCACGCAAGAAGCGCAAAAAGCACGCATCTGGCACAAAAGCCGCCACCTTTCATTGGATTCAAAAGTGGCCACGCTGCTTAAAAGCACCACATCCACGCCCTGATTTTTAGCCTGAACCCATATTTCATCAAAATGCGCTTCAAAGCCAAACAAAGGGGCGATTCTTAAGCCGTCTCTTTCAAAGACGAGCAATTCTTTAAAAGCGCTTTTCTCATTGTCAAAAAAGCTCTCTTCATCCCAGTGTGGATAGGGGATTAAGCGTTGTTGCGCGTAATACTGGATATTTTCCTTAGAAATGAGAGCGATTTTTTTATAGATTTTAGAATTTTCTTCTAAAAGCACCGGGGCTGAAATGATCAAATCCAATTCTTCGCATTTTTGAGACAAAAACTCAACCGATCGTGCAGACTGTGCACTGATTTCATTCAAATCCAATCCCATGTTATGGTGGAAAAAGGGGTTGATCACGTATTCAGGCAACACCACCACGCTTTGCTTGGGTATGGAGTTGAATAAGGATTGCATGAGGGTTTCTTTAAAAGACTCTAATTGCAAAGCAAACACTCGCATCCTTTAAGCCTTTTTGTCTGGCGTTTGGAGTTTTTCATACTCCAAATAAGCGTTTTCTAAAAGCTTTTGAGCCAAAAACAACTCTTGCATGGCCGTTTTATACAAATCCATCCCGTCTTTTAAAGACAAGTTAGGATCATTCAAGCGATCTATGGCTTGCTCTAGGGAATGAACATGCTCTTCAAAGCTTTTTTTAGGGGCGTTTTTAGCGTTTTTAGTGTTTTTTGGGGGGATTTTTTCGGTTTCAAATAATTCATCTTGCATGGCATTCCTTTAGCTTTTTCTAACAAGCATGGTCGTTGAAATTTGAGCGATAGAATCTTCAGTCCTTAAAATCTCAAACCCTGCGTTTTTTAATTCATGTTTCAAACCTTCTAAACTCAAAAACCCCTCAATGGATTGCGGTAAATAAGAATAAGCGCCATAATTCTTACTGATAGTCCCTCCCACTAAAGGCAAAACCTTATTCGTGTAAAACCCTGAGATTTTATCCAGCCATGTGGGGTTGTCTTTTTTTAAAAATTCTAAAATCACTAAAACGCCCCTAGGCTTTAACACCCTAAAAAACTCTTTTAAAGCTTCTTGTCTTTCCACGATATTACGCAAGCCATACGCAATGGAGAGGATATCCACGCTGTTATTTTCAACGCCCTTTAAATCTTTGGCTTGAGCCTGAATGAAAGAAGCTTTGTTTTCAAGCTCTTCACATTTTTTAATGGCTAATTCAAGCATGTTATTAGAGGGATCAATCCCCAAACATTCCTTAAACTCTATGCCGCAATTTAAAGCGCTTTTTTGCCAAGCCACAAGCATATCCCCCGTCCCGCATGCCACATCCACAAGCCTTAACGCTTTTTTATTCTCCAAAAACAAAAACGCATGCTCGCAAGCCCTTTGGCGCCATTTAACGTCTAATCCAAAACTCATCAAGCGGTTGGCTTGATCGTAAGAGCTGGCTATATCATCAAACATGTTGATGATTTTTTCTTGCTTGAGGCGATTTTCTTTTTTCATGACTTTTCTTTTTTCATGACTTGTCTTTAAAAAGGCTTGACAACCACTAAGATCACAATGAGAATCATTAAAATCGTGGGTATTTCATTAAACACGCGATAAAACCTTGCGTTTCTTCTTGTAGGGTCTTTTTCTAGCTCGCGCATGCATTTCTTGCAATAAAAATGATAGGCTAAAAGTAAGATTACTAAAGCCAATTTAGCATGCAACCAACCCCCACTTTTAAAGAGCGTGGGCTCTATCAACAGCATTAAAATCCCTGTAATAAGCGTGAAACCCATAGCTGGTGAAGCGATAAAGGAATAAAGCTTTTTTTCTTGGATTTTAACCACTCCTACAAACTCTTTTTTATGCGCGTTTTCGGCATGATAGACAAAAAGGCGTGGCAAATAAAATAACGCCGCCATCCACGAAATGACCGCTATCACATGGAAAGCCTTAACCCATAAAAAATACCCATTCAAAAATCCCATACCACTCTCCCTAATTTATCTTATTTTGTTGTAAAAACGCTTGCAAATTTTCTCTTTCGCCGCTGATTTCCACTTCCACGCTTTGACTTGAAAAATTCTTTTTGCTTAATTGTAAGCTAAATTTCTTAATTTCACGCTGAAGAGCGTCTAATTCTTTGTAAGAATAATGAGCGCTTAAAGTTTCCAACTCCACAAAATCCTTCAAAGCGTTTTCTCTTTGAGCGTTTTCTACGCACAATAACGCACTAGTGGCATAAGCTTTCATCAAGCCCCCAACCCCTAAAAGCGTGCCTCCAAAATAACGCACGCTCACTAATCCTATATTGATTAAATCCTCTCGCCTTAAAACGCTAAGCATAGGCATGCCTGAACTCCCTTTAGGCTCGCCATCATCGCTAAAACCCTCCGTGATTTTGCCCTCTAAAGAATAGCGGAACGCCGTTACAAAATGCGCGGCTTTAAAATGCTCTTTTTTCAAAGCCGTGAGGGTTTTTTCAAAATCGCTAAAGGGCATGAGATAGCCTAAAAAGCGAGATGCTTTAGTCTGGTGCTTGGAGGTGATGAGGTTTTTAAGCGTTTTCACAAGCTTTCTTTAAAGAGCTGAGTTTGAATACGCACCCTATAAAACTCACGATAAAAATCGCAATAAGCGCATAAAAATGCACAGAAACATCTATAAATTCCGCATGCATTTGATTCAATCGCCCTAACAAACTGATCCCATGATAAGCAGGCACTATTTGAACAAAAACCTGTAAATAAGAGGGCAAGGATTCAAAAGGCCACACAAAACCCATCATAAAAATCAAGGGCAAAGAAGAAATCAAAACGATTTGAGTGGTGTGGGCTTCATTTTTAATCCATGCCCCTAAAAACGACCCCAAACTCAAGGTTGCAAGCATGAAAATCAAGCTGTTCAAAAACACCATTAAAGCACTCCCATGCCGTTCGATCCCATAAAAAGAAAACAGCGCCCCAAAATACCATAAAATAAAAACGCTAAACGCCCCCATGAACACCAAGAGTCTTGCGCACAGCCTTAAAGCGATTTGTTTCTTGTCTAAAAGGGCTAATTCCAAACGCCTGGAGCTAGTAAACATGCTGCTTGCAATGAGCATCACCTGGTGCAAGATGAAAATAAACACGCTAGAGAGTGCGTAATTCAAATACCCCTCACTAGGGTTATACAAAGCGATAGGCTTAATCTTAATCCCGTCTGTCCCTAATTCAGCTTCTTCTATTTGGGCGTTGCGTTTGAACCTTATTTTATCATTTAAGGCGTTGATGCTCTCCACCACCGCATTCGCTAAGGCGCCATAAATCAAAAAGTAATTGGCGTTCGCATAAAAATCTATCGTTACAGGCACTTGTTTATAAATATTGGCTTCAAAATGAGAGGGAATGTGTAAGATCCCATAAATTTTTTCTTCTTTTAAAAGCTTTTTAGCTTCCAGCATAGAGGGGCTAAAAAAAGCGATTTCTAACTCGTTGGAGCTTTGCGCCATGAAGGCTAATTGCCTAGAAAGAAATGAATTGTCTTCATCTACAAGGGCGATTTTTTGCTGCGTTACGATGTCTTTCAAATAAGGCAAGGGATAAAGCAAGCCATAGATTAAAGGAGCGCCTATAAGGATCAATAAAACGCCCTTATGAGAAACAATGGCTCTTAACTCCATTAAAAGGATTTTAAAAAAATTCATGCACTAGCCTTGTCTTTTTTAAAAGAAAAATAAAAAACCAAAAGCCCTAAGGCTAAAAAGATTAAAAAGAACAAAAGGGGCATTAAAGAATTTAAAGATTCTGTTAAATCCGTCTTATAATAGGCCTCTTGTAAAAAGAATCTCATAAAATGGCTAATGGGCAAGCAATGGCTCCAAAAACTCCCAAAAATTTCCATGTTGTTTTGCGGGTAAGTCACCCCAGCAAACGCAAAGCTTGGAGCGGTATAGACCCCAATCGCACCAGCGGTTTCAATAGCGCTTTTTGAAACGCCATAAACTAGCACCACAAACCCGCTCATAATGAGCGTCATCAAGACTACCGCTAAAAAGACCAATGACAAGTGTGCATAATGCCCCTCCATGCCAATGAGATTAAAATAAAACGCCATGCCCATCCCCCAAAAGCTAAACACGCACGCATTCGCTAAAATACTGATTAAAAGCTCTCGCATGTTAGAGATTTTTTGAATGAAATTGAGCATGCCAATCGCAATAAAAATGAGCCACATGCAAGGCAGCATCACGCTTAAAAGGTATTGCGTGTAATTGTTTTCTTCATTGTATAGGGCATGCAATTTCAAAACAATAGGCATTGCTTGGGCTTTAGCGGAAATCAAATTGGAATCTCGCACTAAAGCTTTGGTGGCTAAGGTTTTAGCGTCTAAGGTCAAAGCGGTTTGCAAAAAGGCGTTTTTGAGCGTTTTGCCCACTAAAACGTACTCAGCGTTATAATAAAAGGGCAAATCCACCTTTCGCCCCATTTTGATTTTTTTCTCTAAATCTCTAGGCAAAACTAACGCCCCATACGCTTCAGCGGAGTTTAAAAAGCGTTTGGCTTCTAAAAGGCTAGTAACCTGGTATTTGATTTGAAGCGCGCTCGTTGCACCTAATTCAAACGCCACTTGATGGCTTGTAGTGGTCTTATCCAAATCCACCACCACGATAGGGAGCTGTCTTGGGGTCTCTTGTTTAAAGATTTGCGTGCCTAAAACCCCTAAACAAAAAGGCAATATAAAACACACGACAAACAAGAACTTGTCTTGTAAAACCCATGCGCTTATCAATCTGAACAAAACAATCCTTTTTAAGGTTTAATGGTAACCAACACGCTCATCCCTACCCTAAAATTTTCCAACTCTTCTAAGGGTATGGCCTCCACTTCATAGCTTTTCATGTCGTAAGTGTTGGAATTATTCGTCGCTTTCCAAGTCGCAAAATCCCCCATCACGCTCAAATATTTGACCCTGAATTTCGCGCTTTTTTTCAACGCTGGGATATAGCCTTCAAATTCCTTACCCACTTTAAACTCGTTCAAATACTTTTCAGGCACGCTGATTTTTAACCAACTATCCTTTAAATCAATCATGAGCACCACAGGAAAGCCCTTAGGGCTAAGCTCGCCACCGCTTAAAAGCACGTTACTCACTTCCCCATCAATTGGGGCTGTAGCTTTGACATCTTTTAAATAAGACTCCACTTCATTCACTTGCCCTAAAGCCGCGCTCTCTTTAGCCTTAGCGGCAATCTTACTTTCAGAGCTCGCCCCCCCTAAAGCCATTTTATACTTTTGGTAAGCCGCGCTCTCGTTGTATTTAGTGCTTTCATAAGCCGCATAGGCTTCATCGCGCTTTTGCAAGCTTGCCACGCCATTATCATACAAATCTTGAACGCGCTTATAAGTCTCTTTGGCTAAAGTCGCTTGAGATTTTGCCGCTTGCCAAACGTCTCTTGCAGAATTGATCGTTTCGTCTCTTGAGCCTCTTTTGACTTCATCGCTAAGCGCTTTAGCGGCTTTATGCCCGGCTTCAGCTTGAGCGAGCTTGGCTTCTAATTCAGGGCTAGAAATGCTAAAAACCAAATCGCCTTTTTTAATGTGATCGCCTTTTTTAACAAACACCTTTTCAATGCGGCCAGGGACTTTGGAGCTCACGCTGTATTCTCTGGCCTCCAAAAACCCTTGCAGCACTTCAGCCTTAGGGCGATAAGCTAAATAAAAAAGCACGATTAGCCCTAATAATAAAGCCCCACCCCCTGTAAGAATCGCTTTATTTTTATCCAACATGCTGTTTGACATGATTTTTTCCTTTAATAAACAAATTCATAAAATAAATCAATGTGATCGCTTAACGCCATTAAATTCGCTAATGAAACGATGTATTTATAAGCCACGCTTTTTTGCTCCACGATGATAGAAGAAAGCGTGTTTCTCGCATCAATGACTTGAGCGTTGGTGCTTAAACCTTGTAAAAAAGCCTGCTCTTGGAGTTTTAAATTTTCCTTGGCTAATTCCACGCTAGAAAGCAGGCTTTTGTATTCTTTCAAATAAGAAAGCGTCTCTTTATAAGTCTTATTCACTAATAATTCCATGTTTTTTTTAGCTTGGATTTGTTCGCTACTGGCTTGCAACTCCGCTAATTTGCTCGCTTGGTATTTTTGGAAACGCCCTGTGGGGGAGAGTATGGGCATGCGCCCCGCCACGCCCACAAACCAACTAGGGATCATGTCTTCAAACACCGAATTGTTTTGTTTCATGATATAAGAGCCAAAAAAACTCACTTGGGGCAAGAATTTAGCGATCTGTAGTTTGGTGTTTTCTTTAGAAATTTGAACCTGGTTTTCTAAAGTCTTTAAAACCGGGTAGGAATTGAGCGTGGAAGAAACAAAAAAGCTCAGATCGGGCAGATTTTTCTCGGTGTGGATCTCTAATTTGCTTGAAGGCGCTAGATCGTCCTTGCTAGATAAAATGGAATTGAACGAGAGCTGCGAAACTTCTAACACGTCTTTAGCCTTAACGCTAGCGATATGGGCCTTATCATAAGCCACTTGAGCGCCTAAGGTTTCTACCCTAGCGATTTGCCCTACTTTTTGCATTTTTAAAGCGTTTTGGAAATGCTTATAATGGCCTTTTTCTACCTCTTCTAAAGTTTCAGCCACTTCTGCGTTTAACACCATGCCATAATACACGCTCACAAGCTCTTGAAAAGTGGAAAGCTTTTTCAAACGATACACTTCATTGGCGTCTTTTTGCATCAAATCCGCAATGCGCACCATCGTGAATCTTGCCCCACCCATATAAAGGGGGTAAATAATGCTCAACGCCCCAATCACGACATTTTGCTTAGAAAACAATAAGGGGGCTTCTAAAGTGCTGCTCAAAGCCCCAAAACCTTGCATCACCCCTTGCATGCCCGCTTGGATTTGAGGGGTTAATACTTGAGGGGGGATATTTTGCTGGATGTTTTGCAAGCCTTGATGGATCTGGTTGGTGGCTTTTTGCACGCCCGGTTGTTTTTGGCTGGCAAAATCCATTTTAATGGGGTTAGAAAGATACACGTAAAACGCGCTCAAATCAATTTGAGGCAAAAAAGAAAGCTTGGCCGCTAATTTCATTTTACTCGCTCGCTTAATGGCGTATTCTTGCGCATGCAAGCCTTCATGATTGGATAACACCCTAGCCCATGCGTTTTTTAAAGAGAGTTTTTGAGCGTTAGGGTGGTTCAAAGGCAGGCTATCTTCAGCCAAATTCAAAGAAGAAGGCTCGGTTTTAGGAACTCCATCAACAGCGCTTAAAGAGCTATTGAATAATAAGCCCAATACAAAGAGGGTTGTTTTTTTCATGCTTCATTTTCTCCCTGATCTTGTTTAACCGCTTTCAAGCGTTTTATCCTAGCCCCATCCACGCTTAAGACTTCAAAAGCATACCCATGCGAAACGATTGTATCCCCCTCCATAGGCATGCGCTCTAACAAGCTGAAAACATAGCCCCCAAGCGTTACCTGCTCGCATTCTTTGTCAAATTCAATGTGAAGCACTTCTTCTACGCTCTCTAAATCCAGCATGCCCTCTAATTCAAACACGCCTTCTTCAAGCTTGTTCACGCCCTCTTGTTTTAAATCGTATTCGTCGCTAATCTCTCCCATGATTTCTTCAATAATATCTTCCATAGTGAGCAACCCGGCCGTGCCGCCGTATTCATCAATCACCAAAGCGGTATGGATTTGCTCTTTTTTCATTTTAATAAGGATTTGAGAAATAGACGCGCTCTCAGGGACGATGATCATTTTCCTAACGATTTGATTGAAATCATGCATTTTGGGGGTAAAAATAGAGCGAGAAAGCAAGTCTCTGATATGCACCATGCCGATAATGTTATCCTTAGAACCCTTGCAATAAGGGTAGCGCGTGAAGCGGCTTTTTAAAACAATGTCTATATTTTCTTCATAGCTGTTTTCTTCGTCCAAACACACCATGTCTTTTCGTGGGGTCATGATTTCTTTAGCGCTCGTGTCAGAAAAATCCACCGCGTTTTTAATGATTTCGCCCTCCACTGAATCAATAATGCCCTCTCTCAAACTCTCGCCCACGATGATTTTTAACTCTTCTTCAGAATGCGTGCCCTCATGCTCTTTAGGATTGATGCCCACTTTTTTTAAAAAGAAATGAGCGATCACATCAAACAAGCGCACCACCGGGTAAAACACGACCCAAAACACATGCAAAGGGCGTGCGGCAAAAAGAGCGGCTTTTTCAGATTTAGCGATCGCTAAAGATTTAGGCACAATCTCGCCCAACACGACATGCAAAAAAGTGATGCTTAAAAACGCTATGACCACGCTCATTGAATGGATAAAAATAGGATTTTCTCTCAAATCCATAGACTCAAACAGCGCGGCTAACAATTTTGCGATAGCGGGCTCACCCACCCAGCCTAAAGCTAGTGAAGAAAGGGTGATGCCTAACTGCGTGGCGCTCAAATAAGTGTCTAGTCTTTGACTCATCTTTAAAGCGAGTTTAGCGTTGGAATTACCGATTTTAACCAGCTCTTCTAAGCGGGTTTTACGCACTTTCACAAGGGCAAACTCTGAAAGCACAAAAAAAGCGTTCAACAGCACCAATAAAAAAGCAACCATCAACATCAAAATTGATTCAGACGGATCCAAATAAGCTCCTTGATTCCTCCCCATGATTTAAACCTAAAACCTAACGATAAATATAAAATATATAAAATCTTAGAATTTTAACATAAAAGATTAAGCCTAACTTTAAAAATCAAGCCTTTAAAAACCCTAGAAATACTTTTCTATAAAACCAAGAGCCACAAAAAGAAGCGCCCCCAAAAGTGCAGAAACCGGCACGGTTACCAACCAAGCGGTAACAATCTTTTTTAAAATGGAACGCTTGATCACTTCTTCTTTATACACTTTTTTAAGCGACTTTTTTTCTTTCTTTTTCAATTCCAAAGCGATGGCGGTGTTCTTGCTTTTTTTCAAGCTCTCTAGCATGAGCGATTTTTCTTTCAAATTGGCTTTATCAAAGCGCTCTAAAAAGCCTTCAATTTCTTCTAAATCTTCCCCAAAGTGTGCGGCTACAATGTTGTCTCTGATCCTAGCAAAACGCCTTCTTGATTGCTCCCTTAAACGCTCCCTTAAAAAGCCCACCCCAAACACCGCGCCCACCACAATATGCGTAGAGCTTACCGGTAAGCCTAATTGAGAGGCTAAAAGCACGGTGATGACTGCTGAAAGCGCGATGCAAAAAGCTTGCATTTTGTCTAATTCTGTGATTTCTGACCCCACCGTTTTAATGAGCTTTGGCCCATACAAGCTCAAGCCTAAAGCGATCCCAGCTGCCCCCACTACCATAATCCACAACGGCACAGAGCTTAAAGTATTCCCTATGGGGCTATTCGCATCTTCTAAAGTTTGACTGATGGCCGCTAAAGGGCCTATAGCGTTAGCCACATCATTAGCCCCATGCGCAAAGCTTAAAAGCGCAGCAGCAAAAATCAAAGGGACATTGAAAAGCTCATTAATGCTTTCATGGCTGTTTTCTAATTGCGGGGCTTTTTTTAACACAAATCTTTTAAAAAGGATAAAGATTAAAAGCGCAAGGATGCAACCGCAAGCGAGCTGGATTTCAAAACCCACCGCATAGAGGCGTTTTAAAACCTTAACCATCAAATACCAGCTAAATGTTAAGCTCATCAACGCTACCAAATAAGGCACGACCTTTAAAGCCGCGCTCTTTTTATCTTCTTTATAAGCGATAGTCTTTTTAATGAGCATTAAAAAAAACATGGCTATCAAAGCCCCCATTAAAGGCGAAATTACCCAACTAGCCACAATGCCGGATAAAAAATGCCAATTGACCGCTGCCATTCCAGCTGCTGCCATTCCAGCCCCCATAATCCCCCCCACTACAGAGTGTGAAGTGGAAACGGGAGCGCCAATTAAAGTGGCTACATGCAACCACAACGCCCCACTGAGTAAGCTAGCCAACATGACATTAATGAAAACATGCGCATCATTAATAAATTCAGGCGAAACGATACGACCCTTAATCGTAGAAACCACTTCCCCCCCAGCAATGATCGCTCCAAGCATTTCACAAATCGCAGCAATCAAAATCGCCCCACCCATGCTAATGGCTTTAGAGCCTACGGCAGGGCCGACATTATTAGACACATCGTTCGCGCCAATATTCATCGCCATATACCCCCCAATCACAGCCGCAAAGATGAGCAACAATCCCTTAGAATTAGCCTGCCCAAAAATGAGAGCGAGCAAAGCGGCACCGATGAGAAACAAAAGAGCGAGAGCGATCTTTAAAGTGTCTTTTTGGAGTTTTTTGGAAGCTTTTTCAAACTCTTTGATGTTTTTAATTTCCATACCGTCATCAAAACCTTATTCTAATAGTGGCTCTATTCTATCCAATTAGCCCTTGAGCCACTCTTAAAAAGCGTTGTTTGATAAAAATGGCTCATTATATGGTATCTTAAAGTAAAATTTTAAAAATAAGGTTTTTAAAAATGATAGAATTTAGCGATGAAGATTTACAAAAACCGGTGCGTATTGTGATAGAAAAGATCCGCCCTTACTTGCTCAAAGATGGCGGTAATATTGAAGTGCTTGGGGTGAAAAGCATGAAAATTTATGTGGCTTTAGAGGGAGCGTGTAAGACTTGCTCTAGCAGTAAGATCACTTTAAAAAATGTCATTGAAAGGCAACT
Organism: Helicobacter pylori; assembly: GCF_030062585.1. NCBI lineage: Bacteria > Pseudomonadati > Campylobacterota > Epsilonproteobacteria > Campylobacterales > Helicobacteraceae > Helicobacter > Helicobacter pylori. The sequence continues at coordinate 452,587 of NZ_CP071935.1, read as the reverse complement.
TAAAATGGATATCCACCCCAATTTAGAAGTGGTGTGCTTAGAAAACGCTAAGGAGTTTGATAAGCTTTAAGGATTATAGGCATGCAAAAGTTTGATTATGAATTTAAAAAGCGCGCGTTGATCAAAGATGGCTTTTTAGCGTTCAAGCAAGCCCATTACGCTGAAGCGTTACGCCTTTTTTCTGAAGTGTTGTTTTTGGATAAAGACAACCAAAAAGCCAAAGTGGGGGCGTTATTAAGCGACATCGCTAAAGATTTCCCTAAAGAAGCCCATAGCTTTTATGAATTGTATCAAAGCTTGATCGCTATGCAAAAACGGAGTTTAAAAAACCAGGCTGAAGAGCAAATCATCAATTTGATCGCTTCTTTTGATGAAGGGCTAAACCAAATGACTGAAAAGATTGATGCGCAAATTTCTCAAAAAGGCGAGGAGTTGAACGGCATTTTGTATGCGGATTTCAAACGCTTGAGCTTGGAGCGCGGCTTTAAGGAGGCGTTTGAAGATTTGATGTTCAGCTCTAGGGTGATTTTTGACAATAAAGAGGATTTTTATGAATTTTTGAAAGAATTGAACCATTATGGCTATTATGAATTAGCAATCAATTACATTGAAAACATGCATGAAGATTCTTTTATTTACGATAAATTTTTGCGTTCTCTTTTAGAAGACGCCTTAAAATCCAATAAGGCTTAAAGAATGAAGCTTAAAAAAACCCTGACTTATCAAAACCACACCTATTCTTTTTTAAGCGATAACACGCATGAAGTTTTAGAAAACCCTAAAGAAATCCTTTTTGTCAAAACGCCTTTAAACGAAAAATACTCTCCTTTAATTGCAGAAAAAAACCTGGCTATTTTAGATTTTAACGAGCTTAAAAACTACTTTGATTTTAAAATGAAAATTGTAGGGATTACTGGCACTAATGGTAAAACGACCACAGCGAGCTTGATGTATTCCTTGCTCTTAGATTTGAATAAAAAGACCGCTCTTTTAGGCACAAGGGGGTTTTTTATCAACGATGAACGCATCAAAGAAAAGGGCTTGACCACGCCCACTCTTTTAGAGCTTTATGGCGATTTAGAAGAAGCGATTCGTTTGGGGTGCGAATACTTTATTATGGAAGTGAGTTCCCATGCAATTGTCCAAAAGCGCATCGCTGGGCTTGATTTCGCTCTTAAAATCTTAACCAATATCACAAGCGATCATTTAGATTTCCATCAAAATATAGAAAATTACAGAGATATTAAAAACAGCTTTTTTAAAGATGAGGGCTTGAAAGTGATTAACAGAGATGAAGCAAACGCCCTTTTTAACCCCATTAACGCGCGCACTTACGCGCTAGATAAAAAAGCGCATTTAAACGTTCAAGCCTTTTCGCTCAACCCCTCCATTAGCGCGTCTTTATGCTACCAACAAGATTTAAGAGATCCTAATCTCAAAGAAGTCGCCCTTATGCATTCCCCCCTTTTAGGGCGTTACAACCTTTATAATATTTTAGCGGGCGTTTTGGGCGTCAAATTGCTCACTCAATTACCGCTAGAAACGATCGTGCCGTTATTAGAAAACTTTTATGGGGTTAAGGGGCGTTTGGAAATTGTGCATCCTAAACCTTTAGTGGTCGTGGATTTTGCCCACACCACAGACGGCATGCAACAAGTCTTTGAAAGCTTTAAAAACCAAAAAATCACCGCTCTTTTTGGAGCAGGGGGCGATAGGGATAAAACCAAGCGCCCTAAAATGGGAGCCATAGCGAGCTGTTATGCGCATCAAATCATCTTAACTTCAGACAACCCTAGGAGCGAAAACGAAGAAGACATTATTAAGGATATTTTAAAAGGCATCAATAATTCTTCTAAAGTCATTGTAGAAAAAGACCGAAAAAAGGCCATTTTAAACGCTTTAGAAAATTTAAAAGACGATGAGGTGTTGTTGATTTTAGGCAAGGGCGATGAAAACATTCAAATCTTTAAAGACAAAACGATTTTTTTTAGCGACCAAGAGGTCGTTAAAAGCTATTACCAACATTTAAAACAAGGATAAACATGCAAGAATTTAGTTTGTGGTGCGATTTTATAGAAAGGGATTTTTTAGAAAACGATTTTTTAAAGCTCATTAATAAGGGGGCTATTTGCGGGGCGACGAGTAACCCTAGTTTGTTTTATGAAGCGATCACAAAAAGCGCGTTTTATCAAGATGAAATCGCTAAACTCAAAGGCAAAAAAGCTAAAGAAATTTATGAAACTCTGGCGCTAAAGGATATTGTACAAGCCTCTAGCGCGTTAATGCCTTTGTATGAAAAAGACCCTAATAATGGCTACATTAGCCTAGAAATTGACCCTTTTTTAGAAGACGATGCGATTAAAAGCATTGATGAAGCCAAGCGGTTGTTCAAAGCATTAAACCGCCCCAATGTGATGATTAAAGTCCCAGCGAGTGAAAGCGCTTTTGAAGTCATTAGCGCTTTAACTCAAGCCTCTATCCCCATTAATGTAACTTTAGTCTTTTCGCCTAAAATTGCCGGCGAAATCGCTCAAATCTTAGCCAAAGAAGCGCAAAAAAGAGCGGTCATCAGCGTGTTTGTCTCACGATTTGACAAAGAAATAGACCCTTTAGCGCCAAAAAATTTGCAAGCTCAAAGCGGGATTATGAACGCTACGGAGTGTTATTATCAAATCAACCAACATGCTAATAAGCTGATAAGCACCCTTTTTGCATCCACCGGCGTTAAATCCAACGCTTTAGCTAAAGATTACTACATTAAAGCGCTGTGTTTTAAAAACTCTATCAACACAGCCCCCCTAGACGCCCTAAACGCTTATTTGCTTGACCCAAATACCGAGTATCAAACCCCTTTAAAAATCACAGAAATTGAAGCGTTTAAAAAAGAATTAAAAGCGCACAACATTGATTTAGAAAACACCGCCCAAAAACTCCTTAAAGAAGGCTTGATAGCGTTCAAACAATCCTTTGAAAAGCTTTTAAGCAGTTTTTGATTTTTAAGGGTTTTTTGGATAGAATAAGCCCTTATTTTATTTTAAAGGATTGACATGTTAGAAGGCGTTATTAGAGAGAGTATTACTAAAGCTAACGCTAAAGCTTTAAAAAAAGATGGCTATCTAATCGCAAACGTTTATGGAAAGGGTATTGAAAACGTGAATGGCGCGTTCAAATTAAACCCTTTCATTAAATACCTTAAGGAAAAAAAGCATTTGATTTTTCCGGTGAAATTAGGGGATAAGACTTTTGAAGTCGTGGTTCAAGAATACCAAAAAAACCCCGTTACTAACGAGCTTATCCATGTGGATTTACTCGCTGTTACTAAGGGCGTGAAGTATAAGTTTAAAGTCCCTGTTAAACACCAAGGCACTCCAGTGGGCTTGAAAAATAAAGGGATTTTAATGCTCTCTAAAAAGCGTATCAGCGTGGAATGCACTCCAGAGCATTTGCCCGATCACTATTTAGTGGATGTGGCCCCTTTAGATGTGAATGAGTCTATTTTGGTGCGCGATTTAGAAAAACATGAGAATGTGAAGATCTTAGATCATGATTCTATCGCTGTGATCGGTGTGATTAAAGCGAAGTGATTTTAGGCTATGACGCTTTTAGTAGGTTTAGGCAACCCTACTCTGCGTTACGCTCACACCAGACACAACGCTGGTTTTGATATTTTAGATTCGCTCGTTAGCGAATTGAATCTTTCTTTCGCTTTTTCTCCCAAACACAACGCTTATTTATGCGTTTATAAGGATTTTATCTTACTCAAGCCCCAAACTTACATGAATTTAAGCGGCGAGAGCGTTTTAAGTGCTAAAAATTTTTACAAACCCAAAGAGCTTTTAATTGTCCATGACGACTTGGATCTACCTTTAGGCGTTGTGAGGTTTAAAAAGGGTGGGGGGAATGGGGGGCATAATGGCCTAAAATCCATTGATGCCTTATGTTCTAATTCTTATTATCGCTTGAGGGTGGGGATTTCTAAAGGGATTGGTGTGATTGAGCATGTGCTTTCAAAATTCCACAAAAACGAAGAGCCTTTAAAAAACGCTGCGTTTGAACATGCCAAAAACGCCTTAAAATTTTTTATAGAAAGCCATGATTTTAACGCTATGCAAAATCGTTTCACGCTTAAAAAACCTTTAAAAATAGAAAGTTAAGGGTTTAAAGTGCGTTTGTTTAGATTTGTGGGGTGGTATTATTTCAAATACTTTTTAATCGTGCTTTTAGCTTTGGAATTGTTTTTTGTAGGCATTGACAGCCTGAAATACGCCGATAAAATGCCTGATTCTGCGAACATGATCATTTTATTTTTCACCTATGATATTTTATTCGCGCTCAATTACACCTTGCCCATTTCCTTGCTTTTGGCGATGGTTTTATTTTATATCGCCTTCATTAAATCCAACCAATACACCGCCCTGCTCTCCATTGGCTTTTCCAAATGCCAGATTTTAAGCCCTATTTTTTTGATTAGCCTGTTTTTCACGGCTGTTTATGTGGGGTTGAACGCAACTCCTTTTGTGTATATGGAAGAAAAAACGCAAAATTTAATTTATAAAGACAATTCTTTGAGCGTTTCAGAGCATTTGTTAGTGAAATATAATGACGATTACGTGTATTTTGATAAGATTAATCCCTTATTGCAAAAAGCCCAAAATATCAAGGTTTTTCGCCTAAAAGATAAGACTTTAGAATCTTACGCTGAAGCTAAAGAAGCTTTTTTTGAAGACAAGTATTGGATCTTGCATGACACTACTATCTATGAGATGCCCTTAAGTTTTGAATTGGGTGCAAACGCTTTAAACACCACGCGTTTAGAAACCTTTAAAACGCTCAAAAATTTCCGCCCCAAAGTTTTAGACACCATTTATCAAAACAAGCCTGCGGTTTCTATCACAGACGCTCTTTTATCCTTGCATGCTTTAGTGCGCCAAAATGCGGACACGAAAAAAGTGCGCTCGTTTTTGTATGTGTTTGCGATTTTGCCCTTTTTTGTGCCGTTTTTAAGCGTTTTAATCGCTTATTTTTCGCCCAGTCTCGCCCGCTATGAAAACCTGGCTCTTTTAGGGCTAAAGTTTATCATTATCACGCTCGTTGTTTGGGGGCTATTCTTTGCTTTAGGGAAGTTCAGCATTTCAGGGATACTCATTCCTGAAATAGGCGTTCTATCGCCCTTTTTCGTATTCTTAGCCCTCAGTCTTTGGTATTTTAAAAAGCTTAATAAGAGGTTGTAGGATTTATAAACCTATAGCAACTCAAGCTCTCATTAGAGATCTAAATTAAAAGACCTACAATGCAACATTAACTTAAGACTTGTAAAATAGCCTAAAGAATTATTAAGGTTTTTGGTGAGTTCTGTTCAAATCCTATCTAATCTCAATTATCCCAAAGTGATTACCGAAGGACTGAGGAATTCTTTAAACACTCATATTGCAGTTGCTTTTTTAAAATACAGTGGGGTTGAGATTATTCAAGATGCTTTGATCAATTCTTTAGAAAAGGGGGCAGAATTTGAGATTATTGTAGGACTTGATTTTAAAACAACCGACTCAAAATCCATACGATTTTTGCTAGACTTAAATAAAACTTATAAAAAATTAAAATTTTACTGCTACGGCGACAAAGAAAATAACAAAACAGATATTGTATTCCACCCTAAAATTTATATGTTTGACAACGGAAAAGAAAAAACTTCCATTATAGGTAGCGCTAATTTAACCAAAGGAGGGTTGGAGAATAATTTTGAAGTCAATACCATTTTTACAGAAAAGAAACCATTATATTACTCACAACTAAACGCTATCTACAATTCTATAAAATATGCAGATAGTCTGTTCACTCCTAATGAAGAGTATTTAGAAAGCTATAATGAAGTTTTTAGCGCCATTATTAAAAATGAACAAAAAGTCTCAAAAGATAAAAGCATTCAAGAAAAGATTAAAAAGATTGAAAAACAAGAAAAATTGCTTCCTGGAACTATCCCCTCTATCAAGGCAATGATAGTGGAATTTATTTTCGCTTGTGAGGAAAAAGGCGTTAAACAAGTAGCATTACAAGATATTTATCAGGCATTAGAAGAGAGAATAAAAAAAGAAGAGTGGGGATACAAATACAAAAGCGATACTTTTAAAAATAGCATTAGGGGCGAACTCAACCACCATCAAAAAGATAGCCATTCAAAACAAAGTTTAGGACTCTTTGAGAGATTGCAAAAAGGTTTTTATGCTCTAACACCAAAAGGGCGTTCGTATAAAGGACGCTAAAGGTATTTATTTCAGACAATCCAGCCTAGTCTAATTTGAACTCTTTGCAAAGCTATCTCTCAATCAAAATAAAGAATTGAAAGAAAAATTTGACTCCAATGAGTATATATTTAGCGATGAAGAGTTAGAACACGCTAAAATATCCCTACAACAGCATAAGGACTCATTGTATGGTATAATGGTAGATTTATCAAAAAAGTAGAAAATAGTGCAGAATGGCTACAGCTCAATGGCAACTTGAAAGCTTAAAGCATCAAGCTTTCATCTCTAAGCCTTATCTAAGCCTTACCCAAAACCCTACCAAACTTAAAAAGTATAAACATAACGCAAATACATAGAATACTGACGGCGTAAGGTTTGGGTCAAGCTGAAATTGGTTTCTGCTCCGGTGATAGTAGTCGGGTTCCCATTCTCTAGCGGGCCTTGTTTTTTCGCTCTTATAGTAGTAGAGCCTTTGAAAAAGTGGTTAGGGAGCGTGGGGATTTTGATACCAAACTCAATGCCATGGTGTTCAAAAATATTGGTTCTAATGCCCACATTCACTAAAAATTGGAAAATCGTGTGATTCACCTTAGCGTTTAATTTTCCTGTGGTATAGACGCTATTAGGGTTAATCCCCACATTGCAACTCGCCGGCGTCGTGTCCCCGCAAGTGATTGTGCCATCAGCGTTAGTCATGTAAGCGTCAGCGTCCGTATTGACGCCATAAACATACCCATCCTTAAAATACCCCACACGATTATTAGTCCAAGTGTTACCCGCAAAATTCACGCCTAGAAAAAACCCCGCCGTGGCTTTAGGCTTGCCTATAATGTTAAAAAGCATGTCTGTGCCAAAACCATAAGTATACATGTCCGCTTTTTGATCGCTCAAATAAAAGGGCGATATAGCGTTAGCGGCTCTGGAGTTAGAGAAATTGGTATGCCCGTAATCAAAAAAACCATAATAGCGCAACCCAAACCACCTTTTTTTACCGATAAAATGCTTATAGCCTGTCATCACGCCTAGTCCATACATCGGCTGGTTACGGCCAGGAATGCTTTTATTGGTGCTAAGCATGGTGCGAGAAGTCCAATTGACCACGCAGTTAGCTTTAGTATAGCCTGGCGTTCCTGGCGTCCCTGAAGCTGGCTGACAGCCACCGGTCTGCCCGTCAGGAACTTTGCCATCATCATTAGCCGAAACATCGCCAAAAGGCACTTGAAACAACTCGCCGTTTTTATAAGCGTTTGTCTTTTGATCAGCCCTACCCACTTCCAAGCTAATCCCCACAAACGCGCCATTCTTTTCATGGGCATTTAAGGGGTTTGTCAGCCATAACGAACTCAAAAGAGCGCCTAAAATTACCGAGCCTTTTTTAGAAATATCTAAAGATTGAGCTATCAAAACAGATTCCTTACGATTAAAATTTTTACAAACCATTTTGCAATCTTGCATTCTATTTTTCTTCTTTGTCATAAAATTGAACACCACTCTCTAGGGTCTCCGCTTAAGTGTTACTTTTTTAATTATTTTATTATAGCTAATTGCAATCTTAAAAGTCAAACAAAAACCACCCATAAAATTCCCATAATAGTGGGATACTTGACAATAAAAACCTTTTGTAGTAGATTAAAAACTCTTTAATTTTCCCATGAATAAAGGATTTTAAATGGATGCGATTTATCCTTATGTGTTGGTTGTTCATTTATTGTGCGCCATTATTTTTATTGGCTACTTGTTTTTTGATGGAGTAATTTTCCCCAATGTGAAGAAAATGTTTGGCGAAGAGTTTGCCAATAAAGCGAATACAGGAATCACTCAAAGAGCGATCAAAATCATGCCCTTATGCGTTTTAGGGCTTGTTTTAACAGGGGGCATGATGCTTAGTCAATACATGGGGGGCGATAAAGGCTGGTGTGAAACCCCTTTTCAAAAAATACTCATGCTTAAAGTGATCTTAGCGTTAAGCATTTTTCTTTTGGTGCTTTTTTCTTTATTATGTAAGTTTTTGGGTAAGAAAAACCCTATTGGTAAATATATCCACCCTATCGCTCTAACTTTTGGCTTTTTAATCGCTATTTTAGCCAAAACAATGTGGTTTGTTTAAGAGCGTTTCAACCTCAAAGAATTTAAAACCACTAAGAGCGAGCTAGCACTCATGCTCAAACTCGCTATTAAAGGGTTGATGTATCCTAGCATAGCGACCGGGATTAAAATAGCGTTATAAATCAAGCTCAAAACAATGTTTTGCAGCACCACTTGATAGACTTTTTGAGCGTTATGAAACGCTTTTTCTAGCAAACTCAAATCCTCTTCTAAAAGCAAAATATCGCATGCGCTTTTACTCAAAGCGCTTTTTTCAAACCCCAAAGAAACGCTCGCTTTTTTTAAGGCTAGCGCGTCATTATTGCCATCGCCTACCATCGCGCACACGCCCTTATAAGAGCTGATGATTTGAGCCTTATCTTCAGGGGTCAAATGGGCATGATACTTAGAAATCCCTAATTTTTTCGCGCACTCCTTAACCGATCTTTCATTATCCCCGCTTAAAATTTCTAATTCTAAGCCTTGATTTTGTAAAGCCTGAATAACTTCTTTAGCGTTAGCTTTCAAACGCTCTTCTAAAATGAATAACGCGCATAAAGTCTTGTTTTTCGCAAAGCCTACCATGATATTAGCACTCTCTTTAGCCTTTATACCAACCCCCATAGCGTTTAAAAATTTCAAACTCCCCACTAGCAAGGTTTCGTTTTGATAGCTCGCTTTTAAGCCATGAGCGAAAAACTCTATCTTCTCTAAATCAACCTCATCGCCATGTAATGATTTAAGAATCGCGCTATGGACTAAATGCTCCCTAGTTTTTAAAAGGCTCTTTAAAAGCCTTTCATCAAATTCTTCGTAAATGATTTTTTCTTTTAAAAGGACTTCTTTTTGCGTGAGAGTGCCGGTTTTGTCTATAAAGATTTTTTTCACTTTAGCCAGAGTTTCTAAAAATAACGCTTCTTTAAACACGATCAAAGGGTTTTTAAACACCCCTATCACTAACGCAATGGGCGTGGCTAAAGCGAACGCGCAAGGGCAGCTTATGACTAACACGCTAATACACACCATTAAAGCTTTTTCAAAATTACCCCCCAAACCAAATTGCCACAATAAAAAGCTCACAAAGGCTAAAAACAACACCGCTTTAGAAAAAATATCCGCAATTTGATTCGCGCTGCTCTCAATTAAGGGCTTTTCTAAAAAACTCTTTTTTAAAGTTTCTAACAAACTAGAAAGGCGTGAGTTTTGAAAAGTAGCGCTCACTTGATAGCTAAAAGGCACGCCCACGTTCACATAACCCCCTAAAATTGGATCATTAACCCCCAATTCCAAAGGCTTAAACTCCCCACTGATCAAAGACGCATCCACGCTCGCGTTATTTAAAAGCACGCCATCTAGTGCGATTTTAGCCCCGCTTGGCACCCAAACAACAGAGCCTATCGCCACATCTTTAGGGTGTTTTTCTATCTGTTTGCCATTTTCTACAATAATCACGCTATGGATCTCATGCGATTCTAAGGCCAGACATTTTTCATTCGCAAACAGCCTGGCTTTTAATTCCAAAAACTTAGAGCCAAAAACAAGCGTTAAAATCGTGCTGCTCGCTTCAAAATAAGTCTCTTGAGACACCAACATCGCATAAAGGGAATAAACAAACGCCGACAACGCCCCAAAAGACACGCTCAAATCCATGCCCAAAACGCCATTTTTTAGCCCATAAAACGCCCCCTTAATGAAAAAACGCCCCACCACCACTAACACTAACAAGCTTAAAAAGAGCGATACGAGATCCAAATTCCTTTGCATGAGCTTATCCATGCCGCCATAACTCGCGCTACCATAACTCGCATACTTGGCAATGGCAATAAACATCAAATTCATGGTGGCAAAAAACCCCACGCTCAAAGTGAGCAAGTAGGAACGCTGCTCTTTTTGGGCTTTTAGGGTGTAATTTTGTGCGTTATAAATTTTAGCCCCATAGCCCAAACTCTCAATTTTTTGAACAATCTTTTTAGGGTTTAAGGACTTCTCAAACACGATTTGCAAGTGGTGGGTGGTGAAATTCACGCTCACTTTTTTAACCCCCTTTAAGCGCTCTAAAACCTTTTGATTGAGCCACAAGCAAGCGTTGCAATGCGTTTTTTCTAGCAAAAGATTAAGGATTAATTCGCCCTTATTGTTTTCTTCAAGGGCTTGTTCTAATTCTAAAATATTCATTGGATCTTGGGGCGTTACGGGGGCTAGAGTGGAATCGTTTAACTTGTCATAAAAGCTCTCTAAATTCAAATCCAACAATAACGCATACACCCTAGCGCACCCTGTGCAGCAAAAATGCAATTCCTTGTGATTGATCACCTCTTTAAAAAGCTCACTTTCTTTAAACTCCAACTGGCAATGCGAACATTTCATTTTTGAATCCTTAATTTAAGGGCGCTAATTGAGAAGCGCTTTGATAGAATAAGTGTTACAAGTTTGATAGATGCTTAAAACTTCTTTGGTGTTGTCGCTTTGGTTTTTGGAATTGTGCGTGATTAAAGGGGGCAAAACTTTTAGAGCGCTTTTGGAATTATTCCTGGCCGCTCCAAGCATCAAATGGGCGTTTTTGTCTTTAAAACTTTGGACAAACCTTAAAGCCTCTAGCGTGAGCTTAACGCTTTTTAAGCTTTCTACCACCAAGCAAAGCGACAAGGCTTCATAGCAAAAAATAAAATACCCTTTAGGTTTCAGGCATTTTTTCACTTTAGCCGCTAAAGAAGCGAAATCTAATTCGCTCTGGTGCCTCGCATGCCCTTTGTTTTTGGATTTAATAGAGCCTAAGGCATAAAAAGGAGGGTTGCACACAATCGCATCATACAAAATCGGAGGGTTAAAATCTAAAAAATCGCCCTCAAACACTTGAGCGTTAGGGAATTTAAGGGCGTTTTTTTGGGAACAAAACGCCATTTTGCTATCCTTTTCCACTAAATGAACGCTCGCTAGTGGGTTGTCTCTAGCGCAGAGCAAGCCTAAGATCCCACACCCTGATCCTATGTCTAAAATCGCGCCGCTATTTTTGATAAAAGGGCGTGAAAAATCGTATAAAAAAAGCGAATCGCTATTGTAAGAATAAGCGTTTAAGGGCTGGTATAATCTTAAGAGTTTTCTATCCATAAAAGGGCTTCATTTTCTAAGATTTGCGCATGCAACAACCGCCCTTTAAAAGGGGTTTTTAGAGCGAATGCACTAAACGCTTCGCTAATCATAGACGCATGCGAATGCAAAAGCAATGCGTCTATTTTGTCTCTCAAGCTCTCAAACAATCCCCACCCCCCTTCAATGAAATTAAACCCTTTCTCTAGGGGTAAATCTTTAGGGTTGTTGAAAATATTAACCAAACGATTGGGTGCAGAAAAAACTTTTGAATGGGGGCTAATTGAGTGCTTGGATAAAATAGCGATATTAGGGTTTTTATTGTGATAAAAGCTATCGCAAAAGCGAGAGTCTAATAAGGGGTTGTCCGTTCTTATGGTTTTCCCAGAAATGATGAGAGTGTTGCATATTGCTCGCTGGTTGTGCGTGAAAATAACGCTTTTTTGCCCGGTGATCTTGCCATGGTAATAATCCCCATTCATCCTTAAAGCGAGTTTGAACAAATTAAAACGCCCCTTTTGTTCCATTACCCTAAAAGGCAAGAGCAAGTCCTTAGCCTTGTTTTCTAAATTGCGACAAATTATTGTTTCAATACGAGCCTTTTGTAGCCTTGCTAAGCCCCCTTTTTTAGCTTCGTTTTCTTCTGTGGCAATGACCACTCTTTTAGGTTTTAAAATTTCTAACAATTCGCTGCACGCTGGGGTTTTGCCATAAGAATTGCATGGCTCTAGGGTGATTAAAAAAACGCAGTCTTTAAAAGCGTTATCGTGGCGTGTTTTTAAAAAATCGCTTAAAGTTTTAGGGTCTTCTAATTTTTCTAAATCGTTTTTCAAACTGGGGCGTAAAATCTTTAGCGCTGATTTAGCGGCTAAGACTTCTGCATGCGGGGTTTTGGCTTTTTTGTGGGTTTCTAAACTCAAGATCTCATGGTTTTTATCCAACACCATGCAAGCCACGCTCGGGTTTTCTAAGGCTAGGGTTTGATACTCCCATGCCTTATTTAAGCAAATTTCTAATAAACTTTCATAAAGTCTCATGGTTTAACTAGGGAAAAAAGGCAAGAGCAAAAAGCCTTTAATCGCTAAAGCGTTAATAATATCAACAAAAAACGCCCCTACTAAAGGCACGACAATAAACGCCACATGCGATGGCCCATAGTGGTTGGTGATGGTTTGCATGTTCACCATAGCCGTTGGGGTCGCTCCAAGCCCAAAACCGCAATGCCCCGCGCACAACACCGCCGCATCATAATCCTTCCCGCATACCCTAAAGGTTACTAGCACCACATAAAGGATCATAACCGCCACTTGAACGCTCAAAATAACCGCTAAAGGCACAGCGAGTTTTAACAATTCCAATAAATTCACGCTCATTAAAGCGTAGGCTAAAAACAGGCTCAAACTCACGTTCCCTATGACTGAAACCTCTCTGTCAAACACGCTATGGATTTTAAAAAACGACAAGGTGTTTCTTAAAATAACCCCTACAAACAAGCACCACACAAAAGTCGGCAAGGTGAAGCTTTTAGGCATCAAATGCGATAAAAAAGTCCCCACCAATAAAGCGATCGCAATCAAAGCTAAAGTTTCTACAAAACTGGATGCGGTGATTAGGCGCTGCTCTTTAGGGGTTTCAAAGCCTTTAGACGCCACGCCCTCTAAAGTGTCTTTTTCTTTAGTGTCTTTAGGCTCTAGTTTGTATTTTGAGATCAAATATTTAGCGACAGGCCCTCCAATAATCCCCCCGCTCACCAAGCCAAAAGTCGCGCACACCATACCCACTTCTAAGCTGGAGCTAAAATTATAAGGTGGTTGGGTGAAAAAATTAGCCCATGCCGCGCTAGTGCCATGCCCTCCCACTAAAGCGATAGACCCCCCTAAAAGCCCCATTAAAGGATTGACCCCTAAAAGGCTAGCGATAGAAATCCCCACTGCATTTTGACACACCACAAACCCCGCCACAGCCAGCAAAAAAACCGCAAGCATTTTGCCGCCTTTTTGTAAAGATTTGAAATCCGCGCTCAAACCAATGGTGATAAAAAAAGTCAGCATTAAAGGATCTTTTAAAGAAGAATCAAACTGCAAACCAAAATTGTAAAACTGACGCGCTAACATGATAAAAAAAGCGACTAAAACCCCGCCCACAACAGGCTCTGGAATATCATAATCGCGCAAAAACTTGACTTTAGAAATCACATAACGCCCCAAAAGCAGCACTAAAACCATGCACACCAAAGTGGCATAAATATCCAACTTAATTTCTTGCAAGCCTGCATCCTTATTAATCAAATTTATCTTATTATAATATAATACCCCCCTAAAAGAACGAGATTAGTTAGAAAGTAGGTGTTCCTTGCATACAGTATTACAAATTGGAGCTGGTGGCGTAGGCAGTGTGGTAGCGCACAAAATGGGCATGAACAGGGATGTGTTTAAAAATATCATTTTAGCGAGCAGGAGCTTAGACAAATGCTATGCGATTAAAGAAAGCATGCTCAAAAAGGGTTTGGGGGAAATTGGCGTTGAGCAAGTGGATGCCGATAATACGCAAGCCTTAGTCGCTTTAATCCAAAAATACAAGCCTAAAGTCGTTGTTAATGTGGCTTTACCCTATCAAGATTTAACGATCATGCAAGCATGTTTAGAGACTAAAACGCATTACATTGATACCGCCAATTACGAGCACCCGGATTTAGCGAAGTTTGAATACAAAGAGCAATGGGCGTTTGATAAAGCTTATAAAGAAGTGGGGATTTTAGGGGTTTTAGGGGCTGGGTTTGACCCGGGCGTAACTAACGCTTATGTCGCTCACGCTCAAAAACACCATTTTGACACTATCCACACTTTAGACATTTTAGATTGCAACGCTGGGGATCACAAACGCCCTTTTGCCACGAATTTTAACCCTGAAATCAATTTGAGAGAAGTCAGCTCTAAAGGGCGTTATTATGAAAACGGCAAATGGATTGAAACCAAGCCTTTAGAAATCAAGCAAGTGTGGGCTTACCCGCAGATTGGCGAAATGGATTCGTATCTTTTATACCATGAGGAATTGGAATCGTTAGTCAAAAACATTAAGGGCTTAAGGAGGGCGAGGTTTTTTATGACTTTCTCTCAAAATTATTTAACCCACATGAAATGCTTAGAAAATGTCGGCATGCTAGGCATTAAAGAAATAGAGCATCAAGGCGTAAAAATCGTGCCGATACAATTTTTAAAAACCTTGCTTCCTGATCCGGCCACTCTAGCCAAAGACACCACCGGTAAAACCAACATCGGGTGCTATATGACCGGCATTAAAAACAACCAAGACAAAACGCTCTACATTTACAACGTGTGCGATCATAAAAAGTGCTATGAAGAAGTGGGTTCGCAAGCCATAAGCTACACCACCGGCGTGCCAGCGATGTGCGCGGCTAAAATGATTTGCAATGACACTTGGAGCACGGATCATTTTAGGGCCGGGGTGTTTAACATAGAAGAATTAAACACCGATCCTTTCATGGAAGAATTGATCAAACAAGGCTTGCCTTATGAAGTGATTGAGCGCTAGTTTTAGGCTTCAATCTTCACTGGGTGCAATAAACACCGATTCCCTTTCTATCGTAATATTCTTATCATCCGCGCTATAAGCTTGTATGGTAATAGGGATTAGAGCGTCTTTAGCACGTTTGTATTCTGTGGCGTTACTTTTTAGGGGTTTTCGTAAAATCACCACCGCTTTAATCTTTTGCCCGGCTTTAATGGCGATAGGATTTAAAGGCTTTTTGATTTGGATGTCTTTTTGCCCTAAAATTTTGAAATAAAACTCATGGTCTTTATTGTCCGTGTTGTGGAATAAAAACACGTAATCGTTATCCACATACCCACTAGATCGCAATTCATACAGATCGCTGTTGCGGTTAATGTCTAAAAGCATGCGTTCTTTTTTAAACGAAGTGATGGCTAAAAGAGCTATCACAACAGCGATAACCCCCATGTAAGCGATCGTTTTTAAACGCACTAGGCGCACTTTTTGGTGCGTGTTAATAGCGTTAGTTGAAGACCATTGGATGAGTGAAGGGCGGTTGTATTTAGCCATGGTAATGGTGCATGCATCCACGCATTCTAAGCAATTGATGCATTCTAATTGCAAGCCCTTCCTGATGTCAATATGCGTGGGGCAAACCTGCACGCAATGCAAGCAATTCACGCATTCGTTTTCTGCACTGCGTTTTTTGGGGGGTAAGGGGAAGAGATGGCCCTGATTGTTATAAAGCGCTCCGCCGCGCTTTTCATCATAAATAGGGTTTAAGGTGTCATTGTCATACAACACCGATTGCACCCTAGCGTAAGGGCATAAATAAATGCAAAAACGCTCCGCAACCACCACTATATCAAATAGCACCACAGCCGTGCTAAAAAGCCAAAAACCCATAGCAACAGGGTGATCGCTAGGGTTTTTAAGATACATAAAAAAATCTTCTGGGGCGATGAAATAAAAGAAAAACAACATCATTAGCCCCGCCACAACAGGAGCGAACAACAAAACGCTTAATGCTTTACGGATCTTATAGCTTGGGGTGTTTTTAGGGCTTTCTTGTTTGTTGCTGATCTTTTTATGGAGTTTGAAAATCTTGGTTTCAATCACATCTCTATAAAGCACCCTTAAAAAGGTTTGCGGGCAAGCCCAACCGCACCACACACGCCCAAGGCTAGTGGTGATGAAAAAAATCCCTATAAAAAGCAAAATAACCATAAAAGGCATGACTTGCAATTCTTCAGCGCTAAAGATCTTGCCTAAAAAATGCAGTTGCTTATGCTCAAAGGAGATCAAAAACAAATGCGCCCCATCAATGCGAACAAAGGGCGTGATTAATAGCACTAAAGAAATCAATAAAAAACCTATATAACGCTTCAAGCGAAACGATTTTAAAAAATGGCTAGAAGTTTCAAGCATTCTCAATATCCTAAAATTTTTAAGCCACTATACCCTAACAACTTAACGCTTTCACTTAAAAAGCAACATGTTATAATGATCGCTATTTTATTTGAAAGGGTATTTATGGAAAGCGTTTTAAATTTCCTAACCAATATCAATGTGATTTTCACCCTTTTGGGTTATTTGATTGGGGGGATTCCTTTTGGCTATGCGTTAATGAAGATCTTTTACGGCATGGATATTACTAAAATCGGATCGGGGGGTATTGGCGCAACGAATGTCTTACGCGCTTTACAAAGTAAGGGCGTGAGTAACGCTAAACAAATGGCTTTATTAGTCTTAATCTTGGATCTATTCAAAGGCATGTTCGCGGTTTTTTTAAGCAAATTGTTTGGGTTGGATTATAGTTTGCAATGGATGGTCGCTATTGCGAGCATTTTAGGGCATTGTTATTCGCCTTTTTTGAATTTCAATGGAGGTAAGGGCGTTTCTACAATCATGGGCTCTGTGGTGTTGCTCATCCCTATTGAAAGCCTCATCGGCTTGACGGTGTGGTTTTTTGTGGGTAAGGTGCTTAAAATCTCTTCACTCGCTAGCATTTTAGGGGTAGGCACAGCGACTGTTCTTATCTTTTTTGTGCCTTATATGCATATCCCAGATAGCGTCAATATCCTTAAAGAAGTCGGCACGCAAACGCCTATGGTGCTTATTTTTATTTTTACCCTTATCAAGCATTTGGGCAATATTTTTAATTTATTGACCGGTAAAGAAAAGAAAGTCTTATGAAAACTAAACAAGCCGTCCATATCCATAACTTCGTGTTTGAAACGATTTTGGGGATTTTAGAATTTGAACGCTTAAAACCCCAAAAAATAAGCGTGAATTTGGATCTTTTCTACACGGAATTACCCAATAAGGCTTATTTGGACTACATGGAAATCCAAGAAATCATTCAAAACACCATGCGAGAAAAACAATACCTTCTCATTGAAGACGCCCTGAAAGATTTAAGCCATGCTTTAAAAACGCACTACAAGGAGATCTCTGAGCTTTTTTTGAAAATCAGCAAGTTAGAAATTTCTCCCAATTCTCAAGTGGGGGCGAGCGTGAAAATTTACTATGAAAACGATCTTTAGCCTCTTTTTTCTCTTTATTGTTTTGAAAGCAAACCCCATAAACCCTTTATTAGAGCCGTTATTTTTCCCCAGTTACGCGCAATTTTTAGATTTAGAACCTCATTTTATCATTAAAAAAAAGCGCGCTTATAGACCCTTTCAATGGGGGAATACCATCATCATCAAACGCCATGATTTAGAAGAGCGCCAAAGCAACCAGCCAAGCGATATTTTCCGCCAGAACGCTGAAATCAATGTGTCTTCTCAAACTTTTTTAAGAGGGATCAGCAGCGCTTCTTCACGCATAGTGATCGATTCAGTCGCTCAGTAATCAGCCACTCAATAAAATGCTAAAACTTTTTTAATCACATTTTTCTTCATATTTTCTTAATCCTAAAACAAATTTAAGGTATTATTAAATAGAATAATGTAATAATAACCTTAGGTTTAAAACTTGACTAAATTTTTAGAAGAAAGTAAATAAAAAGGCTAAAAGAAATGCTTAGAAATCAATTTCGTATCGTGTTTGTCTCTTGTATTGTCGCTAGCAGTTTGCAAGCTCAAGAAAATACCCACACTTTGGGTAAGGTAACCACTAAGGGTGAAAGGACTTTTGAATACAACAATAAAATGTATATTGAAAGGAAAGAGCTCCAACAACGCCAAAGTAACCAAATCCGTGATATTTTTAGGACTCGAGCGGATGTGAATGTAGCCAGTGGGGGCTTAATGGCGCAAAAAATCTATGTTAGGGGGATTGAGAGCCGTCTCTTAAGGGTAACCATAGATGGCGTCGCTCAAAATGGTAACATTTTCCACCATGACGCTAACACCGTGATCGATCCCAACATGATTAAAGAAGTGGAAGTGATTAAGGGGGCAGCGAACGCTTCAGCAGGCCCTGGTGCGGTTGCGGGTAAATTGTCTTTCACCACGATTGACGCTAACGACTTCTTAAGGAAGAATCAAACTTATGGGGCTAAAGCGGAAGCGGGCTTTTATACCAACTTCGGGTATCGCATGAACGCTACTGCAGCCTATCGTGGGAAGAATTGGGATATACTCGCTTATTACAACCATCAAAATATTTTTTATTACAGAGACGGGAACAACGCTTTTAGGGATCTCTTCCACCCTACTTTTGACTTGCAAGATCCGAGCAATAGCGACATTGGCGTAGGGACTCCGAGTGAAGTCAATAGCGTTTTAGGTAAAGTCAATGGCTATATCAACGACACGGATATCATCAGCTTAAGCTACAACATGACAAGGGAGAATTCCACCAGGCTTTTACGCCCTAACACCACTTCAGCCCTCTCCAAAGCCAACGACCCAGGAAGCCAGCCAGCACCTTTTGTGATTGACTTTGGGAAAGAATTAGCCCATACGATCAACTTCAACCACAATTTGAGCTTGAAATACAAGCATGAGGGCGGCCCTAATTTTAACCAGCCGCGCATTGAATCCACTGCCTTTTTAGGGGTAAGAGGAGGCGATTATAACCCTGTGGTGAATCCTTTCGCTTACAATTCTAATGAGCCAGCTAACCCGGATTACATCCCTGAAGTTAAAGATTGGTGTAACAACCCGGACAATATCAGCCAGTGCACGCAAGGAGCTATCAGACCCTCTGAT
Organism: Helicobacter pylori; assembly: GCF_030062585.1. Lineage (NCBI taxonomy): Bacteria > Pseudomonadati > Campylobacterota > Epsilonproteobacteria > Campylobacterales > Helicobacteraceae > Helicobacter > Helicobacter pylori. The sequence continues at coordinate 433,503 of NZ_CP071935.1, read as the reverse complement.
GGAGGCTATCAAATAGGCTATGGGCAGCCGGGCGCTATCAACTGGCAAGGCGCTTCTGCAATTTCCACAGGATCTAATATTTATCATGGGCTTGTCCCTAAAAATCCTGATTATGACATGACCCCCCCTAACGCTCAAAACCCTAGCGCAAACGATTGGACTTTAGGGAATGCGGACGCTGAGGGGACTTTAGCCAGAAGGATTTTTTTAATCAACTCAGGCGTTAATTTTAAAGTAACCCACCCCATTAGCGAAGATTATGGGAACGTGTTTGAATACGGCATGATCTATCAAAACCTGAGCGTTTTCTCTGGACTGGATAAAGGCAAAAACGGCTATTATAAAAACAACATTGATCCTAACGACCCTAATGGGCCGGGCTTGCCTTACCGCCATTACTACACCGATCAAAGCTCTCAATACCCCCAAAATCTAAATGCGCCTAACCCGCTCTATCGTAACATGCCCCAAAATTCGCATGCGATCGGGAATATCATCGGTGGGTTTATGCAAGCGAACTACAATATTTTAAGCAATGTGATCGTGGGTGCGGGAACTCGTTATGATATTTACACCTTGCTAGACAAAAACGGCCGCACGCATGTAACTTCTGGTTTCTCGCCTTCTGCAACCGTGCTTTATAACCCCATTGAAAGCATTGGCTTGAAAGTGAGTTATGCGTATGTGACTAAGGGGGCTTTGCCTGGCGATGGCGTTTTGATGCGCGATCCCACGGTGATTTATCAAAGGAATTTACGCCCTGCGATCGGTCAAAATGTGGAATTTAATGTGGATTACAACAGCAAGTATTTCAATGTGCGCGGGGCAGCGTTCTATCAAGTCATCAATAATTTCATCAACAGCTATGGGCAAGATACTTCTAAAAATGGTGGGGGTAACGCGACCGCAAAAAACATGTCAGGGAATTTACCCGAAACCATTAATATTTATGGTTATGAAGTTTCAGGGAATGTGCAATATAAAAATTTCGTAGGGACTTTCTCAGTGGCTCGCTCTTGGCCGACAGCTAGGGGGCATTTATTAGCCGATACTTACGCTTTAGCTGCCACGACTGGGAATGTGTTTATCCTAAAAGCCGATTACAATATCCACAAATGGGGGCTTACTTTAACTTGGCTCTCACGCTTTGTAACTAACATGTTCTATGAAGGCTATTCTATCTACTACCCTCAATACGGCTTGATGAAAATCCATAAGCCTGGGTATGGCGTGCATAATGTCTTTATCAACTGGACCCCCACTTCTAAAAAATGGCAGGGTTTAAGGATTTCAGCCGTGTTTAACAATATCTTAAACAAGCAATATGTCAGCCAGGCTTCCGTGTGGCAAGCGAGCGCGGACGCTCCAGCAAGCGATATGATCCCTAAAAATAAACGCATGGCACTCCCTGCTCCTGGATTTAACGCGCGTTTTGAGGTATCCTATCAGTTCTAAAATGAAAGAAATCTTAGGATTTCTTTTTGAATTTTGAACATGGAAACAAACATGAAAAAGCCCTATAGGAACCGCCAAACTCTATGGAAAAAGTTCCGCTCGCTCAACAAACTCATTAAAACGCTCTTAAGGATTTTAAAAAAGTAGTTTTATCAAAAATTTAGCGGGTTTAGATTAAAATAACGCTTTATTTTAACTCTCAAAAAAGGAACCAAACGCGCTTATTATGGCTAAAGAAACGCCCCCAACAACCCCGGATCTTTTGAAAAGCCCTTATCAAAAAATCATCAATGCGAGCGTAAGCGTTTTTGATGAAACTCATGGGCGATCGTTTTTTAGCCCGCAATTTTATGAAAAGATTGAACCTTATTTAAAAGAAGTTTTAACCCATCCCATTGGTTTAGAATGCGATCTCAACACCGCTAAAAAAACGAACCGCTTAACCCCTTTAAAACAGCTTTTTAAGGCGTGTTTTGACACTGAAGAGGTTTTGATTGTGAATAACAACACTAGCGCGATTTTTCTCATCGCTAACGCTTTAGCGCAACAAAAAGAAATCGTTGTTTCTTATGGCGAATTAGTGGGGGGGGATTTTAACCTTAAAGATATTTTATTGAGTAGTGGGGCTAGGCTGCATTTAGTGGGGAATACCAATCGCGCTTATTTAAGGGATTACCGCTTAGCCTTGAATGAAAACAGCAAAATGCTATTCAAAACCCACAACCCCACTTTTCAAAAAGACACGCCTTTTAAAGATTTGCAAGCCCTAGCTAAAGAGCATGGTTTGATAGATTATTACAATTTAGGGGATGTGGATTTGTTAAATAGAACGGCTTTGGAAGAGGTTTTAGCCTTAAAACCATCGCTTTTAAGCTTTAGCGCGGACAAATCCTTTAATGGTACGCAAGCGGGCATTATTATGGGCAAAAAAGAATGGGTTGGAATGTTAAAAAACCACCCCCTTTATAGAGCCTTGAGGGTGGGTAAAATCACCCTCACCTTGCTTTTTTGCAGCCTAAACGCATGGGTCAATCATCAAGAAGAAATCACAATCCATGCGCTACTAAACCAAACTAAAGACGCCTTATTGCAAAAAGCCTTGAAACTCTACGCTCTTTTAAAGCCTTTAGAATTGAATGTGAGCATAGCCTCTAGCTTTTCTAAAATAGGGAATTTGTTTGGTAGGGAATTAGAATCCTTTTGCGTGAAAATCCAGCCCAAAAACACCCGTGCTTTAAATGGTGAGAAACTTTATTTAAGGCTTTTTCAAAAAGGCGTTATTACAAGAATTTCATGCGAATTTGTGTGCTTTGAAGTCTTTAGCTTGAATAAAGAAGATTTGGAAAAAATCGCTCTGGTTTTAAAAGAAATCCTTAACAAGGCTTAAAAATTCGCTATAATAAAATTTCTTTTAAACGCGCCACTCCCCCACAATAGAGAATGACAAAAAACGATAGAACATCAATTTAAAGGAACTTAAGAATGGAAAAAATCAGCGACCTTATAGAATGCATTGCGTATGAAAAAAATTTGCCTAAAGAGATGATTTCAAAAGTGATTCAAGGCTGTTTGTTAAAAATGGCGCAAAACGAATTGGACCCCCTAGCGCGTTACTCGGTAATTGAAGAAAACAAGCAACTCCAGCTTATTCAGTTGGTAGAAGTTTTAGAAGACGATGATGAAAGGTTGGTTAACGATCCTTCTAAATACATCAGCCTGTCTAAAGCCAAAGAAATGGATCCAAGCGTTAAGATTAAAGACGAATTGTCTTACAGCTTGAGTTTGGAGAGCATGAAACAAGGAGCGATCAACCGCCTTTTTAAAGATTTGCAATACCAGCTAGAAAAAGCGTTAGAAGACAGCCACTTTGAAGCGTTCCAAAAGCGCCTTAACAGCGTTTTAATGGGGCAAGTGATTTTAGTGGATAAAAATCAAAACACTTTTATTGAAATCGAGCAGCAATTTCAGGGCGTTCTTTCCATGCGCCATCGCATCAAGGGCGAGAGTTTTAAAATAGGCGATAGCATCAAGGCGGTTTTAACGCAAGTCAAACGCACGAAAAAAGGCTTACTATTAGAACTGAGCCGCACCACCCCTAAAATGCTTGAAGCTTTGTTGGAATTAGAAGTCCCTGAAATTAAAGATAAAGAAATTGAAATCATCCATTGCACGCGAATCCCAGGCAACAGAGCGAAAGTGAGCTTTTTTTCCCATAACGCTAGGATTGATCCCATAGGCGCGGCGGTGGGGGTTAAGGGCGTGCGCATTAATGCGATAAGCAACGAATTGAATAAAGAAAACATTGATTGCATAGAGTATTCTAATGTGCCTGAAATTTATATCACTTTAGCGCTCGCTCCAGCCAAAATTTTAAGCGTTGAAATTAAAAAAATCCCTATAGAAGAATTGAATGCTGAAGAAAAAGAATCCGTTCAAGAGCGTTTCATTGTCAACAACCATTTGCAAAAGGCTAAAGTGCGTTTATTGGACATTGAAAAATCTAAGGCTATCGGTAAAGGCGGGGTGAATGTGTGCCTAGCGTCCATGCTTACAGGCTATCACATAGAGTTTGAAACCATTCCTAGCGTGAAAGAAAACGCAGAAAATGAAAGCGAAAAAGAAACGCAAAAAGTAGGGGTAGAAGCTTTAGAGTCTTTGTTTAAGAATTGAAATGATTTCTGTGAAACTTATTGAGTTCTTAATCAAAAGGACTTTAAGAAAATACTATGCAAGATTTACAAGATTTTAAAAATGATATTACGCTCATTCTATCCAAAGACAGATTAGATACTTATGACAGCCTAGAGCAATACAAAGAAAATTTAAAACTCATTGCTTCTATCACGCCTAAAATTTCTAATTTAGAGATTTATTTACGCAACGCTTTAGATCATTGTTTAACAATCCTTTTAACACAAGAGCCGTTTTTTATTTAATTCTTCCACTAACATTACCCTCTTTTTGAAAGTTTTCCTGTTGCCAATATACAGATTCAAAAGCAATTCTATGGTATTTTTTACACCGAATTTTTAAGGCGTTTGTTTTAAGCATCACGATCCCTACTATTTATGGTTTTAGTCCAAAACCATGCGGTAGAAAAAGCTTTTTTAATCTTTAAATCGCATTTGATTGTTCTTGCTTGTTTTTATAGGGTTAGGATAAAATAACGATTACCCCCTAGTTTTTTTGCTAGAGATTAGGGGGTAAATCACCTTCAAAGGATTACTATGTCCAAAAAACATGGTAAAAAGCCTTTGGTTGTATTATACTTAAAAATACCTTTTTTTAAGTATAGGGTTAAAATCGTTGTTAAAAAAACCCATTAAAACCAAAGGTTTCCCCTATTTAAGGGGTTTCCTTTAAGGTGAATCGTTTTTATTTCTTGTGAAGTTTTTTAATATGATTTTAAATTAGTGGTTTGTAGCTGTTATAAAAATCGTTTTTGTAAGATTAGGATAAAATAACGCTCACCCCCTAGTTTTTATTTTGCTAGAGATTAGGGGGTAAAATCCACTTTTAGGAGCTTACTATGAAAAATCATCGTAGTAAACACTCTTCTTAGAGAATTATACCTAAAAATCAGTTTTTTGGGTTTAAAGTTTGATTTAGTGATCAAACGCTAATTCTTAAAAAGAGTTGCCCCCTAAATTAGGGGGTTATCCTTAAGTGGAAATCAGCTTTTCATTGCCCGTCTTCAATAATTTTAATCTCTTCATCGGTGAGGTGGTAGAGCTGATAGACTAAGGCGTCAATTTCTTTTTCTAATTCTTGAGTGTTGGCTTTAGGGTCTTTTTCTTTTAATTTTAAGATCCGCTCCGCGCAATCGGTGATTTTATCGGCTAATTCTTGGTTTTTGGTGGTGATTTTAGGAATGGGTATTTTTTCTAAATTATTTGTTTTTAACTCGCCCTCAATACCCCCTCCCATATAAAACTTACGCATAGCAAAATAAATGCATTTAGAGTTTAGTAAAGCTGTAAGGTATTTTATTTCTGTCTTATCGCCTGTAATAATATTTGCAGGTGCTGGAGCATAAAATCCTTTTTCTTCATAAACAAAACAAGGCTCTTTAGCCATAATACAAGGATACACAATTTTCTCTTTTTCAAAATCTTGATAATAGCTTGCCGCCCATCTTTGCAAGCAATACCATTCATATCTCTTTCCGGTTTCATCTTTATTGCGTTTTAAAAGTTTATCTTTATGTGAAAGCAAGTGAGCATAGATAATAGGATAATGGATAGAAAAATCTTGTTCATTTTCTTCCATGTTTTTTGGGTTATTAGTATTTGGAAAATGCCAAGGTATAAAAATAACCCACAAATGCGCCCACTCATAAGAATACCTTTTAATGTCTTTCCCTCTTAAAATAGGTTTGATAAGCCCCTCTGTGCACTCCCTTTCTTCTTGCGTCTTGCAAGCGTTTAAGATTGCGTCTCTTTTTTCAGTGGGAATGATAAAGGCTTCGTTACAGCCGGTTTTTATCCCGTAATTGATTTGAATACCCCAGTCTTTAAGCGGGGTGCCGATGCTCTCTATTTTGTCCCTCAAATCCAAAAGCGTGGCGTTGGCAAAAATAAAGCTTTCTGTTGAAAGCGCGTTTTGTTTCATGGGGATGTGGGGGGTGTTTTTCAAATTTTCCTTATCGTTTGGGGTGGGTTCGTAATATTTAAAATCGCTCTCTTTAGGGGGCGTTTGTTTGATGAAATGAATGATGCTGGTATCCACTGCAGCGCTTTCAAAGACTTTTAAGGCGTTTAGTTCCATGTAGCTGACGATGGTGGTTTTTTTGAGCAGCCATTCTCTCAATTTGGCGCCGTATTTGGCGCGCGCGTATTTGTTGGAAGTGATGAAAGTGCTAAACCCCTTTTCTTTTAAAAGGTGGAAAGATAGGGCAAAAAAGTAGGTGTAAATGTCAGCGGTGCTGTTATAGAAATCGTGGTATTGCTTTTCTAATAAAGGCTTTAAGTCTTTGATGTGTTCTTGGCGGATATAAGGCGGGTTGCCTATGATGCAATCAAAGCCTAAAAAATTCCCCTCATCGTCTAGCACTTCAGGGAATTCAAAGCGCCATTCAAGAGAATTATTGAAATTATAGATCATGTTATAAGTTTGTTTGAGTTTTAGAAAATATTGATAAGCTTGTTGTTGGATTTCTTCATTATCACTAATATTCTCATGCTTTGGAAAAGGATTTTCTGAAATAAATGCTCCTAAATCGGCATCATCTTTTGCAAAATAGTTTCCATAAAGCTTCCTATATTCCTCGCATTGTGTTACAAAAGCCTTAATCTCTTTTTTGTATTTGTCGTTAAGGCAAAAATTTTGAAAAGTTTTCAATAAGTCCTTAATTTGATTGCTTAGTCTTGTCTTATCATCAAAAAGTCCTTCTTTGTAATTTTTTACTAATTTTTTATATTGCTGAGTTTTTTCCTTGATATTAGGATAATGCGTTAGGCTTTGTTTGAAATCAAACCTAGAAATGAGCGAATTACCGCACTTAATGTTAATATCAATGTTGGGGAGGGTTTCAAGCGCATTAGTGTTCTTGCCCTTTTCAAAAATATAATAGCTGTATTTTAAAAGCTCTATCCATAGCCTGAGCTTGGTGATTTCGCAAGAATTGGGGTTAATATCCACGCCAAAAAGGCAGTTTTCAATGATGTCTTTTTTAAGATTAAAAAGTTCTTTTTGGATTTGGTGGTGGGGGTCGTTTTCGCTATGCGGTTTTTTGTAGTTAAAGACTTCACCCGTTGGCGTGTGAATGATGATTTCATCGTTTTCTAATCTAAGCTCGTGGCGATACAAGGAAGCAATAAGCCCCAGTTTATAAGCGATCCACACCATTTCATTGAGTGCTGAAACCAAGAAATGCCCACTCCCCACCGCCGGATCGCAAACGCGTAAGGTTAAAAGCGTGTTTAGGTATTCTTTGCGTTTATCCTCTTTATAGCTATTTTTGAGGTAATTTTTTAATTCTTTTAATTTTTCACATTCTATATTATATTTTTGATTGAATTTATCCAACACAATCGGCGTGATACTCTCTTTACACATGTAGCTTGTAATAAAGCTTGGGGTATAAAAACTCCCCTCTTTATAGCCGTTGAGTTTTTCAAAAACAAGCCCTAAAACGCTAGGGTTAATCAAACAGCTTTCGCTAGTATCGGTATTATCTTTAATGTCTTTAGGGGTGGTGGTGAATTTATAAAGGCGCAAAAATTTAAAAAAGTATTCCAGCAATGGCAAAGCTTTTTCTTTTTGGTAGTCTTTATCTTTTTTGAGAACGGATTTAGGATAAATCTCTAAAGGCTCGTTATTGAGTAATTTGATTTCATACCCCTTTGATTCTAAAGGCGTTTTATCAAACAAACTGGAATTCAAATAAGGGATTTTTCTTAAAATCTTGTCTTCTTTAATTTCTGGTAAACGCTCGTTATTTTTCTTGGCTAGGACTTCAAAAAAGAGGGTATTTAGATCGTTGAAATCTTTAAAGTTTTCTGTGGTTAAAAAAGATTTTTCAAAATGGTTAAAAGAAATTAAAAGGCTTTCTAAAAGCCGTAAAAACAAGATGCGGTTATTCCAAGCGATGAGCAACGCCATGACTTCTTCATCGTCTAAATTTTTGTATTTCTTTTTTAAAGCATCGCTTAGGGAGTTTTGGGTGCGGCTGGGCTTGATTAAAATTTTCCCTTTATCATTTTGCTCTTCTAACCCTAAAATGTAAAGCAATTCTTCATAAAAATCTTTGTTAAGCGTGTTAGCGTCAAGGGTTTTCTTTTGTTTTAAAAGGACTTCTTGGCTTAAAACTTGATAAATCAAAGGGAGTTCTTTAGGATCATAGTTGCTCAAATTAAAGTGAGTGTAGCGGAGTTCGCCTTTAAAATCCTTTTTTAAATATTCCTCTAAATCGCTGTAGAATCTTTTGGTGCTAGAGTCTGTGCCTTCTTTTTTAGCGCAATCTTTATGGAGTTTTTTGATGCGTTTATCTTCTTTTAAAAAGAGCAAATCCTTACAATCAAAGAGAAAAAATTCATGTGCATTGCAAATAATGGTGTGTTTTAGGGAATTGTTTTTTTCTTTTTCTCTCTCTTCTAAAAAATACAAAACCATTTGACAAAAGGCCTTACTGAGTGGGTTTTCTTTGTTTTTAGGGAATTCTGTCTTTTTATTTAGAGCTTTGACTTCAATAAGCACTTGGACTTCCCCATCCACATAGATCGCGCTATCCACTTTTTCATAGGTATTGCAGTCATAGCCATAGGTATTTTTTAAAAACTTATTGATTTCATTTTTTTGAAATTCTTCATCATCTTGTCTTGGCGCGTTTTCTAATAAGCTGTTTATTTCTTTTTCAAAATTTTCTATAGTTTCTTTTGTGGGTGTTGGAGGATTGTATTTTTTAATGAAATCCTTGAGTGGGATACGAGTGAAACAAATCATAAAACGCCTTTGAAATGGGATGAAAACGATTATAACAAAAGTGGTATGAATTTTAAATAAAACGCTTTTCTTTGAAATTGTTCCATGTGAAACATTAGAGATTGATCTTATTAGCTCTAATCTTTACGATTTAAAATTTCATTGATCAACGCGCTTAATTGATCTTTTTTCATTTTGGTTTTGTATTCAATATTCACGCCTTGCTTTTTTAAAGCTTCAAAAAATTTCTTAGCGGTTGAAATTTTCCGCTCTTCTTCAGGGCGTAATTCGCTTTTTTTATCAACCCCCTTAGTTTCCACCACTAACAACACTTTTTTATCGTTGTTTTCAACCACATACCCAAAATCAGGGCTATAAGTTTGATTCAACCCTATTGGGATTTTAACCCTAGGGAGCTTGCCAAAAACAATGATTTTAGTGTCGTTAGATTCTTCAATCGTGTCTTTTTCAATCTTGCTATCCACTTGCATGAAATTTTCATACAAGCATTTTTCTTGGGCGCTTGCATTTCTAATTTCATATTTATCCACCCCCAAACTCCCGTCTAAAAATTCTCTAATTTCTCCTTTTTCATCATAAAACGCATCGTTTTTTCTGTTTTTAATCGTCGTTTCGCGCATTTGATAGGAAATTTTATCTTTAATATTTTGATAAATGATTTCCAAAAACAGCTCTTCTAACCGCCTTAAGCCCTCTTGTTCGTTTTTTTTAATTTCATTAAACTTGTTTTCATCAATGTTTTCCAACACTTTAGCCACGCTTTTAAAACTCAATTTCACCTTATTAGACAAGGCACTGATAAATTCATGCAAGCTCCACACGCATGCGCTTTCTCGCTCAAAAATCTCTGTTGTGGCGTTATTTCCCATAGTTTCTACTTTTTTATGCGTCGTAACCGAAACGATTTTTGAACTGACCTTAAAAGAAGCATTGATTTTTTTGACAATCTCATCAATCAAGCTCTCGCTATCAATGGCATAAGCGATCCGGGCTTGATGGTTCAAACCCGCCCATAAGGTTTCAAATTTTTTAAAATTTTCTTTATTGATTTTGATTTTTTCAGTTTTTCGCTCGTTTTTGTTCCTCACTCTAGAATTACCAATCAAGCGATCTTCTAAAAAATCTTTTAATTTTTCAAGATCCAAGTATGTTTCATTTTTTAAATTTTCTAGTTCCGGCTCTTTTTTTAAAAATTCGTTTTGATTGAGGGTGAGTTTAAAGTTTTCATCATCTGTTTTTTCTCCAAAACCCAAACCCTCTAACTTTTCAAATAAAACCCCGTAATACCCTTTTTTAACCATGCCGCTTTTTTCTAACTCTCCCCCACTAAACGCTTGTTTGATCAAGCTGTGTTCGCTTATCTCTTGCTGGATCGCTCCCACAAAATCCCCCTCAACTTGCGGCACGATCACGACTAATTCATTGACAAAATCAAAATCAGAATGCTCTTTAGTGATGCGTTCGCCCTTATCATTCACAGCGAGCCTTAGCCCCCTACCAATTTGTTGCAATTTAGTGATATTAGAAGAGCTAGGGGCTAATTTGCAAATCGTCATCACATTAGGGTTATCCCACCCCTCTTGCAACGCCCATTGCGAAAAAATAAACCTGAGATCGGAATCAAAACTCAGTAATTTTTCTTTTTCTTTTAAAATGAGTTCGATCGTTTTAGTTTCATCGCCCTCTTTCTTGCTTTTAGCAAAATACCCTCCATGCACTTTGTAAATAGCGTCTTTAGTACGCTCTAAATACGCTCTATAATTTTCATCTAAAGGCTTTTTTAAGACTTTTTCAAGCTCTTGTTGGTAAAGTTTTTCAAATAAAAGGGCTAATTTGGCCGGCTTTTCATTCTCGCTTAAATAGCTATTCACCCCGCTAATAAACACCATGCACAAGGCTTTAATCCCCTTTTTAAAAAGCCCTTCTTCTCTTTCAAAATGGCTTTTTATCGCTTCTTTCAGCATCACTTCTTGCTCACCCTCTAAAAGATGGGAAAAAGGCTCTTTTTGATCCAGTAACAAATTAAAGCCATTGAGAAAACGAACCTCAGTTTTAGTGATATTTTCTACAATGTAATCTTCTAAAGCGCTGATTTGAGTTAGCGCGCCTAAATTATCGTGCTTTTTGACCTTGACGCTTTGAGTTTTATTTTCTAAATTCGTGTAGTTAATTGCAGCTTCATAGTCGTTTTGTGTCTTTACAACCCCCTTAAGCTCTAAAAAATACTCGTTACTCTCCCCCACAGACGCCACGCTGATGCTTTTCACTAGGGCGCAATCAAACGCTTTTTTGCTGTCTAGTGCGTAAATCAAATTATTATAATCATCTTTAAAAGTCGCCCCAAACCTGAGCGTGATTAAAGCGTTTAATTGTTCCAAATATTTTTTTGTTTTATCGCCTAAAAATCGGTGCGGTTCGTCCATGATGACGATAGGGCGCATACTCGCTAAAGCTTGCATGTAACTTTTTGCGCCATTGAATAGATTCGTATTTTCTAAGCATGATTGATTGATAAGGTTATCTTTTTTATTAAAGGCGGAAAAAGTCATCACCAACACACAGCATTTGTGGTTGCTCGCTAGAATAAACCTTTCTACATCTTCATAGCTTTCTAAATGCGTGTTAGAATACTCGCTTTTAAAAAATTCTCTGGTGATTTCAATACTCTTTAAAACCCCTAATTTAATGGCGTTGCTTGGCACTAAAACGATAAATTTTGACAAATGGTAGTTTTGGTGCAAAGAATAAACGCATTCCAAAAAGCAAAAGGTCTTCCCGGTGCCTGTTTCCATTAAAATATCGCAGTTTAACGACTTGTCAATCCCCACGCTTCCCTGGGTTATTTTTTGTTTCGATCGTAAATTCTCAATATTTTCTAATAAAACATCTTTGATCGCTTCTGTTTCAAAAACAGGGTTAGCAATCCTTTGAGCGTCATTTTCTGGCTCTTTTAAATAGATCCCCTTAAACACCCCTAAAATTTGGTCCCGGCATTGCTCCTGATAATCCAATCGTTTGAATTTGATTTTCACCTCTACCCCCTAATCTTTAAATCGCCGCTCTCTAATTTCAAATCAAACAAATTACTGCCCAACTCCAAACACAGCCTGTCGTTACTGATAGCGGGCATATACATGCTGATTTTTTCCACCCCTTTATCTTTCAAGTTTTCTAAAACCTCACTCATTTCCATATCCCCCACAATGAAAGCCGTATTTAAAGCCAGATACAAGGCGTTTTCAATCAAGCAAATTATAGGGGTGGTTAGCTCCAAACCCTCGCAGCCTAAAAGCTTGATTAAAATCGTTTGGGTTTCCATTCTATCAAGGTTAGAATAAGCGAACAAATCCTTTTGATGGGCTTGACTGAGATTTTTATCGTTAGCATGCGTTTCATCATCAATGATTTCAAACGCTCTAAACCCCACATCTAAATTGGGGCAAGCTTCTTGGATTTTAGCCCCCGCTCTTTTAATCCTTTCTTCGGTGATGTCAAAAATGCTCGGCGAGGTGGATTTTAAGGTGTTCAAACAAAAATCATGCGCGCTTTTGTTTTTCTTGGGATCAATTTTTTCATCTAATTGGACGAGAATGAAGCGCCTTTCTTTAAATGCGGCGTTCAAGCCATTAAATAACCCCCCCCCTCACTTAATTTTTGATAATCGCTCTTATTACTCTCTAACACGGCATGCGCGGTCGTCCCACTCCCGGCGAAAAAATCTAAGATGAGATCGCCTTTTTCAGTAGTTTGATCTATGAGAAAACTTATCAATTCAACAGGTTTAGAATAATCAAAAATATTCTTAACATTAAAAATTGATTGCAATTTTTTATTTGACATATCATTAGAGTATTTATTATCTAAAAATTCTATACTTGAAATATTTTTAGTGCGGTTAAAATATTCTATTTTATAAGGCTTGCTATCAGATATTTTAGCCTTTGTGTAAGTTTTTGTATAAATTCTATTATTTTTAACTTCTATAAAACCATTAGCTAATCCAAAATCAAATTTTGCTTTGCTCCAACGCCAAACCCAATCAATCGTTCCAAAATTACCTTTTTGTCTTTCAGTATAAGTTTCCAATCCGCCAGCATAAAACTTTTCATTACCAATTACAATTTCATAATCCATTTTTTTATTATATTGAAGTGAATTGTAATCCAAATTTTGATTTAATTTATACCCACCTCTTTCATTGTAAAATTCATCTTTTAAAGAGTAATCGTTTTCATCAATATCAATCTGTTTAAAATTGATACTATTCTTTTGATAACACAAAACATAATCATGATTTTTAGCGATTTGATTAGTGGATTTTCCTGCTTTCTTTGTTAATCTTGGCATTTCAGCCACAAAATTCCCCTCCCCAAAAATTTCATCGCATAAAAGTTTGAGCTGGGCGGCTTCGTTATCGTCAATGCTGATGAAAATCACGCCGTCTTGTTTGAGCAAATCTCTAGCGAGCAACAATCTAGGATACATGAAACTAAGCCACCCGCTATGGCATTTTGACCCAAAAAGATTCTTGATATAATCCAGCTTTTCTTTAGAATAATCCAATGTTTTTAAAACCTCTTCATTGGATTGCGAGAAATCATCGCCATAGATAAAATTGTCGTTTTTCGTGTTGTAAGGGGGGTCAATGTAGATCATTTTGATTTTTTCACTATAGCTTTGTTTTAAGATTTTGAGAGCGTCTAAATTATCGCCCTTGATGAGAATGTGCTTGCTCGTGGATTCATTTAAGGGCTTTAAAATCTTATGATTTTTCTTAAAAGCTTGATTTAAGGCGATTTTCTTACCCACAAAATCCAACCCATAGCCCTCTTCTTTTATCCCGCTAAAATCCCCTAGTAACGCTTTTAATCTTCCCACATCCAGCGTGAGTTGGTTGTCATTTTCTATACTCAAGCAACCGGGAAAATAACGATTGAAAACCTCTAAATTTTTTTCATTAACGCTTTTTTCTTGATCCATTTCTTTATTTTGCATTTCTATCCTTTTTTAAATGATTTAAATTACCCAATTCCGCCTTAATTTTCAATTTTCAAATGTTCCTTGTGAAACGCTAGCGTTTTTTAAAAAATCTTGTTTCACTTCAGCGATAATGTTTTCATCTCTGGCTAAGTCAATGTATTCAAAACTATTCCCGCTCTGCTCCCCCCCTTGTAGTAAATCCCCGCTTTTTCTGTATTGTAAATCCAATTCAGCGATTTTAAAGCCGTCCAATTCATCAGCAAACTTTTCCAATCGTTCGTTTTCTTCTTGGATCGTGCATAAAAAACAATAGCCTTTCAAGCCGTTACGAGACACGCGCCCCCTTAACTGGTGTAAAGTCGCTAAGCCTAACCTTTCGGGCGCTAAAATCACCATCACGCTCAATCGTGGTAAAGAAATGCCCACCTCAATGAGCGTGGTCGCTAAAAGAATGCTCCCTAACTCTCTAAATTCTTCAATCACTTCTTCTTTATTTTTATCTTGCCCTGAAGTGGTATAAACGTTTTTAAAGCGTTTTTGCCAAAAACTCGCCCCCTCACTGAGCGATAAATACGGGATTTTTTCGCTCTCATTCACCAGCGGATAAACGACAATGACTTGGTGGTTTTTAGCGATTTCTTCGCTGATTTTCTCCATCACTATTTTAAAATCTCTTTTATGCAAGACTAAAGTTTCAATCTCTTTAGGGTAAGGGATTTCTCTAATCATGGTCGTTTTCACAAACACGCTTTTGGCTAGGGCAAGCGTGCGAGGAATGGGGGTAGCGGAAAATTGCAAGGAATGGGGTTTATTACCCTTACTGCTCGCCATTTTTTCTAATTGGTAGCGCTGCTTGGTGCCAAATCGGTGCTGTTCATCAGTGATCACTAAAGCGAATTCATCTAAATCGCGCTTATCAAATAATAAAGCTTGCGTGCCTATGACAACATGCGTAATTTTTTCAAACAAATGATTGGATCGCTTTTTATGGCTCCCGCCGAGCAGTAATTCCACTTCAAAATAAGGGGGTAAAAATTTTAAGGCTTCGTTATAAAGCTGTTTAGCGAGAATGGAAGTGGGCGCCATTAAAAGGGTTTTATTAGGGTAGGCTAATACCATGCTCGCTAAAATCACCATCGTTTTCCCACACCCCACATCGCCTATAATCAAACGCTTGCACGCTATAGAACTGGTGAGATCGTTTTGGATTTCTTTAATGGCGTTTTGTTGATCGCGCGTGAGTTTAAAGGGTAAAGAAGCGATGAAATTATCCAAGCGTTCGCTGTTATTAGGGCATACGATTTTAGCGTTGAATTGCAATTTCTTACGATCTAAATTTTTCATATAAAAAAGCATTTCAATGTATTTTAATGCATTTAAATGTTGCGAAGGGAAATTTTTATTCGTTTCAAAATCCTTGACAAAATGTGGCGTGGGGAAAAAGATTTCCAACAATAGATGCGCGATATTTTCTTTAACGCCTTCCTTTTTTAAATTTTCTAATGAAAGGAGTTTTTGTAAATTTTCTTGTATTTTTTTATGGTTTTTAACTTTTTTAAAAATTAAAGAAATTTTGCCAAATTCGGTAAGGATTTTAGGCGTGTTAATGATATAAGCTTGATTAAAAGAGCTTTGCTCTAATTTACCATAAATAAACAAACTCTCGCCGGTTTTAAACTGGCTGTGATGGAACGCGCTGTAATTGAAAAAAACAAGCTCTAAATTTTTGTAAAATCGTTTGGAATAGGCAAAAATCTTTAAAACTTTGGCGTAGTTTCTTTTCTCTAAAATATCCACTTCTAAAACGCCGCTCAAGCCCGTTTCAAAACGCTCTAATAAATTCAAATCTTTATAACCTTTGGGCGTATAAACAAGCAAGACTTCTAAAAGCGATTTCACGTTCAATGTTTTTAATAAGTCATCTGTTTCTTGCAATTTGTTCTTACCCTAGCCAATCCTTAATCGTTTTTATGATAAGATAATCAAATTATACATTGACTTAAGGAAATTTAATTGATGAAATCTAAAATCACTCATTTTATTGCTATCTCTTTTGTTTTAAGCCTGTTGAGCGCATGCAAAGACGAGCCTAAAAAATCGTCCCAATCGCACCAAAACAACACTAAAACCACTCAAAACAATCCAATCAATCAAGCGAATAAGGATATAAAAAAGATTGAGCATGAAGAAGAAGATGAAAAAGCCACTAAAGAGGTGAATGATCTGATCAATAACGAAAATAAAATTGATGAAATCAATAATGAAGAAAACGCTGATCCTTCGCAAAAAAGAACGAACAATGTTTTGCAACGAGCCACTAACCACCAAGACAATCTTAACTCCCCGCTCAACAGGAAGTATTAAAGTGTGAAATTTTTTTCAAAGGATTTATTTAAAAAAGTAACCCCTTTATTTTTAAGCGTTTGTTTTTTAAGCCCTACCCTTACGCAAGCCAAAAGCCGTTTTTATGTGGCTTCTCAATACCAGGTAGGGAAAATGATCATGAAAAAATACAACGATCTCAAACGCACGATTGAAGGGGCGAGCTTTTCTTTAGGCTGGGAGATTAACCCCACTAACTACTGGTTTTATTCGCGCTATTATTTTTTTATGGATTATGGGAATGTCATTCTCAATAAAAGAACGGGTGCTCAAGCGAACATGTTCACTTACGGCTTTGGAGGGGATTTGATCGTAGAATACAATAAGAACCCCTTGTATGTATTTTCTCTTTTTTATGGCATGCAAGTTGCTGAAAACACATGGACGATTTCCAAACACAGCGCGAATTTCATCATTGACGATTGGCGCAGCATTCAAGGGTTTTCGCTCAAAACTTCCAATTTTAGGATGCTAGGTTTAGTGGGGTTTAAATTCCAAACCGTGCTATTCCACCATGACGCTAGTATTGAAGTGGGAGTCAAATGGCCTTTTGCTTTTGAATACGACTCACCCTTTGTAAGGCTTTTTTCCGTCTTTATTTCGCACACTTTCTACCTTTAAACTAATTCCAACCCCACCGGACAATGATCACTCCCTAAAATATCTTTATAGATTAAAGCGTCTTTTAAGCGTGTTTTTAAAGGATTAGAGCATAGAAAATAATCAATGCGCCAACCAATGTTTTTGTCCCTTGCTTGTTGCATGTAACTCCACCAGGTATAAGCCTTTTCTTTGTTGGGGTAAAAATAACGGAAAGTGTCAATAAAACCAGCGTTCAAAAGCTCGCTGAATTTTTCCCTCTCTTCATCGCTAAAGCCGGCATTTTTTCGGTTGGTTTTGGGGTTTTCTAAATCAATTTCATTGTGGGCCACATTCAAATCCCCGCATACAATGACCGGTTTTTTCAATTCTAAAGCTTTTAAAAATTTTCTGAATTCCACTTCCCAACTCATGCGATAACTAAGCCTAGATAGGGCTTGTTGGGAATTAGGGGTATAAACATTCACTAAATAAAACGACTCAAATTCGCAAGTTACCACGCGCCCCTCTTTGTCATGCTCTTCCATATCAATGCCATAGCTCACGCTTAAAGGCTCTTTTTTAGTGAAAGTTACCACCCCAGAATAGCCCTTTTTAATCGCGCAATTCCAAAAATCAAAATACCCTTTAAATTCAAAGGTGTTTTGTTCTTGTTGCATTTTAGATTCTTGAATGCAAAAAACATCTGCATCAACGCTATTAAAAAAATCCATAAAGCCCTTAGTCATGCAAGCTCTTAACCCGTTCACATTCCATGAAATCAATTTCATTTTAATCCTTGTTTGATTTTGAGTGAATTATATCTTTTTAGTCATTTTTTTAAAAATTAAGCTTTGTTTTACCTTTTTTATGTAATAATTATCTTTTGCTTGGCTTGATAGCTCAGTCGGTAGAGCAGAAGACTGAAAATCTTCGTGTCGGTGGTTCGATTCCGCCTCAAGCCACCATCTTAAACTTCGTTGAATAAATAATTCCCCTTTTTGACACAAACCACACGAGAGTTTTCGATACTCAAAGGCGTGCTTTTGGCTCGTGGTTGCTCTTCTATTTCTAAAACCATGCACACCCCTTCTTTAAAGCGCACATGGTTTTTAACCCATTCTTTGTATTCACTGCTTTCTTTGACTATATCGTTCAAATAATGCCCCTCATACACTTCCACAAATTCCATGAATTTTTCATTCAAATTCAATTCATTGCGCGTTATTTCGCTTTTTCGTGTGGAAGAATAAGCCAATTCGCTGGTTTCATAAAAAGTTGGCTCTACTTGATCGTCTTGTTTGGGGCGCTCATAAATGGCTTTCACTAATTGCGTGGTGATTTCATACTCACTCTCCCACGCTTGTTTTAAAGGCTCTTCTATTAGATAGCATTGCCTAGTCGTGCCGTCTTTTCTTGCTCTAGCCCTTTTGCATTTTTCTGTAGAGCTTCTGGCTTGAAGAATGGCGAAATTGTTTTTAGCTTCAAAAGTTTGTGGCTCTTCTAAAGGCTCTGTTTTATGAACAGAGATTTTAGTATAGGGGGTAGTGATTTTACCGCTTTTATTTTCAGCGGTGCTGTAATCGCAAGGGGTAATATCTGTCGCAGTCTGTTTGTCTTCATCAACGCGTTTTAAAATGCTTGGGCGATAGGCTTGTAAATTTTCATCATCATAAACCCACTTCCCGCACGCAAATTCTTTAATATTAGCATCTCTAACGGCTTGTTTTTCCACATTGTCCCTATTTTCGTTGCTTTCATTGTTTTCATCAATATCAGCGTTAGGGGTGTTATTAGGGAGCGTTTTTTCAGTGGGTGGCGTTATAAAGAGGTTGTTTTCTTGATCTTCTGAAGAATGTTTTAAAGGGGGTTTAGTGTCGTTTGTTGGCGTTTGAGTTTCGTTAGTAGGACTTATTTTGCTAGGAATTGCTAAAGGCTGTAAAAGGCTGTTTTTAGAGTTTTTAGAGCCTAGTTTGGGCTCTGGGTAAGAAAAGTTTTGAGAAGGTTGTTGCGATGAGCTGGGTTTATTTTGTGGTTTTTGCATGGGTGCATTTAAAGAAAGCATTTGGTGTGCGTGCGCTTCTTTCAATTCTTTTGAAGAAAAAACAATTTGGGTGTTTCTAGGGATAGTAGGGCGGTTAGGGTTTAAGGTCGTTTCTAAAGAAAGTTTTTCATCAAGGGGTTGATAAACAATTGCAGTAGATATGTGAGTGATTGTGAGCGTGAGTTTTTTGTGTGGGGAGATATTATAAATGCCTAAAACTTGTCTTGGTTCTTTAGAATCAAGGACTTTAGCCTTAAAAGTGCCTTTATGCGGGGAAGTTTTGATCTCTTCTAAAAGCTCGATCACAAGGGCTTGAAGAGGGTTAGAGAAAGTCAGAAAGAAAGACAGACAAAGGGTTTTTTTCATGCTTATTCCTTTTTATTTTGGATTTTTGGATTATATCTTAAAAAAAGGTTTAGTAAAAGTTATCAATAAGTTATAGATAGGTAACACTTTAATTAATAATAATTAGTAACAGTAGTAGGGGCGTGAATGGATGGAATGAAAAATTAAAAAGCTTTAGAGGTGCGCGTTTTTATGGGGGTTGTAGGATTTGAAAAAAAGTGAATGAAACGCTTTTTGATAAGCCTTTTTTCATTCACTTGAATTGAAAGCGGTTTTTTTGTCGTTCAATTCGTTCAGGCGGTTTTTGATTTCTTCTCTAAGGCTTAAGATAAAAGGGCTTTTTTCTTCTTCAAGCATTTTTTTAACGCTAGAATACATTTTAGAAATGCTTGAATGATCCTTTAAATCTAAAAATTGAGCGAGCGAAAGCGTGGGGTTAGGGGTATAAAGCCTGGCGAAATACACGACTAATTTTCTAGCCAGAGCGACATTTTTTTGGCGCGAAGAGACTTTGATTTCGCTGGATTTGAGATTCAAGCTTTGCGCGACAGCGAGCAAGATATTTTCCAAGCTTGAGCCTTCAGCATGATCTTTTTGCAAATCTTCTAAAACGGTTTTAGCGAGGTTCAAATCAATGGGAGCGTTCATTAAGTTCGCGTTCACGCTGATTTTAATGATCGCGCCTTCCATTTGGCGGATATTGTCGCTGATGTGTTGGGCGATGTATTCCATCACCTCTTCAGGCAAAGTGATTTGATTGAGCTGGCATTTTTGTTTGACAATGGAAAGTTTGGTTTCTAAATCAGGGGGCATGACTTTGGCGGTTATCCCCCATTCAAAGCGCGATTTTAAGCGATCTTCTAAGCCGGCGATGTTTTTAGGCGATCGGTCTGAAATCAATACGATTTGTTTGCTGTTGGCGTGCAATTCGTTGAAAGTGTGGAAAAATTCTTCTTCTAGCTTGGGTTTTCCTTGCAAAAATTGAGCGTCATCTAACAAGAAAAAGTCGCAATGGCGGTATTTTGCTTTAAAAGAATCCATGGTTTTGTTGTCTAAATGCTTTAAAAAGTCTGTCAAAAAATCTTCTGAAGTGACTAACACGACTTTTTTATGCTTTTCTAGGGCATGGTTACCGATAGCGTTTAAAATGTGCGTTTTGCCTAACCCTGTGCCGCCATAAAAAAGCACCGGGTTATAAGGGGGGGTATCGCTTTGGGCGACTTTTTTAGCGATTTCATAAACGGTGTTATTGCATGAGCCTACGACAAAATTTTCAAAAGTGTAAGAGTCTTTGACGCTCGTTTTTACCGCTTTGTAATTGATATTAGATTGGGCGCTAATTTGGATTTTAGGCGCTACTTCAATACGCACATCCACGCTATGGGCTAAATGCATGCCGACTTTATTCTGGCTTAAAATTTCTTTAAGCAACGCACCGTATTTAGCCGTAATCGTGGTGCATAAGACTTGGTTGGGGGCATAAAAAAAGGCAATATCGCTCTTGCTCGCGTTAGGGTTGTATTTGAGTTGGCTAAAGTAATTTTCATACTCTATGAGACTAACTTTTTGTTTGGCTAGCGCCAAGATTTCTTTTTCAATATTGTTGTTGGTATCCATGGCGTTATTATAGCGTGAATAAGTGGTGAATGAAAAAGGAATAACATGTGAATGAAATGTGAATGAAGCCTTAAAATTAAGGTGTTTCTTTTAAGGGTTTGTCTATAATGTTTGCTTTATAATAAGCTAATAGATGCGAAAAAAAGGATTTTCATGCTGCTTTGTGCGGGAAGGAATGAAACTTTAAAAGGGGCGGTGCCTATTGGTGTGGGTTTGATAGAGAGTGCGATTAATTTAACGAGAATGTGTTTAAAAAACCCTGATACAGAAAGCCTTATTTTTATAGGGAGCGCGGGGAGTTATAGCCCAGAAATGGAGCTTTTAAGCGTGTTTGAAAGCGTTTGCGGCTATCAAATTGAAGAGAGTTTTAGTCATTTAAACAGCTACACGCCTTTGGATAATTCCATTCACATAGAAACTAAAGAGCAGGCTCTGTTTGAAAGGGTGTGCGTCAACAGCAGTAACTATATCCACACCGGCGAAATGTTCGCTAAAAAAATGGTTCAAAAGGGCGTTTTATTAGAAAACATGGAGTTTTTTAGCGTTTTAAGCGTGGCTAAGGCGTTTTCTTTAAAGGCTAAAGGGATTTTTTGCGTGAGTAACCATGCAGGACTTAACGCGCATAAGCAATTTAAAGAAAACCACGCCAAAGTCAAACAGATTTTAGAAAACATCATTGATAGTTTAATAATTTAATAGTTTAGCTATCATGGAGCATTCTAAATTAAAGGCGATCACATGTTTGAAAAAATACGCAAGATTTTAGCGGATATTGAAGATTCGCAAAATGAAATTGAAATGCTTTTAAAATTAGCGGATTTGAGTTTGGGGGATTTCATTGAAATTAAAAGAGGGAGCATGGACATGCCAAAGGGCGTGAATGAAGCGTTTTTTACGCAATTAAGCGAAGAAGTGGAGCGATTGAAGGAGCTTATTAACGCTTTAAATAAAATCAAAAAAGGGTTATTGGTGTTTTAAATGTGCGGGATTGTAGGTTATATAGGGGATAGCGAGAAAAAATCCGTTCTTTTAGAGGGATTAAAGGAATTAGAATACAGAGGTTATGACAGCGCGGGTTTAGCCGTATTGAGCGGCAATCGTTTGGAAGTGTTTAAAACTCAAGGGAAATTAGAAAACCTTAGAACAGAGCTTAAAAATAAAGAGTTTTTAAATTTTGGCGTGAGTATCGCTCACACCAGATGGGCCACGCATGGCAAGCCAAGCAGCGCAAACGCCCACCCGCATTTTACAGAAAATTTAGCCTTAGTGCATAATGGCATCATTGAAAATTACGCAAGTTTGAAAAAAGAATTGGAAAACAAAGGGCATGCGTTTTTAAGCCAAACGGACACGGAAGTCATTGCGCATTTATTAGAAGAAACGCTTAAAAGCGAGAGCGATTTATTGAAAGCTTTTGAAAAAAGCATCAGCCTTTTAAAAGGGAGTTATGCGATTTTAATGCTCCATAAAAGGGCTAAAGAGAGCCTCTTTTACGCTAAATCTTCTTCACCTTTAGTCGTGGGTAAGGGCAAGGATGGGGTGTTTTTTGCGTCTAGTTTGAGCGTGTTAGCCCCTAAAGTGGATCAATTTGTCATTTTAGAAGAAAACAGCGTGGGGCGGATTTCTTTAGAAAATTTTAAAGATTTAAACAATATTGAAAACATGAAAGATTACGCTTTTGAGGATAAAGATTATTCTAAAGGGGATTTTAGGAATTATTTAGAAAAAGAGATTTATGAGCAGCATAGCAGTTTGCTAGAGTGTTTAGAGGGGCGCTTGGAAGCCTTGAATGTGTATTGCGAGATTGATCCTGAATTTTTAGAGAATGTGAATGAAATCACGCTGTGTTCTTGCGGGAGCAGCTACCATGCGAGTTTGGCGAGCGTGTATTTGTTTGAAAGGTTAGCCAAAATAAGAGCGAGGGCCATTTTAGCGAGCGAATACCGCTACGCCCATTTTAAAAGCAACCCTAACGAGCTTTTTATAGCGATTTCTCAAAGCGGGGAAACCGCTGACACTTTGGAGGCTTTAAAATTAGCCAAAGCCCAAGGGCTTAAAACCATTAGTTTGTGTAACGCTCCTTTTAGCATGATGAGCCGCATCAGCGATCACACGCTTTTGATTAGAGCGGGGGTAGAAAGGAGTGTGGCATCCACTAAGGCGTTTTCTTCGCAAGTGATGCTTTTATGGCTTTTGAGCGTGTATCTAGGCAAACAGCTAGGGACGATCTCTAAAGAAGAAGAAAGAATCCAGGCTAAAAACATGCTCAATAGCGTGAATGCGATGAAAGTAGAGCCTAAATTGCATGAAAAAATCAAGCGCCTATCCAAACGCTACTTGCATGGGCATGGCTTTTTTTATATCGGCCGCGATGTGTTTTACCCGCTCGCTTTAGAAGGAGCGTTAAAACTTAAAGAAATCAGCTACTTGCACGCTGAGGGGTATGCGAGCGCGGAAATGAAGCATGGGCCTATTGCGCTAGTGGATTCTAATCTTTTTACCATTGCTTTATTGTCTAAGCATCTGTTATTTGATAAAACCAAAAGCAATATTGAAGAATTGAGCGCTAGGGATTCTACGATTTGCGTGTTAAGCTCTGAAATTTTAGAAATTGCTGATGATTTTATCCAATTAGAAGAGAGCGAAAGCTACATGGAAGAATTTTTCCGCATGAATTTAGCGATGCAACTTTTAGCCTTAGAAATCGCTATGCGCCTAAATCATGATGTGGATCACCCAAGAAACTTAGCTAAAAGCGTTACTGTGGAATAAAAAGCGATTAGGAGTCAAATAATGGAAGTGATTTGTAAGCATTACACCCCTTTAGACATTGCGAGCCAAGCGATCCGCACTTGCTGGCAGAGTTTTGAATACAGCGATGATGGCGGTTGTAAGGATAAAGAACTCATCCACAGGGTGGGGAATATTTTCAGGCATTCTTCCACTTTAGAGCATCTTTATTACAATTTTGAAATCAAGGGTTTGAGCAGGGGGGCGTTGCAAGAATTGAGCCGGCATAGAATAGCGAGCTTGAGCGTGAAATCAAGCCGCTACACTTTAAGGGAATTGAAAGAAGTGGAGAGCTTTTTACCCCTTAATGAAACGAATTTAGAAAGAGCGAAAGAGTTTTTAGTGTTCGTGGATAATGAAAAAGTGGATGCAATGAGCGTTTTAGCTTTGGAAAATCTCAGGGTTTTATTGAGCGAGCATAACATTAAAAACGATTTAGCCAAATACGCCATGCCTGAAAGCTATAAAACGCATTTAGCCTATAGCATTAACGCTAGGAGTTTGCAAAACTTATTGACTTTAAGAAGCAGTAATAAAGCCTTAAAAGAAATGCAAGATTTAGCCAAAGCCTTATTTGACGCTTTACCTGGCGAGCATCAATATCTGTTTGAAGATTGTTTGAAGCATTAGATTTAAACAATACCGCTTAATAACGCTCATTCTTTAATGTTTTAAAAACGCCTTGTTTTTGTGTTTGATGAGGTGGAGTTTTAAGGGGGTTTGTTGTAGGATTTTATCACGCCCCATAAGTGGCTTTATGG
The DNA here is from genome assembly GCF_030062585.1 of Helicobacter pylori. Classification (NCBI taxonomy): domain Bacteria; kingdom Pseudomonadati; phylum Campylobacterota; class Epsilonproteobacteria; order Campylobacterales; family Helicobacteraceae; genus Helicobacter; species Helicobacter pylori. Next base: position 409,107 of record NZ_CP071935.1, on the reverse strand, counting down.
GGCAAACCACATAAAGGAGCATGTTATGCCAAAGACACATAACAAACGCTCTTGGAAAACATTATACTTTGAGTTTGCTTTTTTGGGGCTTAAAGTGATCGTTTCTGTGAAACGCTGATTTTCTAAGAGCGTTCCCCTGAGTTTAAAAGCTTAGGGGTTTCCTTTATAAGCGGGTTTGTCCTTGACTTTTGGGGCGTTTTATTTGTTTAAAACCCTGATTTTAGCGCTCATTAAATCGTGGTTTAAAGCTTTTTTGATATTTTCAAATTGGCGTTTTTTGTTTTTAAGGCTAATGATTTCACTATCCAAACCGCTTAAAATGTTAGCGATAGCGGCTTGTTCGTTTAGAGGGGGTAAAAGGATTTCAAAATCTTTTAAAGTTGCCATTACGATATAAGGGGTATTACCTTCATTTCTATTTGTTTGAATATGGGATTGCAAAAACATTGTTAAAAAATATTTTACAAATATAATATGTTCGCTAAAATTATCCAACACATAGGTTCTTTGATAGGCGTTAAATTTGCCCTTATAGTAATGCACATACCCTACATACGCACCATTTCCAGAAATTAAAATTGCTTCTGTGTCAAAAGCGTATTTATCTATAAAATAATATTCTTTTGCACATGTATAAAATCTATATTTTCCATAATGAACCATTTCATTTGCATCTAATGAACCGGTTGTGATTTCGCATATATCCCCAAGTCTCACTTTTTGCCAATTTAAGGGCAGCATTAATGCGTCCATGCGTTCTATCACCCCATTAACCCCAAATCTTTCAAATGCTCTAAAACTTTTGATTCGCTCTCTTTGACTTTTTTGTCTAGTTCTAACAAGCTGTTAGAGTAGCTTGAAATGATTCCATTAAGAGCGCTAATAAAAGCGTTGGTGCGTTTTTGGATCTTGTTTTCTAGGGCGTTTTTCAAGCTGTTGAGCCATTTGTCTTTGATGATGAGATCCTTAATTTCATTGATTTCAAGGTTTTTATACTGGTGGAACGCTTTTAATTCCAGCTCCTCATAAGCTTTATTTTTCATTTTTAGCGCCTTGTTTTTAGCTTCTAGCAACTCTAAAGCGGTTTTTAGGATTTGTTTATCTTCTAAATCGGTGGCGTTTTTTAACTCTTTTTTCAAAACGTTTTCATTGATTTTCAATCCATCAAAAAGCCCCTCTTCGTTAGAATGCTCTTCTATAAATTCATCTAAAAGGGCCTCTTTTTCATTGAGGGCGTTTTCTAATTCTTCTAATTCTTTTGTTTCTTTTTCAAAAAAGCGTTGTTTGATCAAGTTTTTAGGGATTAGATCGCTTTTATAGTAGGTTTTTTGAATGACAAAATCCGGCTCCTCTAAATAATTGGCTTTTTTGTTTTTGTCTTTTAGGGGGGTTAATTTCCTTAAATTTTTAGCGCTTATAAAGCCATTGAATGAGATGAGGAACCAATCGTCTTGCAAGACTTCGTTATAGTAATCTTTGAAGAGCTGATACACGCCGTATTTGTCTAAAATTTCACCCTTTTCAAATTCTTTTAAAACCCTTGAACAAACGCTCTCTATGAGGGTTTTTGGGTTAAAACCTGGCTCTAAATGGTTAAAAGTTTCAAATAAATCCAATCGGTCAAAAACGCTTAAAACAGAAGCGTGGAAGGTTTGGTATTCTGAGCTTTGGGTGATTAATTCTTTAATGTTTTCGCATTCTGTTTTTAAAGCGTAATAACCCTCTTTATCGCTCTTTTTAAACAGCGTGTTTTTAAGCTCTTTAAACACTCTAAAATAAGGGTCGTAGGCTTTTATTTCGTTTTTGGGCAAATAACTGGCCTTGTGGCTGTTGATTAAAGCGAACAAGTCTTTTTCCAATTCTTGCTTAGAGGCAATGTAGCGCGGGATATTCAAATTATAGTCGTTAGCGCTAATTTCTTCTAGGCTCACCATTTTGGAGTAATAAGGGATTTCTTTGTAAGCGTTAAAAGTGTCTATCATTTTTTGGACATCTTGCTCCCTCAAGCGGTTTTTATTGCCGTCTTTTTTAAAATCCTTGCTCGCATCGATCATAAAAACGCCCTTTCTGGCGCGCGCGTTTTCTTTGTCTAAAACAATCACGCATGCAGGAATGGAAGTGCCATAAAAAAGATTAGGGGCTAGGCCTATCACGCCTTTAATATAGCCTTTTAATAAAAGATTTTTTCTAATCACACCCTCAGCATTCCCCCTAAATAGTACCCCATGGGGTAAAATCACTGCCCCTTTGCCTGTGTTTTTTAAGGATTTGATGATGTGGAGTAAAAAAGCGAAATCGCCGTTTTTTTCAGGGGGTGTGCCGTCTTCAAAACGATTGAAATGATCGTTAATGACTTGCTTGCTTTTAGGGTCTATAGTTAGCCCATCAGTCCAGTTTTTCAAGCTAAATGGAGGGTTAGCTACAACATAATCAAAGGTTTTTAGCATGCCATTTTCAGTAGTAAAAAGGGGGTTAGAAAGGGTGCTAGAACCCCCTTTAGCAATATCAGCAGTAGCGCTATTGTGTAAGATCATATTCATTTTACAAAGGGCTGTGGTGGAAATGTCTTTTTACCATAGATAGTTAAGCCTTTTTTGCCGGCCAAACTAGAAGCTTTTAACAATAACGAACCGCTTCCGCAAGTGGGATCATAGATGCTTTTATCCTGTCTGGTATTTTCATCAATGCCAAGCAAAAGGGATAATAGTAGCGAAACTTCGCTAGGGGTGTAAAACTGCCCTTTGGATTTACCGGATTCGCTGGCAAAATGGCGCATTAAATATTCGTATGCATCGCCCAGTAAATCATCGTCTAAAGCCCCATGCGCGCCCAAACTCAAATCCGCAAAGATTTTAACTAGATTAGAAAGGGTGTCCATCATCGCTTTACCCTCTCCAAGCTTAGTGTTATCGTTAAAATCCACGCTGTCAATCACGCCTTCTAACTCGTTTCGCTTTGCGATCTTGGCGATGATTTTATTGAGCTTGTCGCCTATTTCCTTATCGCCCTCTAAAGCGAGAATGTCTTCATAAAAACACCCTTCTGGCACTTCTATTTCGCTAAAGTTATTGTTTCTGGCTTTATCGCTGATGTATTTTAAAAAAAGCAGGTTCAAAACGTAGTTTTTATACTCGCTCGCATCCATTCCGCCCCTTAAGCTATCCGCTCCAGCCCATAAAGAGCTATACAATTCGCTTTTTTTGATCGCCATTTTAACCGCCCTATTTTGTTTTTAGGATTATAATATAAAGCGGTAAGAAGCGTTCTTAAGGGGTTTATGATGAAAACAGAAAAAGAAGTTCAAAAACAAGTCATAGAAACTTTTAAAAGCATGGGCTATGCGTATTTAGGGGATTTAACAAAGAGCGATAATGAAAACATCAATAAAGAAAGCTTGAAAGCATGGCTAATTAAAAATCAAAAAATTGAGCCTGAAAGGTGGCCTAAAATTGAGCAGAAAATCCATAACGCTTTAAAAAAACGATTTATACGAAGCGAATCAAAAATTTTACGAGCTTTTGATTTATGGCGTGAAAATTAAAATAAGCCAGAATGAAAACTTCCAAACGACTTATCTCATTGATTGGAAAGACGTTTCTAAGAATGAATTTAGCGTGGCTGAAGAAGTGAGCGTTAAAGGGTCAAACATGAAGCGGCCGGATGTGGTGCTTTATGTTAATGGGATCGCTTTAGGGGTGCTAGAATTGAAAAAATCCAGCGTGAGCGTGGAAAGCGGTATCAGGCAAAATTTAGACAACCAAAAGAAAGAATTTATTAGAGATTTTTTCAAAACGATCCAATTGGTTATGGCGGGCAATGAAAGTCAAGGGCTAAGATATGGCGTCATAGAAACTAAAGAAAAATACTACCTTTCTTGGAAAGAAGAGGGCGTTTTAAAAAATTTGTTTGAAACGATTGAATGCTTTTTAAAAAAAGAAAGGTTTTTAGAATTTATCCATGATTTTTTGATTTTTGATAAGGGGCAAAAGAAATGCGCCAGGTTCCACCAATATTTTGCAATTAAAAAAACGCAAGAATTTATCCAAAGAAAAGAAGGGGGGATTATCTGGCACACGCAAGGCAGCGGTAAGAGCTTGACTATGGTGTGGCTTACTCAATGGCTAAAAATGAATATCCAACAGCCAAGGATTTTAATCGTTACAGACAGGAGGGAATTAGACGCTCAAATTCAAGGCGTGTTTTTGGGAATAGGCGAGGATCTTTATCGCACAGACAGCAAGAAGGATTTATTGAGCGTGCTGTTTGAAAATAAGGAATTTTTGGTTGGCTCGCTTGTGCATAAGTTTGATGACAACGACTTAGAAGATTTAAAAAAACAACCTGTTTTAAAGGAATGGGTTGTTTTAGTGGATGAATGCCACAGAACCCAAAGCGCTAAATTGCATAAAGCCATGAAAAGCCTGCTCCCTAATGCGATTTTTATAGCCTTTAGCGGCACGCCTTTATTGAAACAAGATAAAAAGACAAGCCAGGAAGTGTTTGGGAATTATATCCATTGCTATAAATTTAATGAAGCCGTTAGCGATAGGGTGGTGCTAGATTTAAATTATGAAGCTAGGAGCGTGGATCAGTATGTCAGTAGCCCTGAAAAGCTAGACGAATATTTTGAATTAAAAACCCAAAACTTGAATGAGGCGGCTAAAACAGAGCTTAAAAAGAAATGGGTTAATTTGCAAAAGGTTTTTTCCACTAAAGACAGATTGGCTCGTATTGTGCAAGATATTGTATTGGATATGGCAAAACTCCCACGATTAAGGAATGGAAAGGGGAATGCCATGCTGGTGGCTGAAAGCGTGTATAACGCATGCCGGTATTTTGAACTCTTTTTAGAAACAGAATTAAAGGATAAGGTGGCTGTGATCACAAGCTATGAACCCAATATCGCTGATCTTAAAGATTGCGGGAGCGATGAGAACGAAGAGAGTTACAAATACCGCATTTATTGTAAAATGCTGCAAAACTTTTTTGATGAAAAAGATGAGAAAAAAGCCCTTAATAAAATCAAAGAGTTTGAAGAAGAAGTTAAAAAGCGTTTTATTAATGAGCCTAATAGAATGAAGCTGTTGATCGTGGTGGATAAGCTATTGACCGGTTTTGATGCGCCAAGCCTCACTTATTTATACATGGATAAGAAAATGCAAGATCATGGGCTTTTTCAAGCGGTGTGCAGGGTGAATAGATTAGATAGCGAAGATAAGGATTTTGGCTGTATCATAGACTATAAGGATTTGTTTGATAGCCTACAAGAAGCGCACAGCGATTACACCAATAAAGCGTTTGAAAACTATGAAAGAGAAGACATTCAAGGGTTTATCTCTGACAAATCCCAAAAGATTAAGAAAAGATTAGAAGAAACTAGAGATCAGTTAAAATCGCTTTGCGAAGGCGTGAAAGAGCCAAAAGATGAAGAGGATTATATCGCTTATTTTTGTGGGAGCGATTTAGAAAAAAACACTCAAAAAAGGCGGTTGTTTTACCAGCTTGTTGGCGCGTTTTTAAGAATGTTTGTGGAATTGAATAATTTAGAAAAGCCCATTTATTCTAAAGAAGAAATGCAAAAAATCAAACAAGAAGCGGAATTTTATAGGCATTTACAAAAAGCGGTTGGCTTGAGTAGTGGGGATAGCGTGGATTTAAAAAGCTATAGCGAAGACATGCGCCGGATTTTAGACGCTTACATTAAAACCACGGATAGCGAGGTGTTATTCCAAATAGAAGATCAAGGGCTGTGCGAAGTTTTAGCCCAAATGGATATTAATGATTTTAATAAGGCGTTATCTCAAGCGTTTAAAAATGAAAGCTCTATGGCAGAAAGCATCGCTAACAACACTAAAAAACGCATTATAGAAAAAGAAGCGAGCGATCCTAAGTATTACGAAAAATTATCTTCGCTTTTAAACGATTTGATTCTCCAGTTTAGGGAAAAGAAATTAACCTATTTAGAATACTTGCAACAAATCCACGACTTAGCCAAAAAAGTTATTAATAAAGAAAATAGAAATTACCCTAAAAAGATCAACACTAACGCTTTAAAAACCCTCTATGATAATTTAGATGAAGATGAAGCCTTAGCCCTAGAAATAGACGCATGCATTAGGGGTAATAAAAAAGGCGATTGGGTGGGGCATAATCAAAAAGAAAAAAACCTTAAAATCGCTTTAAGAAAAATCATAAACGATGAGGGTTTGTTAGAAAATGTTTTTAATTTAGCCAAACACATAGAGGAGTATCGCTAATGAACGCTTATTGTTTGACTTTAAATAATACCAACATCGCTATAGAAAAAAAGGATATTAAGCATTTACACATTAGCGTTTACCCTAATGACATCGTTCTAGATCCTTTCATGGGGAGCGGCACCACCGGCTTAGCGTGCAAAAATTTAGAACGGAATTTTATCGGTATAGAATCAGAAAAAGAATATTTTCAAACCGCACAAAAGCGTTTGAATCTGTTTTAAAAACGCTATTTGAATGAGATTGTGTTATAGTTATTTAAAAGGATATTTTGAATGAAAAGAATGTTAGCGGAGTTTGAAAAAATCCAAGCGATTCTAATGGCTTTCCCCCACGAGTTTGGCGACTGGGCGTATTGTATTGAAGAGGCCAGGGAGAGCTTTTTACACATCATTCAAACCATAGCCAAACATGCTAAAGTGTTAGTGTGCGTCCATACTAGCGATACTATCGGCTATGAGATGCTTAAAAACTTACCCGGTGTAGAGATCGCAAAGGTCGACACTAACGACACATGGGCTAGGGATTTTGGAGCGATCAGTATTGAAAATCAGGGCGTTTTAGAGTGCTTGGATTTTGGTTTTAATGGCTGGGGGTTAAAATACCCGTCCAATTTAGACAATCAGGTGAATTTCAAGCTCAAAAGTTTAGGGTTTTTAAAACACCCTTTAAAAACGATGCCCTATGTTTTAGAGGGTGGGAGCGTAGAAAGCGATGGGGCTGGGAGCATTTTAACCAACACCCAATGCCTGCTAGAAAAAAATCGTAACCCCCATTTGAATCAAAATGAGATAGAAAACATGCTTAAAAAGGAATTAGGGGCTAAACAAGTGCTGTGGTATTCTTATGGCTATCTCAAAGGCGATGATACCGATAGCCATACCGACACGCTCGCTCGCTTTTTGGATAAAGACACCATTGTTTATAGTGCATGCGAAGATGAAAACGATGAGCATTACACAGCCTTAAAAAAAATGCAAGAAGAATTAAAAACCTTTAAAAAACTAGACGGCACGCCTTATAAACTCATCCCCCTAGAAATCCCCAAAGCCATTTATGATGAAAACCAACAACGCTTGCCAGCGACTTATGTGAATTTTTTATTGTGCAATAACGCTTTAATCGTCCCCACTTACAACGACCCTAATGATACGCTCATTTTAGAAACCTTAAGACAACACACGCCCTTAGAAGTGGTAGGGGTTGATTGTAATACTTTAATCAAACAGCATGGGAGTTTGCATTGTGTAACGATGCAATTTTATTGAATCAAATCACGCTTTTTGGCGTGGTTCAGGGCGTGGGCATGCGCCCTTTTGTTTATACCCTAGCTCAAAAATTAGAGCTTGTAGGCTTTGCGCGTAACACCCAAGCGGCTTTAGAAATCATCTTACCCGCTCACAAAACAGAGTCTTTTTTAAACGCCCTAAAAAAAGGATTACCCCCTTTAGCGTTGGTGGAAAAAATCATTATTAGCCCTTATGATAAAACGCTCAAATTCAATGATTTTAGGATTTTAGAAAGCAAGAACCACCCTTTAAATCTGCTCAGTCAAATCCCTAAAGATTTAGGCGTGTGCAAGGATTGCTTGCACGAAATCAGAGATAAAAACTCCCCCTATTTTCATTACGCTTTCAATTCTTGCGCGAAGTGCGGGGCGAGATACAGCCTTTTAAACGCCATGCCCTATGACAGAGAAAACTCCGCCTTAAAACCTTTCAAACTCTGTGAATTTTGTGCTTCTATTTATCAAGACCATACCAATAAGCGCTTCCACATTCAAGGCATCAGCTGCAAAAAGTGCGGTATCGCGCTCAATTATAAGCGATTCAAAAATGATGACGCTCTTTTAGAATGCGCTAAAGACATTCAAAAGGGTAAAATCATCGCTCTTAAAGGTTTGGGAGGCTTTGCTCTCTTGTGCGATGCGAGGAATTTTCAAACCATAGAAAGATTACGGCTTTTAAAAAACCGCCCCTTAAAGCCTTTCGCGCTCATGTTTAAAGACTTAAAATCAGCCAAACAGCATGCGTTTTTGAACGCGTTAGAATGCGAAAGCTTAATTTCTGCAAGCGCCCCCATTCTTTTAGCGCGTAAAAAACCTGACACCCAATTAGCCCCCAATATCGCTAAAAACTCCCCCTTTTATGGCGTGATTTTGCCCTATACCCCTTTGCATGCTTTATTACTGGATTTATTAGATTTCCCTATTGTGTTCACGAGCGCGAATTTCAGCTCCCTCCCTTTAGCGAGCGATGAGGCTGAGATTGATTCCTTGAGTTTCATTTTTGATTTTAAACTCACGCATAACCGCGCTATCATTCACAGGATTGATGATAGTATCGTGCAGCGTGTGGATAATATCATTCGCCCCATGCGTTTGGCTAGGGGGTTTGCCCCCCTTTACCTCACTTTGCCTAAACGCTCTAATGGTTCGCCAAAAAAGATTTTAGCGCTTGGAGCACAACAAAAAGGGCATTTTAGCTTATTGGATAGCGAAACTTCCATTCTTTTACTCTCGCCTTTTTGTGGGGATTTGAGCGTTTTAGAAAATGAAAAACACTTTAAAGAAACTTTGAATTTTTTCTTAAAAACCTATGATTTTAAACCCACGCTCTTAGCTTGCGATAAGCACAAAAACTACACCACCACTCAAATGGCTTGTGATTTTAATACGCCCTTGTTGCAAGTCCAGCACCACCATGCCCACTTTTTAGCGAGTATCTTAGACGCATTGTTACAAGATCCGCATTTAAACCACCCCTTTATAGGTATCATCTGGGATGGGAGTGGGGCTTATGACAATAAGATTTATGGGGCGGAGTGTTTTGTGGGGGATTTGGAACGCATTGAAGAAACCGCCAGGTTTGAAGAATTTTGGCTTTTAGGGGGGCAAAAAGCGATCAAAGAGCCTAAACGCTTGGTTTTAGAAATCGCTTTAAAACACCAACTCAACAAGCTTTTAAAGCGCGTTCAAAAACATTTTAAAGAAGACGAGTTAGAAATTTTCCAACAAATGCATGACAAAAAAATTCAAAGCATCGCCACCAATTCCATAGGGCGTTTGTTTGATATAGTGGCGTTTAGTTTGGATCTAGTGGGAACGATCAGTTTTGAAGCCGAGAGCGGGCAGGTTTTAGAAAATCTAGCCCTACAAAGCGATGAGAGTGCTTTTTACCCTTTTACAATCAAAAACAGCGTGGTGGGTTTAAAAGAATTTTATCAAGCGTTTGAAAAGGATTTGGGCGTTTTAGAACCCAAACGCATCGCTAAGAAATTTTTTAACAGCCTAGTAGAAATCATTACCGCTTTGATTGCGCCTTTTAAAGAGCATGTGGTGGTGTGCAGTGGGGGCGTGTTTTGCAACCAATTGTTGTGCGAACAATTGGCCAAACGATTGAAAAAGCTTCAAAGGGAGTATTTTTTCCACAAGCATTTCCCTCCTAATGACAGCAGTATCCCTGTCGGTCAGGCCTTAATGGCGTATTTCAACCCTACAATCATCAAAAAAGGATAAAAATGGATAGCGTAACTCTAGCATGCGGGAACGGAGGGAAAGAAACAAACGCTTTGATTGAGCGGGTTTTTATGCCCTATTTAAAAGAATGGATTGTTGCGTTTGGTGAAGACGCCCCTAAATTTGAAGCTAGTGGGGAATATTGCGTGAGCACGGATAGTTTTGTCATCACGCCCTTGATTTTTAATGGGGGCGATATAGGCAAGCTTTGCGTTTGCGGGAGCGCGAATGATGTGAGCGTGCAAGGGGGCGAACCTCTATTTTTGAATATGGGTTTTATTTTAGAAGAAGGCTTAGAAATCCCTCTTTTAAAACAAATTTTACAATCCATACAAAAAGAATTATTTAAAGCCAACCTGAAACTCCTCTCCCTAGACACTAAAGTCGTGCCAAAGGGGAGCGTGGATAAGCTTTTTATCAACACAACCTGTATTGGTAAAATCATCAAGCCAGGGATTTCTTCGCGCCATTTAAAACAAGGGCAAGCCATTATCATAAGCGATACTATCGCCAATCATGGGGCAAGCTTGTTTGCGATGCGTCATGAAATCAAGCTTAAAACGAATCTAGAAAGCGATTGCCAACTGCTCTATCCCTTATTAAAACCTCTATTTTTAAGCGATCTCAAAATTTATGCTTTAAGAGATGCGACTAGGGGCGGGTTAGCGAGCGTGCTGAATGAATGGGCGAACAGCTCCAGAGTGAAAATCGTTATAGAAGAAGAAAAAATCCCCTTAAAAGAAGAAACGAAAGGGATTTGTGAGATTTTAGGGCTAGAACCCTACGCGCTAGCCAATGAGGGGGTGTTTGTTTTAGCGCTCAATCAAAAAGACGCCCCTAAAGCCTTAGAAATTTTAAAAAGTAACGAAAAAGCTAAAAACGCTTGCGTGATCGGCGGGGTGTTTGAAAACCCCTATCCTAGCGTGGTTTTAAAGAACGCATGGGGTTTTGAAAGGATTTTAGAGGTGCCAGAGGGCGAATTGTTGCCTAGGATTTGTTAACACTAAGACGCTTTTTAAAACCCTACCGCCTTTGATCTCTAAAATTTTTTAGAGATCGCCTAAGCTAAGTCTAAGTCTACTATACTCAAGCTATTTGAAAGAAAACTTACAATAAGAGAGTGTTAGTGGTGGGTTATAAAAAAGCGGGCTTGATATTAGCGGTCATTTTTGGGTTTTTTGGGTTTTTTATGGAGTGTAGTGGTAGTGAAAAACTACCAATAGACATTGAAGTAGCTTTTAGGAACCATCTTTATTGGATAGACATCATTTCAAATGTTGATAGTATCACTATATTGAGTGCAAAAATCAATCGTGGGAATTGTGCTAACAATGATGGATTTCCTTATTTCAAGATTAATAAAACGCTAAGATTTGGCGATAGCTATCAATTTTATTTACTTCCATTTAGGTGTCAGCATATAAAAGAAGTTAGCATAGAGACTGATAAAGGGACTTGGGATTTTGGAATTGGAAGAAGATAAAAACCAACTGATAATCTAAAACAGACAATACAATTTAGAAATTATTGTCATAGCCCTTTGGGAGTTTATTTTTCATGCAAAGCAAGCAGTGGTTAATCTCATAGAAAAAGCCCCCCACTTCCCCCACTCCTTAGCTCTTTATGAAAAATTAAAATACCAACACACCTTGCTTTTTGAAAACGCTTGAGATTGAGAGTAAAGCGACCAAACCCCTTTTAATGGCTCAAGTTTGTTTGAAGCGAATTGATAATTACAATATCGTAAAATCGCTAGCCTGACGCCTAATAGCGGAGCGTTTTTATAGCCCCATAAAAGCCTTGATTTTATTTCAAACCCTCTAAAAGTTTCAAATAATACTCATAAGCTTCTTTGATGCCCTGCTCTAAAGGGATTTCTAATTCCCATTTTAAAGCCTTTTGTTTGGAAATATCCATAAGTTTTTGCTGCATGCCCACTGGTTTGGATAAATCCTTAACAAACACGCCCTTATAATCTAAAACCTGAGCGACTTTTTCGTAATACTCTTCAATGCTGTAATCCACTCCAGAGCCAACATTCATCACGCTAGGGATTGAAGCGATATTCTCATAAGCTAGGGCAATGAACCTGGCTAAATCTTTAGCGTTTAGATATTCTCTTCTGGCCGTGCCATCGCCCCACATCGCAAACTCTTTTTCATTTTTTAATTTAGCGGCGTGCATCCTAGAAATAAGCCCTGGTATCATGTGCGCTATTTTTTCTTCAAACTTGTCAAACTCGCCATAAAGGTTGCAAGGCACTAAGGTTTTATAAAAAACGCCCTTTTCAGCACTCACATACTCGCAATACTTCATCACGGAGAGTTTGGCTAAAGCGTATCCTTCGTTCGTTGGCTCTAAAGAGCCGTTCAACAAATCGCTCTCTTTTAAAGGGTTAGGGGCGAATTTAGGATAAGCGCAAGAGCTCGCTAGATTAATGGCTTTTTTCACGCCCGAATCTAAAGCGCTAGAAAAGAGGTACAAGCCCATGAGTAAATTCTCAACCATGTAAGTTGAAAGATCGTTCATGTTCGCCACAATGCCCCCCACTCTCCCGGCGCAATGGATAATGCCTGTAGGCTTGTATTCTTTCAAATAGGCTTGAACGTTGTCCTTATCCAACAAATACAATTCGCTCTTTTTAGGGGTGAGTAGAGTAACATCAGGCTTGTTTTTTTTAAAATACAACGCCGTGTTCTGCCCCACCATGCCATAAGCGCCGGTGATTAAAATAATCTCATTCATAAAAATTCCTTAAAATATAACCCCCCTCTTGCAAGTAAAGGTTTTTCTGGCATTCTTTTAAATCGTATTCTAACATGTCCTTAACCAACTCTTTTAAATCGTATTCCCTAACCCAGCCTAGCTCTTTCTCAGCCTTAGTGGGATCGCCTAAAAGCAAATCCACTTCAGTAGGCCTGAAATAGCGTTCATCTATACGCACCACGATTTGGCCTGCTTTTAAATGGCTTAAATTTAATTGTAAAGCGTTCGCTCTTTTTTCATCAATGCTTTTAATCAAACCGATTTCTTTAATCCCTGTATTTTGAAATTCTAAACCAATGCCGATAAATTCAAAGCTCATTTTCACAAAATCGCGCACGCTCGTGGTCTTTCCTGTGGCGATCACATAATCTTGTGGGGTGGGCGCTTGGAGCATTAAATGCATCATTTTCACGTAATCTTTGGCATGCCCCCAGTCTCTTTTAGCGTCTAAATTCCCTAAATACAAGCAATCCGTTAAGTTATACGCTATCGCGCTAGCGGCTCGTGTGATTTTACGGGTTACAAAAGTTTCGCCCCTTACCCTACTTTCATGGTTAAAAAGAATGCCATTAACCGCAAACAAGTTATAAGCCTCTCTGTAATTTTTGGTGATGTAAAAGGCATACATTTTAGCGACCGCATAGGGACTTCGTGGGTTAAAGGGGGTGTTTTCATTTTGCGGGGTTTCTAAGACTTCACCATACAATTCGCTCGTGCTGGCTTGATAAAAGCGTGTTTTATTTTCTAAGCCTAAAATCCGCACGGCCTCTAAAATCCTTAGCGTGCCAATACCATCAGCGTTAGCGGTGTATTCTGGGGTTTCAAAAGAGACTTTCACATGGCTTTGAGCGGCTAGATTATAAATCTCTGTAGGCTTAGTGGTAGCGATTAAATGGATGAGATTAGAGCTGTCGGTCATATCCCCATAATGCAAGAAAAAACGCCTTTTATGATCGCTATGCAAATCTTCATACAGATGATCGATCCTAGAAGTGTTGATGCTAGAAGAACGCCTTTTTAACCCATGCACTTCATAACCCAAATTCAGCAAGTATTCAGCCAGATAGCTCCCATCTTGCCCGGTAACCCCGGTGATTAAAGCGATTTTTTCCTTCATTATTGTTCCTTTATTAAATTTCCTTTATTAGGCGTTTTGATTCTGCCTGTTAAAATCGTCATCAACCCTTACAATATCGTCTTCGCCGACATACTCGCCCACTTGAACTTCTATGATGATTAAAGGGATTTTGCCGTAATTAGCCAGGCGGTGTAGGGTGTTTTTAGGGATATAAGTGGACTCATTAGCTTGCAATTCAAACGATTGATGATCCAACTCCACGCTCGCCATCCCGCTAATCACCACCCAGTGTTCGCTCCTGTGGAAATGCTTTTGCAAAGAAAGCCTGGCGTTAGGTTTGACTTCTAAAATCTTAACCTTGTAACACCCGCTCTCATGCAAGACTTCATAACTCCCCCAAGGGCGATACACTTTAGTGTGCGTTTGCAGCAATTCTTGGTTGTCTGTTTCTATCTCGTTCACTAAAGCCTTTAAATCTTTAGCCTTGTCTTTATGAGCGATTAAAAGAGTGTCTTTAGTGTCAATGATGGCTAAATCCTCAACGCCTAAAAGAGCGCTCACTTTATGAGAAAACACTAAATTATTTCCGCTTTCTTTGGCAAAAATGGGCGTTTGATTCAGGCTGACATTTTCTTTAGGCTCGTTAGCCGCTTCTTCAAAAAGAGCGTTAAAATTCCCTAAATCGCTCCACTTGGCGTTTAATCCTACCATTTTGATTTTGTGGCTTTGCTGCATTAAAGCAATATCCACGCTCACGTCTTCTAAATCTTGCATGCTCTTTTCGCTCAAACGAGCGATCTTTTGTTCAAAAAAATGCGTGTTTTCTAACGATTCAAACGCTCTTTCACACCCCTTTAAAATAGTAGGGGCATGCTTTTTTAGTTCGTCTAAAAAAACGCCCGCTTGGAAAACAAACATGCCGCTATTGAAATAAAAACCCCCGCTTTTTTGAAACTCTATCGCTTTTTCTAGGCTTGGCTTTTCAATGAATCGCTTGACATCTAGAGCGTTAGGGCTTTCAATATACCCAAACTCCGTATTAGGCTTGTCAATACTTACGCCAAAAGTGACTAAAAAACCTTTTTGGGCTAAATTAATCGCTTTTTTGATTGCATTTTCATACGCTTGAAAATCTTTAATCAAATGATCGCTTGGCGTAACGATGAGTAAATCTTCCCTCTCGCTCATTAAAGCGCTCAAACTAATGGCGTTAGCGGTGTTTTTACTCAAGCTCTCTAATAAAAAACCCACGCTTTTGTTTTTAATTTCATTCTCTATTTCTTCTAGGGCTAAAAAATAATGCTTTTCATTGCACACAATGAGCGTTTCATCTACTAAGGAAGCGTTTCTTTTAAAACTCAATTCAAACAAGCTTTTATGGTCAAAAAGCTTTAAAAATTGCTTAGGGTATAGGCTACGGCTTAAAGGCCATAAGCGCTTGCCGCTCCCCCCACTCAGTAAGATATTTTTAATTTTCATGGGTTTTCTTGTTAGGCTCTCTTTTGTTTTTTAGGGTTATTATAGCGTTTTTAATTTGGGATTTTTTAAGTCACTTCAAAAACTCAGCGATGACTTCATTCTCTCTGGGTATAGGGAAGAAGATGTCAGTATTGGGCGAAATAAATACCCTGCTTCCCTCTCTAATCACCACAATAGGAGCGATTTTGCTCTTGTCTCTTAAAATTTGATTGACCACTTGATTGATCCCCATACCGCTTTGCCTCATCAATTGCATTAAAAGATAATCCCCAAAGAAATTAGTCACCTCTTCTTTATTGCCTCTGTTGTTTAAAGCCGAAGTGATCCCAATCAATAGGCCGTTAGTGAGCGTAGAAAGCAGTAACGGCACGCCATAGCGCTGGAAATTCCTTTCAATCAATTCCCCCACCAAGCCGTTATAGCCTTTAATGTCCGCCCCTTTAGCGTTAGTGAGCATGATATTAATCCCATGGGGAGTGATGATGCGGCTCCATACAATATCCAAGCGGTATTCGCCCATTTTGTTATTGTTGCTGTAATAGCCTATGACTTTAGAGCCTTTGGGGATTAAAACAGCTTTGCCCATGTGAGCGAAAATATCGCTTTCCACTTGCGCAATCACTTTACCAGCGATCTGGCTAGAAATGGGCGTGATCAAAAAAGCGGGTATCATTTTGTCAGCCGTAATGGTGCGTAAAAGCTTGTTTTCATTAGTAGCGATGTCTTTTTCTTTAAGGTTAGTGAAACCATCAATGCCCTTAGGGTTATCCACAGGGAAAATCAGGTTTTCTTCGTAATTTTTAGGGCTTTGTTTGAAAGGGGTGATGCGAGCGGCTAATAAATCTAATTGCTTTGGAGAAAAATCTTTTTTAGGGGGGGTTGTATTTGTTTTTAAATCCATGGGAGGGCTAGTAAAAGTTTCCTCTTTGGAATGGTTCATTTCTTTGGAGTTTAGGGCTTTTAAAGCGGCTTTGAGCTGTTCTTGTAAGGCTTTGATGGTAGCGTCTTTGGAGCTTTCTGTGTTAGTTGGCTGTGGGTTTTGAGTGAAGGTGTAGTCTTGTAAGGGGTATTTCACCTCATCGTCATTCAAAAGGCTAGGTTGGTTATTTAAGGGGGCTTTTGGCTTTTGATGATAGACTAAAGAAATTGTTGTAATCGTTGCAAAACCCCCTGCAACAATCAACGCTCCCTTAAGCCACTTATTCACCTTTGCTCCTTTTGATAAAACGGATGCACAGATAGTCCTTACCCAGCCTTAAAGTCCATTTAGCCGAAACGTCTTCAGCGATAATGTAATCGCCCACAATCCTTGTATTCACCGGGTTATCATAGCCATCAACGACCTTATAAATCACCGGAAATTTAGAGAGCGCTAATCTTTTGTCAAATTTGAAATAAGTGAATTGCTTGTCGTTAAAGATTTCTTCAGGCATTAAGGAGAGTTTGGATTTTTTAGAACAAGCCCATAAACAATACCATTTCCTTTGAGAGCTTTTTAAAGCCTTATAGCCTTTTTGGATGTCTTTTTTAATAATTTTCATCGCGTTGGTGTTATCGCCAATAATTATCACCTCTTCTTTTTCTTTAGTTTCTTCTTTTTCTTCTTTTAAGGGTTCTTCTTTTAAGGGCTTGTTGTCGTTTGTGGGGGCGTTTTCAAGGGCATTTTCTTTATTTTCTTTTTGGGGCTTCAAAAAAGCGTTAGAATAATAATTTTTATCTTCTATGAAAACCTGCAAATTAGGGTGTTTGGAGCTGGTGAAAGTGGTAGAAAACACATAGAAAGAAAAAATCTTGCCCTCACTATCTATCACGCTGATATTAGAATCCACGCCAATTTGTAGGGGTTTGATGAGTAAAATGCGATCGTTGCTTTCTAAGATTTTCGCGTCAAAGCCCACCTTATCCCCCAAAACAAAATCGCTAATGGGTTTTGAAAAGAACAATAAGGTCGCCATCGCATAACGCAAGCGGATTTTATAGGTTTGCCCTTGAAAGTAATCAATGTTCAAAGTGTTGGACATTTTTGAGCGGTTTTTATCAAAAAAGCTCCCTTGAATGGCGTTTAAATCCTGCATGGGGTGGTTTAAATGCGCCGGGGCTGTTTCGTTCGCTTCTTCTAAAAAATCATCGGCTTTTAAAACGCTAAAAGCCAATAAAAAGCCCATGAGGGCATATAAAACCTTACGCATCAATCGCCCCTGTTAGTCGGCGCGATTTCAGTGATGCTGTAGCGAGTGATTTTAAAGCCGGTAGGGTTTTTAGGCATGGAAGCGTAATCAAAATCCGGGGTGTCAAACAAATAACTCAATACGATTTTATAACGCTTTTCATACACCAGCTTGTTTTCGTTCGTTAGTTTAGCTGCAATGGATACGCTCGCAATGGGGTTATTGTCTTGCTGATAGATCGCAATATTGACGATATGGACTTCTCTTTCTAAATGGCTTTGCGCATAAATGCTGTTTTGGGTTTTAATCAAATCTTCAAAGCGTTGCCACACTTTAGAACTGCTTTGCAAGCGCACCAATTCATAGCGCGATTTATCGTCAATGCGGTTAATGCTCTCTCGGTTTAACACATACGCCCCAATGAGCGAACGAGCCAACGCTTCATTACTAGAAATGCTTTTATCCGCTCTTTGGATAATGGCGTAATGCTTGTCCTGGTTTAAAAAATCCACGAAATGGTGTTCGGTTTTTTGTAAGGGTAGAAGACTGATTAACACGATCGCTAAAATAAGAGCGATAAAACTCATCAAGCCTAAGAGCTTATAAGCGATTTTCAAGCGGTTTCTCTCTAATCTAAATACGCTTTGCATGTCCAAATCATTCACCGAAAAACCAGAAAGCTTGTTTTCTAAATGCTTTTCTTGGTGGCTTAAAAGCTCTTCTAAATAGATCAACTGCTCGCTATTGAAAGGCTTTTCTTTCATGCGAGATTTAACCTGTTTTCATACAAGGTGCAAGGGCTTTTTTTCATCTCATGCACCTTACTGGTGCAACCAAAAAATACAAGTCCCATAATAACAAAAAAAATTCTCATTAAATTCCTATTTATTTAAATTTCATTTTTTGTATTTATTGTATCCTTTTTAACCTTTTTTTGCTTGAAATTTGGGATTTTTACATCTAATTGAGTGGTTTCTACCTTAAAAGTGGGGGAATGCGTTTCTTTTTCTTTAGAAACGCTTTGACTTGCAGAAGAGGAAATATGAGAAGGAGCGGGCGAGGTTGTGGTATATTGTAAAGATTGCAAAGCGCTTTGAGTGAGGTTAGTGCTCAAATTGGTGGCGAGTTTGTAAGTTTCTTTAAGGCTGTTTTGCACCCTAAACAAAGCGTTGATGAAAAAAGGCACGCCTATGATAAAAACGCAACACAAAAATAACGCTACCACCAATAAAAGGCTTAAGTCTTGTTTTTCTTGCATATGAGCGTCTATTAACGCCTTAGTAACCGACACATTCAAAAACCCCACCAACAACAAAAAAGGCTTGTAAAACCCAAGAGCGAAGCATTTTTTTAGGCATATAATTACAACGCTCCTCCAGGTTTTAAAAAACCCAAACGCTAAAAACAGCGCCCCTAAAGAGCACCACACATGCACTTCTAAATACACTAAAATGATGATCGCAAACAGCACGCTCAAAAAAAGCGCTTGCAAAATGCTTAAAAAAAGCCACACAGACATTTCATTATGGCTCAAATCGCTGATGAAACTAAGGGCATAAAAACCATGATTGAAGATAAAATCTAAAGAAAGCGCGTGGTTAGAAAAGTTACTCAAGCTTTGAGAGAGGCTTTGAGTGATCATGTTAGGCACAATAAAAATAGCGTTTTGAAACAATTCATAAAAGCGCGAAGGGTTTTTTAAAGCGTAGTTAAACAGCGCAAAAAACCCCACAAATAATAACGTCTCTAAAAGCGTGCTAGTGCTGAAAAAATTCTGTTCTTTCAAGCTCCTATAAGCAAAGAGCATGAACGCCAAAGCGACCACGCTATTAAACACCAATTGCGCATGCAAAGTGTAGAGGAAAAATTCAGCGAAACGCCCTAAAATCGCCGTGAGAGGCGTGATAAACCAAGAAAGAATAATCTCATAAGCGTCATTTTTCATCAATACTTCAACGGACTTTAATGTAAAATTCAAAGCCTTTACGCCAAACTAATAATTCAATTTTAGGTGCGCTTAACGCTTCTCTTAAAGCCTTCGGGTTGAACGAAACGCTTTTATGATTCACCCATAAAATCCTATCCCCAAGCTTTAAAAAATCTAGGCCTTTGGGCAAATGAGTGCCTATTTTAGTGATGATAAAACGCCTATCTAAAGCGATGCCATAGCGCTCTAAAAAAGTGTCTTTGAGTAAAAACCCCCCATAACGCTTATTGACTTTGAGCATTACTTCTTTGATTTTATGGTTTCGTTTGATTCTCACTTTGGCAAGGCTTTGGTATTTAAGATTGCTCACCACCCATTCAAACTCCGCTAACGAATAGATCTTGTAATCATTGATCGCTAGGATTTCATCGTTTTTTAAAAAAGGGTTTTTAGGGAAAAAGGGATCAAATTGCGCTACCACTAAACGCTTATGATGTTCTTCTAAACGCACCCCAATATCCCCATAATAAGGCTCTTTTTGGTTTAAAAAGCGTTTGATGAATTTCGTTTCTATAAAACCATTCCCCCCTACCCCTAGCCCTAGCATTTGATAGCAAATATTGCTGATAACGCCATTTTTTTGAGTCTTTTGCGAAATTTGAGCGTAGCGGTCATAGCCTTTTTGCTTGAAAAGCAACCGCGCTTCTAGGGCTTGATTCTCCCCTATACTAGCCATTGGTCTTATCAGGGCGTCTTTGTCTAAATCCCTTAAGGTATAAACATACTCGCTTGGCACGCCTTGCAACAAATACAGCCCTACAAAAGGATCGGATTTGATGACTTTGGCGTGTTTAGGGTAGGTTTTGGAATAATACAAATACACGCCTTTAGGCAATTCCTTTAAAGCCACGCCCCCATTTTTAAGGCTCGCTTTTTTAAAAAAAACCTGACAATGCTTGAAATCATAAGCCCCTAAACCATTCAAAAAACCCAACAGAGCGATAAAAACGATAAGGGCTTTATAAAGCATCACAACTTGGCAAAATTCCCCAGCATGTTAAAGGCTAAATTCTTTCGGTTTTCTTCTACGGCTTTATACCCGTCATTCAAAGCGCTCATCAAATAGATTTGCATCGCTTCTTTATCTTCCAACAGGCTGTCATCAATTTGCAAATCCACTAATTCCCCCAACCCATTAAAACTCACGCTCACCATTCCCCCACCGCTTTTGGAGGTGTGGATCGTGTCTTTATTCTTTTCTTCTAGTTGGGAAAACTCTTTTTTCATGCCGTCTAACAACCCGCTTAACCCGCCCAATTGACTAAAGTCCATCTCTAAACCTCTTATTTTTCTAAAATTTCGTTTTTTTCATCCACTAGCACGATGTTTGGCTTGTGCGTATTGATTTCATCTTCATTCATGCTCGCATAAGCTAAAATGATCACCACATCGCCTATGGCCACCTTTCTGGCTGCTGCACCATTGACGCAAATTTCGCCCTTTTTTTTCCCTAAAATCACATAGGTGCTGAAGCGTTCGCCGTTATTGACATCCACGATTTCTACTTTCATGCCCTCTCTGAGCTTAGCGAGCTTGGCTAAATCCTCATCTATGGTGATCGAGCCTGCATAATTGAGATTAGCGTCTGTGATAGTCGCCCTATGGATTTTACTATAAAGCATTTCAAAAGTCATTTTCTTTCACCTTTTGCGCGCGCTTGATTTCTTTTAGAACCAATTGGTTTTTTTCTAGCAAGCAAGCGATCTTACAAGGTTTTTTAAACGATTGTAAGAGCAGTATATCGCTTAATTGGGTTTTGATTTCATTATGAATGATTTTTTTAATTTCTCTCGCTCCTAAAGTCGTTTGGTAGCTTTTTTGCGCGATGAATTTCACAACTTCTTTATGGAATTTTAAGGCTATGTCTTGCTCTAGCGCTAGGGCTTTTAATTTGTCTAATTCCACAGAAACAATGCGTTCAAAATCCTCCAAACTGAGCGCGTTAAACGGCACGATCGCATCAATCCTAGATCGTAATTCAGGGGTCAAAAGCTCTTTAACGGCTCTATCATACTTGGTGTTTTTAGCACTAAAAAACCCTAGCGTGTCCTTATCCTTACTCCCCACATTTGAAGTCATAATCAAAATCACATGCTTAAAACTCGCCTGATTGCCTAAATTATCGCTCAAAGTGGCGTTATCCATCACTTGCAACAACAAATCATACACATTAGAATGGGCTTTTTCTATTTCATCTAAAAGCAACAAACAATGCGGGTGTTTTTTAATCGCATTCACCAACAGCCCCCCTTGCTCAAACCCCACATAACCGCTAGGACTCCCGATGAGCTTTGCCACGCTATGGGCTTCTTTGTATTCGCTCATGTCAAAGCGTTCAAAATGCAAATTCAAATTCAAGGCCAATTCTTTAGCCAATTCTGTTTTCCCCACCCCACTAGGTCCCACGAATAAAAAGCTCCCCACAGGCTTATTTTTAGAAGAAAGCCCGCAATGCTGGATTTTAATCGCATTGCTGACGAGACTGATCGCTTCGGTTTGGGCAAAAATCTTATTTTTAAGCGATTTTTCCAAGTTCCTTAAAAGGGCTTTTTTATCGCTGCTCAAACGCATTTTAGGGATTTTAAGCTTGAGAGCGAGCGTTTCTTTCACGTCATCAACGCCGATTTTTTTGCCCTTTTTAGGGTTGATTTTTTTCCTCGATCCCACCTCATCTAATAATTCAATCGCTTTATCCGGCAAGAATTTATCATGCATGTAATCACTCGTTAAATCCACGCATGCCTTAAACACGCTCTCATCATAACGCACCTGGTGGTGTTCTTCATAAAGGGGAGCGATCTTTTTTAAAATCAAGTAACACGCTTCTTTGGAAGGCTCTTCAACTTTTATGACTGAAAAACGCCTATTAAAAGCCTTGTCTTTTTCAAACACGCTGCGGTATTCTTCAAAAGTGGTCGCTCCTAAACATTTCAAACCCCCATCCGTTAAAACCGGCTTTAATATATTCGCCGCATCCAAGCTCCCAGCGTTACTGCTCCCTGCGCCTAAAAGGGTGTGGATTTCATCAATGAATAAAATGATACGGCCGTTTTGTTGGATCTCTTTAAGCGTTTTTTTCAAGCGTTTTTCAAAATCCCCTCTGTATTTTGCCCCAGCCACCATTAAAGCCAAATCCAAAGAATAAACTTCATATTCTTGCAAAAACTCCGGCACTTCTTTTTGAGCGATTTTTAAAGCCAAAGCTTCAGCGATGGAGGTTTTTCCTACGCCCGCTTCGCCAATTAAAAGCGGGTTATTCTTTTTCCTGCGCCCTAAAATTTCTATCACTCTTAAAATCTCTTCTTCTCTGCCAATGACTGGATCTAAAGCGTTGTCTTGGGCTAAAGCGCTCAAATTTTTAGCGTATTTTTTTAGGGGAGTGCTTTTGGGCGCTTCTTCATTATTAATGTCATTACCATTAATATCATTAGGGTTATCAAAATCCAATAAAGCGGACTTGAAATACGAACGAGTGATGCCAAAACTATCCAGGAGTTTTGAAGCGTAACAATCATCGTATTCTAAAATGAAAATAAGCAATTCTTCCACGCCAACGCTATCCAAGTAACTCGCATACATTTTTTTAAACACTCTTGCTAATACGGGACTCCTGTCTGGTATTTTGGCTGGATCGTTTTTTAAAGGAATGTATTGTTGCAAGTAATCTTTAAGGATTTGCTCCATTTTATGGTAGTTATCTTCTTCTAAAGTATTAAAAATCCTTATTCCAATCCCATGCTCTAAAATGGCTAACAGCACATGCTCTGTGGTGCAAAGGACATGGTTAAAATCTAGGGCTAAATCTAAAGCATGAGATAAAACTTCATTCAAATCTTTATTGAATTTGTCCATTATTTTACCTCTTGCACCATTAATCTTAAAGGGAATTTTAACGCTCTGGCTTTGTCCCTCACGCATACCGCCTTATATATGGCGATTTCATAAGGATAAACGCCACAAACCCCATCGCCATCACGATGGATGCTTAGCATGAGTTTTTGAGCTTCTTCTAAAGGCTTGTCAAAAAAATCCCTTAAAGCAGAAACCATAAATTCCGCTGTCGTAATGGAGTCATTAAGCATGATCACTTGCGACATGGTGGGGGTGGGTATGTTATACATTTTCATGCCGCTTATCCATGCTACTTGGCGATCACAACAGGGATACTGGATTGTTCAACAAGGCTATTTTGGTGCGAAATGAACAAACGATACAACAAATTAGACTCGCTCGCCCCAATCAATAACAAATCATAATCCTTAGCCATTTCTAAAACCACATCAATCAAATCACCGCTTTTTAGAACGCTCTCACACTCTATATTTTCTTTTTTGAAAGCGTCTTCAAATTGCTTTAACAAAGCCTTAGCTTTTTCTTCCTCTAAAGCTTCTGTCTGGCCATAATCCATCATCCCGCTTTCGCTATAAATAAACACTTCCATGCTCACATGCAACAAGGTGAAACGGACCTCTTTAAGCGAATGGGCTAATTTGACAGCGAATTTAATAGCGTTATAACATTCTTGCGTGTCGCTAATCCCAAATAAAATATTCATAAGAACCAACCTTAAATGAAGTTTTGGTATTATACCAAATAAACCCTAATGACCCGCTGAAAGCTCAAAGATAAAGCGTTACAATCTCGCTTAGAAAAAGGACACAAAATGTTATTGAATTACGATTTTTTAGAATTGGTTGATGAACCACATGATAGAAACACTTCTTTGACAGCATCTATTGATAAGGCGTTAGCGGACAAGAAACTAGCTAGACAAAATAAACCTAGAGTGAGGATAAAAGGGGGCTTATCTTTAAGAGCGACATTAGATGCGTTTGGTGAGGAACTCTCACGACTTAAAAGCGAACAAAACACGACTATTAAAGCTACTAGACTTGGAGGTATTGTCAATAAAATCAAAAGCGGACTACCTTTTGGGACTATCTCGGCGTTTAGAGTTTTTAAACCTTATTTTGAAGCTACATTCACTAATGACCAACAAGCCTTGTTAAAAAAAGCTTATAGTAGTGGATTAAGACCTAATGAAAAAGACAAAATATCAAAGCTTTATTTAGCTCAAATGAAAGAGAATAAGACTAAATTTAGAGAGGCAACTGATGACATTGACCCCACAAAATCTATTAAAGTTAAGGAGTTCTTTAAACCGACAGGTAAAGTTATCCCCCAATATAAGATTTTAGTTAAAGGAATTTATGAGACATTGAGTAGGAAGTTAGGTAAAGACTATGTTGATAAGTTCATAAACAGCAATGCGACAATGAGAGACTTTATGTCTAGCGATAAATTTGTCAAAAAATACCGCTTCACTCAAAAAGACAATATTAAAAGGACACAAGAGCTAAAATCTCTATTAGACCAAAAGAGACACTTTTTAGGTTATCTACAAGTAACAGGTTATTGGAAAGATAGGTTAGATGACCCATTATTACCAAGCAAAGAAGTTAGTTTCTTTGTGTTTCAAAACGAACCTAGTAACTCATTTGACTTGAAAGACCAATTATTAGATTTGGCGAAGTATTTCAATCAAGAGGCGATTTGTTATTGCGACAACGCCGAGACTGGAAAAGTAGATTTAGTATTAGCGACAGAAAAGGATTTTGGTAAAGTGGATTGGACTTTTACAGGCATCACATTCTCTGCTCCTAATGAATTGCCACAATCTCTCACAAGATTACAAGACAAAGTCTATACTTTCTTTAAAAAAGAAGACAAAGACAATTATGGTGTGTATTTTAAAAACATCGTTAAGACACAAATAAAAGCGATAAGACTACCTAGAGATACAGAGGGGTTAGGAGTTATGGACTTTGTTAAATCTAGTATTATAGCAAGACAGAATAGTTCTAGGGCTAATGGGTATCAACAATCATTCTCTATTGATGAGATAGAGGATTGGGAACGAAAAGGTATTTTTGACAGAGAAAAACTAAAATGTCTCACAAGCAAAAGCTTTAGACAGAGCTATAACCACAATATTAAAATCCGCAAGGTTGCCAACGCTATGCGACAAGGTAAAAAAGTGAGTAGGACATTGATTGCTAAAGTGCTTGCTAACACCATAGACACCGATGCAGGGTATTGCTTTATTTCAGATTTAGCGACACAACTTGGTAACATCAGCCCTAGACTATCTAAAAGCATCGTAACAGCCATAGAGCAAGCAGAGGGAATTAGACTAACTTATGCGTTAATTGACAAGGTTACCTATAACTCGCTCCACAATATCTTAAGTTTCGTTTTTGATATTGATAACCCTTTAAATGACCAAGCGTTTGAGGAATTAGTGGTTGAAGTCCCAAGAGAAGCGCTAAAGAATGTGAAGTTACCACAAATCAAAAATGTATTGACTTCTCAAATCTTTGAGGGCGCTTATCAGTTTAAAAGTTAAACCATGCTCTTTATCAGCGCGACTAACACCAATGCCGGAAAAACCACATGCGCTAGGCTATTAGCCCAATATTGCAACGCTTGTGGCGTTAAAACGATCTTGTTAAAACCCATTGAAACAGGCGTTAATGATGCAACCAACCACTTTAGCGACGCGCATTTGTTCTTGCAAGATAACCGCCTTTTGGATCGCTCTTTAACCTTAAAAGACATCTCATTCTATCGTTATCATAAAGCTTCAGCCCCCCTCATCGCCCAACAAGAAGAAGATCCAAACGCCCCCATTGACACGGACAATTTGACCCAACGCCTCCAAAATTTCACCAAAACTTATGATTTAGTCATCGTTGAAGGGGCTGGGGGGCTATGCGTGCCTATCACTTTAGAAGAAAACATGCTAAATTTTGCCCTGAAATTAAAAGCCAAAACGCTTTTGATTAGCCATGACAATTTGGGCTTAATCAATGATTGTTTGCTGAATGACTTTTTATTGAAATCCCACCAACTAGATTATAAAATCGCTATCAATTTAAAAGGAAACAACACCGCTTTTCACAGCATCAGTTTGCCCTATATTGAGCTTTTTAATACACGCTCCAATAACCCCATTGTGATTTTCCAACAAAGCCTGAAAGAATTAATGAGCTTTGCTCTTAAATAAAGTGCAAACAGAACGCGCGCTGATAAAAAAGCCCACTAGTAGCAAGGCGTATAAAATCCAGCTAAAAATGGGTTTTGAAATGTCAGCACTCTCTTTTAAGGGCTTTAGAAAAATCACATTAGGGAACATGTTAAACAAATTGATCCGCCAGCCATAGTATTGCACTTCCACTTGCTGGTTGACTAAACTTTGAGCGAGAGCTGAAATATCAGCCGAATTAAACTTAAAATAAAAAGGGAAGCCAAAGCGCGTGTCTTCGTTACGATAAACGGTCACGCTTTTTTGATCTTTAGGGTCGTAAGTTTGCACAAAATAGACATCTCTAGCAAGGGTTTTTACTTCCTTATTGTTGGGCGTGTTTTCATTTTCATTCATTCTTTTGACTTCCACCCCGCTAATGACAGCCACGCTATAATGGGGCATGCAATAGCTCACCAAAAGCATGAGCGCTAAAAAGATCGCTGTTAAAATGAATAAAACCACATTACGCACAAATTTTATCAATTTCATTCCTTATGATAGTATTAGCCTAATAATCGCATCAAACACCAGAGCTTAAAAAACGCTCTTTCACATGTTTTCAATCATCACGCTAGCGAATTCAGAGCATTTGACTTCTTTAGCCCCATCCATCAAACGAGCGAAATCATAAGTTACTTTCTTGCTCTTAATCGCTTTTTCCATAGCAGAGACGATCAAATCAGCCGCTTCCACCCAGCCCATATGCCTTAACATCATTTCCGCGCTCAAAATAATAGACCCCGGATTGACTTTATCCAGCCCAGCGTATTTAGGAGCGGTGCCATGGGTGGCTTCAAACATGCCCACTGTGTCATTGAGATTAGCCCCAGGAGCGATACCAATGCCCCCCACCATCGCCGCTAACGCATCAGAGATATAATCCCCGTTCAAATTCATGGTCGCAATGACGCTGTATTCGCTAGGGCGTAATAAGATTTGTTGCAAAAACGCGTCAGCGATCATGTCTTTAATGATGATTTCTTTACCGGTTTTAGGGTTTTTCAAAGAACACCATGGGCCTTTATCAATGACTTGAGCGTTAAATTCTTTTTGAGCGAGCGCATAGCCCCATTTCATGAACGCCCCTTCGGTGTATTTCATGATATTGCCTTTATGCACAAAAGTTACGCTTGGCTTGTCGTTATCAATAGCGTATTCAATCGCCTTTCTCACTAGCCTCTCTGTGCCTTCCTTACTAATGGGTTTTATCCCTACGCCGCTGCTTTCAGGGAAGCGGATTTTTTTAACCTTTAATTCATTTTGTAAAAAATGGATGAGTTTTTTCGCTTCCGCACTGCCTTCTTGCCATTCAATGCCCGCATAAATGTCTTCAGAATTTTCTCTAAAAATCACCATATCCACTTTTTGTGGTTCTTTCACCGGGCTAGGACTCCCATACCACCGAACCGGTCTCAAGCACACATACAAATCCATTTTTTGGCGTAACGCCACATTCAAAGATCTAAACCCCTCACCAATCGGCGTGGTTAAAGGCCCTTTAATAGAGACTTTATAATGGTTGATCGCTTCAATAGTGTCCGGTAAGAGCCATTGCTCTTCAGGGCTTAATTCTTTATGATCTTTAAATTGTTGATAGCATTTTTCGCCCACAAACACTTCATACCATGCGATTTTTTTCTCGCCCTTATACGCTTTTTGAACCGCACTATCCACGACTTTAATCATCGCAGGGGTAATATCCGATCCAATGCCATCGCCCTCAATGAAAGGGATAATGGGGTAATTTGGCACATGCAATTTGTTGTCTTTAATCGTAATTTCTTCGCCCTCTTTAGGCTTTTGTAAAATTTTAGGGTTGTAAGCCATCTCTCAATCCTTTTTATAAAATTTGAGTAACTATACTAGCGCAAAAATACTATATAACCCCTAAAAATCTTTTTTTTGAATGCGTGTTTAAAAGTAGCGGTTGGAAATAACTTGAAAAAACGGAATGTTTTTAAAAAGAAATCATTTAATTTTTTGGCTTATAATGGAGTGCTATCATTCTGAAAACTTAAGGAAGTCAAATGTCTGTTACTTTAATCAATAATGAAAATAATGAACGCTATGAATTTGAAACGATTGAAAGCACTCGTGGGCCTAAAGCGGTGGATTTTTCCAAGCTTTTTGAAACGACCGGGTTTTTTTCTTACGATCCAGGGTATTCTTCTACCGCTGGGTGCCAATCTAAGATCAGCTATGTCAATGGCAAAAAAGGCGAATTGTATTACAGAGGGCATAGAATAGAAGATTTAGTCGCCAAATACAAATATGTAGATGTGTGCAAATTGCTCCTCACAGGGGAATTGCCCAAAAATCAAGATGAAAGCCTAGAGTTTGAATTGGAACTACGCCACAGAAGCTTTGTGCATGAGAGCTTGTTGAACATGTTTTCAGCTTTCCCTAGTAACGCCCACCCTATGGCGAAACTCTCTAGCGGGGTGTCTATTTTATCCACCCTTTATTCCACGCACCAAAACATGCACACTGAAGAAGATTACCAGACGATGGCCAGAAGGATTGTCGCTAAAATCCCCACGCTTGCGGCTATTTGCTATCGTAATGAAGTGGGAGCACCCATTATTTATCCGGATATCGCGCGCTCTTATGTGGAAAATATCCTTTTCATGCTGAGAGGGTATCCTTATAGCCGTTTAAAACACACCACTCAAGGCGAGGTGGAAATCACGCCCCTAGAAGTGGAAGCCTTTGATAAAATCCTAACCCTACACGCTGATCACAGCCAAAACGCCTCTTCTACCACAGTAAGGAATGTCGCTAGCACCGGCGTGCATCCTTATGCCGCTATTAGTGCTGGCATTAGCGCTTTATGGGGGCATTTGCATGGCGGGGCGAATGAAAAAGTGCTTATCCAATTAGAAGAAATCGGCGATGTGAAAAACGTGGATAAATACATCGCGCGAGTGAAAGACAAAAACGATAATTTCAAACTCATGGGCTTTGGGCATAGGGTGTATAAAAGCTACGATCCGCGCGCTAAAATCTTAAAAGGCTTGAAAGACGAACTGCATAAAAAAGGCGTTAAAATGGACGAGAGGTTGAGCGAAATCGCTGCGAAAGTGGAAGAAATCGCGCTAAAAGACGAGTATTTCATTGAAAGGAATCTCTACCCTAATGTGGATTTTTACTCCGGCACCATTTTAAGGGCTTTAAAAATCCCGGTGCGTTTTTTCACGCCGGTGTTTGTCATTGGCAGAACCGTGGGCTGGTG
Source organism: Helicobacter pylori (assembly GCF_030062585.1). Classification (NCBI taxonomy): domain Bacteria; kingdom Pseudomonadati; phylum Campylobacterota; class Epsilonproteobacteria; order Campylobacterales; family Helicobacteraceae; genus Helicobacter; species Helicobacter pylori. The sequence continues at coordinate 379,536 of NZ_CP071935.1, read as the reverse complement.
CGCTCAACTATTAGAGCATGTCAAAAGCCCGCAAGCTAGGATCACGCGCCCAAGACAAGTCTATGTAGGGGATTAGGCTTTGTCCTAATTTTTGCCCTAACAGAGCGTTGGTTAAGCTTTAAGAAACGAATCAAAGCCTTGTTTAAAAGAATAAGCGTCTCGCGCCAAGTGAGCGGTAATTTTTAAATAACCGCATGCAAACGCCCCAAAACTCAAGGATAACCCCGCTTTTACAAGCAAACCCTTGAGTTTTTGAGGAAAATGATTGCAAAACCTTTCTATCTCCTTAAGAAAATCCTTTTTACAACAAATCTAAAGCAACCAAACAATCAAAGTTAAACCCCCCTTTTTATAGCTACCCCCATTCAAACAACCTCATTTCTTTTAAAACCGCTTTATTACAAACAAATCTCAAACAACCAAACGATCAAAGTTAAAAACCCCTTTTTTGTAACTACCCCTATTAAACAACCTCATTTCTTTTAAAATGACCTTTATTGGTTTAATATTTGTTTAGAAACGCTACAAAAACCTTTTTTTTTTTTTTGAAAGGGCAAAAACGCCTAATTAATATCAAAATCGCATTAATTTATACTATATTAACGAAAGCTTGCGGTATGGTCTTACTTTAAGACACACTTCCGCAAGGTTTACGGACAAGATCAATCTTATTTTAATAAAGTAAAGGAGAAAACATGAAGAAAAAATTTCTGTCATTAACCTTAGGTTCGCTTTTAGTTTCCACTTTAAGCGCTGAAGACAACGGCTTTTTTGTGAGCGCGGGCTATCAAATCGGTGAATCCTCTCAAATGGTGAAAAACACTAAAGGCATTCAAGATCTTTCAGATAGTTATGAAAGATTGAACCATCTTTTAACGAGTTACAGCACCCTAAACACTCTCATCAGGCAGTCCGCCGATCCGAACGCTATCAATAACGCAAGGACTAATTTGAATGCGAGCGCGAAGAATTTAATCAATGATAAAACCAACTCCCCGGCGTATCAAGCGGTGCTTTTAGCACTCAATGCTGAGCGGGGTTGTGGCAAGTCATGAGCTATGCGATCAGCGTTTGTGGCCCTGGCTCTGACAAAAATAAAAATGGGGGCGTCCAAACCTTTGAAAATGTGCCGTCAAATGGAGGGACTACCATTACTTGCGATTCATTTTATGAACCAGGACCATGGAGCGGTATATCCACTGAAAATTACGCGAAAATCAATAAAGCCTATCAAATCATCCAAAAGGCTTTTGGAGCAAGCGGGCAAGATATTCCTGCTTTAAGCGACACTAAAGAACTTAATTTTGAAATTAAAGGGAAGAAAAATGATAGCGTCCAGCCAGGAGAAAGATGGAAATTCCCATGGACTAATGGATTTGTTTCAGTCAAGTGGGTGAATGGGGAGTATAAAGAAATTAAAGAAGACATCAAAGTGTCAAATAACGCTCAAGAGCTTTTAAAACAGGCTAGCACCATTATAACTACCCTTAATAGCGCATGCCCATGGATCAATAATGGTGGTGCAGGTGGTGCGAGTAGTGGTAGTTTATGGGAAGGAATATATTTGAAAGGCGATGGGAGCGCTTGCGGGATTTTTAAAAATGAAATCAGCGCGATTCAAGACATGATCAAAAACGCTGCAATAGCCGTAGAGCAATCCAAGATCGTTGCTGCAAACGCGCAAAACCAGCGCAACCTAGACACTGGGAAGACATTCAACCCCTATAAAGACGCCAACTTCGCCCAAAGCATGTTTGCTAACGCTAAAGCGCAAGCAGAGATTTTAAACCGCGCCCAAGCAGTGGTGAAAGACTTTGAAAGAATCCCTGAAGCCTTTGTAAAAGACTCTTTAGGGGTGTGCCATGAAAAGGGTAGCGATGGCAATCTCCGTGGCACGCCATCTGGCACGGTTACTTCTAACACTTGGGGAGCCGGTTGCGCGTATGTGGGAGAGACCGTAACGAATTTAAAAGACAGCATCGCTCATTTTGGCGACCAAGCGGAGCGAATCCATAACGCGCGCAACCTCGCCTACACTTTAGCGAACTTCAGCGGCCAGTATCAAAAGCTAGGCGAACACTATGACAGCATCACAGCAGCGCTCTCAAGCTTGCCTGACGCTCAATCTTTACAAAATGTGGTGAGCAAAAAGACTAACCCTAACAGCCCACAAGGCATACAGGATAACTACTACATTGACTCCAACATCCATTCTCAAGTGCAATCTAGGAGTCAAGAACTCGGCAGTAACCCTTTCAGACGCACCGGTTTAATCGCTGCTTCTACCACCAATAACGGCGCGATGAATGGGATTGGCTTTCAAGTGGGCTATAAGCAATTCTTTGGGAAAAACAAACGATGGGGCGCAAGATACTACGGCTTTGTGGATTACAACCACACCTATAATAAATCCCAATTTTTCAACTCCGATTCTGATGTTTGGACTTATGGCGTAGGGAGCGATTTGTTAGTGAATTTCATCAACGATAAAGCCACTAAACACAATAAAATTTCTTTTGGCGCGTTTGGCGGTATCCAACTAGCAGGGACTTCATGGCTTAATTCTCAATTCGTGAATTTGGCGAATGTGAATAACTACTATAAGGCTAAAATCAACACCTCCAATTTCCAATTCTTATTCAATCTGGGTTTAAGAACCAACCTCGCCAGGAATAAGAGAAGAGGTGCTGAACATAGCGCGCAACATGGCATGGAATTAGGCGTGAAGATCCCCACGATCAACACGAATTACTATTCTTTGCTAGGCACTACCTTGCAATACAGAAGGCTTTATAGCGTGTATCTCAACTATGTGTTTGCTTACTAAAAGCTTAAAACTCCCTTTTTAAGGGATCCTCTCTTTTTTAGGGGGTTTAATCTTTTTTCGCTGACTTCCCACTCGCTTTTTAACTTTTCATAAAGCTTTTATTTTTCTAAACTTTTTTAATTTTTTCCACCAAATAAAGTTTTTTGACTTCAAGCGTTAATCACAAAAAATACTCAAAGGCGTTTTTTACAATCTAAATAAAAATTAGCGTTATTCAAGCGATCCTTTTAAACCACCCAAGCAAGAAACCCCAAACATCTTTAGCGTTCGCGCGCTCCACTAACCAAAAAACGCCCCAAAGTCAAGGACAAACCCGCTTCACATAAGGAAACCCCTAAGCTTTTTAGGCTTAGGGGAACGCTCTTAGAAATTAGCGTTTCATCAAAAACACTATCTTAAACCAAGAAAAAGAAATTTCAAGGTATAATAGTTTCCAAGAGCGTTTGCCACTTTTACGCTTCCCACTTTTAGCTTTATGGCATGCTCCTTATTTGGATTTGCCCCATATCCTAACTATGGGGCATTAAAAATCCTGCAACCAACGCGCTTTAAGCCCTTAAATGCAAGCTACCCTAACAAGAGTGCTTCTCTAGTTTTAAAATAAACCATAAAATCCCCATACCTACGATATAATCTTAAGATTGATTGATTTTAAGGGGCGTGTTTGGCATCATTATTCCATCTGAAGTTTTTAAAACCCCTGAGTTGTCTGCAAGCCGGTTTGCTTTATAGCCTTATTTTTGGCGTTTTATACCATTTCCCTTTGTTCGCTTATGTTTATAAAGAAAGCAACCAGGTTAGTTTTATCGCCATGATGGTTGTGGTGCTTTTTTGCGTTAATGGCGCTCTTTTTTTGGCGTTAGGCTTGATCTCTGCTTCTTTGATGCGTTGGAGCGCAATAGTTTTTAGTTGGCTCAATTCCATCGCTTTCTATTTCATTAGCGCTTATAAGGTGTTTTTAAATAAGAGCATGATGGGTAATGTCTTAAACACCAACACGCATGAAGTTTTAGGCTTTTTGAGCGTTAAATTATTCCTTTTTATCGTTGTTTTTGGGGTGTTGCCTGGCTATATTATCTATAAAATCCCCCTTAAAAATTCTTCTAAAAAAGCACCCTTTTTAGCGATCTTAGCGTTAGTGTTTATTTTTATCGCTAGCGCTTTAGCTAACGCTAAAAATTGGCTGTGGTTTGACAAGCATGCGAAATTCATAGGGGGCTTAATCCTGCCCTTCGCTTATAGCGTGAACGCTTTTAGAGTGAGCGCTCTTAAATTTTTCGCCCCCACTATCAAGCCGCTCCCTCTCTTTTCGCCCAACCATTCTCATTCGTTTGTGGTGCTAGTCATTGGCGAAAGCGCTAGGAAACACAATTACGCCCTTTATGGCTATCAAAAACCCACCACCCCAAGATTAAGCAAACGCTTAGAAAATCATGAACTCACCCTTTTTAACGCCACTTCTTGCGCCACTTACACGACAGCGAGTTTGGAATGCATCTTAGATTCTTCTTTTAAAAACAACGCTTATGAAAATTTGCCGACTTACTTGACTAAAGCGGGTATCAAAGTCTTTTGGTATAGCGCGAATGACGGCGAAAAGAATGTTAAGGTTACCAGCTATCGTAAAAACTACGAATTGATTCAAAAATGCCCCAATTGCGAAGCGATCGCTCCTTATGATGAATCCTTACTCTATAATTTGCCTGACCTTTTAAAAGAACACTCTAATGAAAATGTCTTGCTCATCTTACACCTTGCCGGCTCGCATGGCCCCAACTATGACAACAAAGTGCCTTTAAATTTTAGGGTGTTTAAGCCCTATTGCTCAAGCGCTGATTTATCTTCTTGCTCCAAAGAAAGCCTGATTAACGCCTATGACAACACCATTTTTTATAACGACTATCTGTTAGATAAAATCATTAGCATGCTCAAAAAAGCCAAGCAGCCCGCCTTAATGATCTATTTAAGCGATCATGGCGAAAGTTTGGGCGAAGAAGCGTTCTATTTGCATGGCATTCCTAAAAGCATCGCCCCTAAAGAACAATACGAGATCCCCTTTATCGTTTATGCCAACGATCTTTTTAAAGAGAAGCATTCCATCATTCAAACCCAAACCCCCATTAATCAAAACGTTATTTTCCATAGCATTTTAGGGGTGTTTTTGGATTTTAAAAACCCTAGCACTGTTTATCGCCCTTCTTTAGATCTGCTTAAACACAAAAAAGAGTGAAATAACACGCATGAAAAGATTCTTATTTAAACAAAAATTTTGTGAAAGCCTGCCTAAAAGCTTTTCTAAAACTTTGTTGGCGCTCAGTTTGGGCTTGATTTTATTAGGCGTTTTTGCGCCTTTCCCAAAAGTCCCTAAACAGCCTAGCGTGCCTTTGGTGTTTCATTTCACCGAGCATTACGCGCGCTTTATCCCTACGATTTTATCTGTGGCGATTCCCTTAATTCAAAGAGATGCGATAGGGCTTTTTCAAGTCGCTAACGCCTCTATCGCTACAACTATTCTCACGCACACCACCAAAAGAGCCTTAAACCATGTAACGATCAATGATCAGCGTTTGGGCGAGCGCCCTTATGGGGGTAATTTCAACATGCCAAGCGGGCATTCGTCTATGGTGGGTTTGGCGGTGGCGTTTTTAATGCGCCGTTATTCTTTTAAAAAATACTTGTGGCTCTTGCCCCTAATCCCTTTAACCATGCTCGCTCGCATTTATTTAGACATGCACACCATTGGCGCGGTGTTGGCTGGGCTTGGCACTGGAATGTTGTGCGTGGCTCTTTTTACAAGCCCCAAAAAGCCTTAATCAAAAAACATTAATCAAAAAAACTTAATCAAAAAAACTTAATCAAAAAAACTTAATCAAAAAAACTTAATTAAAAAAACTTAATTAAAAAAACTTAATTAAAGCTTTAATTCCTGTTTTTGTAATCTTCATAAGAAAAGCTTTTGAGGATCTTAAAACCTTGCGAATCTATTTTAGCCAGGCTTGGCAGTGGCACGCCATTAAACGAGTTGTTTTTCACGATCGTATAATGGAGCATGTCTTGAAACACGATTTTATCGCCCCTTTTTAAAGGCGTTTCAAAGCTAAAACTCCCCATAAAATCCCCCGCCAAACAAGTGGGGCCGCCTAAAAAGTAAGAAAACGCCCCTTGATTTTCGCCCTTTTCAACTTCAATAATTTCCTCATCGTTTTCTACAGAAACCTTAAGAATACTAGGGCGATAAGGCATTTCTAGGCAATCGGGCATGTGAGCACTGAAAGAAGCGTCTAAGATCGCAATTTCTTGATTGTTTTGAACGATGTCTATCACGCTTGCGATTAAAAACCCGCATTGCCACCCTATGGCTTCCCCAGGCTCTAAAATCACTTCTATATCATGATAACGCTCTTTAAAGTCCTTAATCGTTTGGATGAGCAAATTCACATCATAATCGCTCCTGGTGATATGATGCCCCCCACCAAAATTCACCCACGCCATGTTTTCTAAATAAGGCTTAAAATGCCTTTCCACATGCTCTAAAGTCCGGCACAAAGCGTCAGCGTTTTGCTCGCAATGCGTATGGAAATGCAACCCGCTCACCCCCTCTAAGCCATGCTCTTTCACCCCCTTTTCAAATCCGCTAGGCGTAATCCCTAACCGGCTCATTTTAGAGCATGGGTTATAGATCGCTGGGGTTACTTCGCTATAAAGAGGGTTAATCCTCAAGCCCATTTTAATGGGGCTTAAGCCCAAGTTTTCTAATTGCTTGTTTTTGTCTAAAATCCTATCTTTATAGGTGGCGTATTGGTGAAAAGAGTTGAAAATAATGCTTGTCGCTAGGGGTAAAATCGCGCTCATTTCAGCCTCTTTAAAGGCTGGGCTATAAACGCAAATTTCTTTATGGCTCTCTCGCCCCCCAAATTCTTCAAAAGCGAGCTTAGCCTCATAAAGACCGCTCGTGCAACACCCGTTCAATTTTTGCCTCAAAATCCCAAACTCACGCCAAAACGCATACCCCTTTAAAGCGAGCAAAACCTTTGCCCCACTTTGTTGGCGCACGATTTCTAAAATCTTGGCGTTTTTTTCTAAGCGTTCGCTCTCTAGCACATAGCAAGGGGTGGGGATAGCGCTGTATTTTTTCATGCTAATTCCAAAAATTGCTTAACCACCCGCTGGATGTCTTTAGGGTTAGACTTAGAAATAAAATCATCGGCCTTCAAGCTCCTGGCCATGTCTTCATTAGAGCTGCCGCTCATAGAAGAATTGACCACGATAGGGATTTTTGAAGTCAAAGGATTGTTTTTAACCTGTTTGATCACTTCAAAACCGCTCGCTTCTGGCATTTCTAAATCGGTGATGATAAGACCAATATTACCCACATCGGTTGTGGGGTTGAACAAATGCTCTAGTAAGGTTTTACCATTGATAAAATCTATATGCTTGACGCCCAGCTTGTCTAAAATCATTTGCATGGTTTTTAAAACGCTTGGGGAGTCATCAGCGAGCAAAACGCATTGGTTAGAATGGATTTTAGAAAGCGTCTCTAAATCGTTGTGTTTTTCATCTTCAATCCAAGGAAACACATCTATAAGCATTTTTTCAATATCCACCACTTGCACCAAGCGCCCGTCAAAATAGCGCGTGCGGCTCACGAGCTTGTTATTGCCTGCAGATCCCCCTAGCCCAGCGCTTTGCTCCATTTCAGTCCATTTCTTGCTCAAAATCCTATCCGCTTCATAGATCCTAACCCCTATGGTCCAGCGAGAAAACTCACAAATCATGACAATATCGTCTTCGCCTTTTTCTTTTTCTATCCTGTAAGGGCGTAAATCCTTGCTCTTGTTCTGGCTGTCATAATAAAACCATTTTTTCATATCAATCAAGGGAATGGTGAGCTCTCTTATAATGATTAGCCCCTCAACGAGCGAATTGTTTTCGTGGCTAATGATGGTGAGATTGCCATGGTATTTCACCACTTCACGGATCTTAAAGACATTGACCGCATACAAATCCTTGTTTTTACCCAGCCTGAAACACAACAATTGCAACTCGTTATTTTTATGCAAACTCGTAACTTGATCAATGCCCGCTAAACTATCAGCCATGACTTCCCCTTAATTTAGGTTTTCGTATCGTTTTATAATTATATCGTGTTTGTGTTTAATGCCAACGACACTTAAAAACTATCTTTGGGGGGTTTTTTTAAATCATTTTAAACGACTCAAAACAAACCCGTTTTTAAAGCTGCGCACATATAAAATATTATGGCGGTTAGAGCAAAAGACTTGTGGGGCTGTTACAAACCCTGAAAGCAATTCCCTAGCGTCAATGATTTTAGGGCTTTCAAGCGATCTTTTACAAGGCTTTAAGGAAAACGAAAAAGCGTCAATGGAATCGGCTCGAACTTCATAACTTTCAAAAGCTTTGTTTTTGATGCGCATGAGGTAGATTTTATGGGCAAAAATGCTCGTGTTTCTGGTGTCTGCAAAGGTGCTAACACCTGAATACAAGGAAGTTACTAACCCGCCAACAAACCCCAAATAATAGTTCGCCACCGCTTGCATGCCCACCTTAAAAGTAGCCGATAAAATGGCTCTGGTGATAATGTAGGGCAATTGCTTCCTAAACTCGCTAGCGACCACCGCATCTATTGAGGCCAAAGTGTCAAAGGGAGTTACTTTTTCTCCATCTTTAAGAGTAAAATTTTGATAAAACGCTTCCCCTTTTTCTAGCTTGGGCAAGGCTATACTCACGTTATAAACCGAATCGATCATAAAAATAGGCACATCAATTTTAAATTCGCTTTTTTGCGGCTCTTTACCATCTTCAATGATGATCCAAGTGAAATGGCTCCTGTTAGGGTTTTTGAAAAAAACCAAGTCTTGAGCTACAAAAGGGCTTTGACTGATCCCATAGGCTTCATTAAGATAGCCTAACCCCTTATTCTTATCCCCATTTAAAGCGTAAAACAACCCTGAAAGATACGAAACCGCCGGGTTAAGCAAGCCTTGATAAGCTTCGTATTTGTCTAAATTAGAATAGGTGTTGTTTAAAATCTCGCTCACTTCCACCCTAGAGCGTTCCATATTAATATTGTGCTTTTTGCTAGAATCGATTTCTTTAATGGCTTTTTGCACTTCCTCATAATAAAATTCTTTAGCCCTGCGCTGGCGTTCGTTCGCGCGGTTGAATTGCACCCTAGCTTTCGCGCTATCGTTTAAAAGCATGTAGTCTATCGCTTTGTAATAATTGATTAAAACGCCCTCATAAATATTCCCCCCATAAGCACGCACATTATCATTAATCATGGTAGCGCCCACATAACCAGCCCCTCTTGTAAAAGCGCTTTGGGTTTTATCAAAGCGTTGCTCGGCTTGATCTAACACCCCTAAAGAAGTCTTATAATCCCTTGCGTATAAAGCGCTCAAGCCGTTTTGCAAGTCCCATAAAAGAGCGTTCTTTTTTTTCTTAGTGAATTGTTTAGAATATTCATAAGCTTGTTTGGGGCTTTCTTCATAATAGAGCGTGTTAAAATGTTCTAAGTCCATACGATAGCCTATGCAACCTGTTAATGATATTCCTAAAATTACCGACATCAACAGAACGAATATTTTCAATCTAACCCTTTTAATTGACATTTTTTTGCTTGACTATTTGAGCGTATCATAACATTTTTAATGAAAACATAAGCTTTTTATGGCTAAAATGATCCCTAAGCTCTTATTTAGACCTATGCAATAGGATTTTAGGGTAACGCTTCAGGGTAGGAATACAGCAGAGTCCCCTAATTTCTTGTGTGCCTTAGCCATCTGAATAGGAGTGCTTCAAAATGATATTGACTTTTTTAAACTAACTCTTCAAAAGTTTCTCACGCCACTCTGTAGGGTAGTCTTTTTGTAACGCTTTCACTTTATTGACATGACTAGAATCCGAATTAAAGATTTTCAAATAACGCCCCAAGCCCTCCAAACTCACATCAATCATGTTAGAGCTCCCGTTACCCAGATTTTTGACTAAAACCTGCCTAGCATACAAAGGGGTGTTTTCTAAAAATGAAATTTCAGTTTCGCTCAAAGGCACATTGAAGTGGTGTTTCAACTCCCTAGCGTTTTTTTGCGGATACAAAATGAGAGTCCCCATGTTGCTTAAAAAACTATGGGCGTTTTTGACCCCGCTTAACTGGTAAATATCTTGCAAGGCCAACACCACCACGCCATTAGCTTTCCTGGCTTGCGTGATTAAAGCGTTGATTTTAGTGTTTAACAAATCGTTTTCCACATAGGATTTAAACTCGTCTAAAAAAACCAAAAACCCGCTGTCGTTTTTCCTGGACTCTTCTAAGATCTTATAAAACAAGTAATAGGCTAAAAGCCCTAAGTCTTTAGGGTTTTGGGTGATAGCGTCTAAGTTGATTACATTTAAAAAAGCGTTGGAATTGAACGCGTCATTTAAAGCGTTAAAAAGGGGGTTATTCAAATACGGCTCTAAACTCAAGCCCAATTGGTTAGATGAGGTTCTTTTAAGCGTTTCTTTAAAGTCTAGCAAACTAAAGGCTTTAGGGTATAAAGTCTCATAAAGGCTCTTAATCGCACTAGAAATCGCATTCATATCTTCCAAGGCTTCTTTATCCCTTGAAGGGGCAAGGTCGAACATGCTCAAAAAGAAGGATTGCAAAAATTCTAAATTCTGCAAATTAGGCTCTAAACAAAAGGGGTTAATGCTAAAAGATTGGCCGTCATGGTAATGCCCTTTAAAAAATTTTGTGAAAGAATACAACCCTTGCATCCTGTCAAAGGCTAAAAGGCGCATGTTTTGGTATTTCAAAGCGCTCATCATTAAAAAACTAATCAGCGTGCTTTTACCGCTCCCGGTAGCCCCTATGATTAGAGTATGCCCATTCACTCTAGCGATTTCTTTAGCGTTGTTGTGGCTCACTTCTTGGTTGTGGAAATTGAATAAAAAAGGGGAATAATCCAAATTTTTAAACACGCTCAAAGGGCTATTCCCCCATGAATTAGCCTTAAAACCTAAATTTTGCCTTTCAAACACCATCAAACACGCTAGGGCTTTAGAGGTTAAAAAACGCAAACGGTGGTTTAAATAAATGCGTTCAGGGAAAAAGGAAAAATACCCCCCTTTCAAGCCAAAAGTTTCTATAACGCCCACTAAGTTTTCTTTAAATAAAAGCCCTAAAATTAAGCTGGTTTGAGCGTCTAAATCCTCTAAACTGGGGGCTTTGATAAGAATGTTTAGGGCGAATTTTTGCATGGATAAGCGTTTGGTTTTGACTAATTCCTGGTATTCTAGCAGCTCGTTTTTAACGAGATTAGACATGCTAAACTTGGCCCTCTCTTTTAAAAAACTCAGCGTTTTATGCGCGCTCATTGGCTCTATGGAAAAGATAATATCTAGTGGCGTCTCTTGGTATAAAAGCGCTCCCACCGCTATAGAAGTGATGCGCTCGCTCTCATAAGCTTTAATACCAATCAAGCGGTTATAGGTTTTTTGGTTAAAGCTTTCTTGAATGAAATAATCTTTTTCAAAAGTGGTAGAACTAGCGATATAGCTATCGCTCAAATACCCTCCTACTAGGGGTTTTAAGGGGAGATCAAACCCGTTAATATATTCCGCATAAAAATTCAAAACCTCTTTGGAGCTTAAGAGTTTGGGGGCATAATTTTTGAGCTGGATTTCTAGGCTTTTTAAAGTTTCTTGCAAAAAATGCGCTTTATAAGAGAGAATATCCTTAAAGTTTTCCCTATTGGCATGCATGAGAGATTTTTTCTTATGTTCCAAAACACCTTGTAAAGAGTGAGTGCTTTCTAAAACTAAAAAATACTGATTTTCATACACTTCTTTGTTTTCAAACTGGTTCAAAATCGCTTGCAAGTATTGAGAATCAGATTGAATGCTTTGTTTATAATCAATTTTACGCCTTTTAACCACGAGGCGCGCCACGACTTTTTCCAAAGAATCCAACGCCATTTGGCGCTCGGTGAAAAGATCTTGCAATTGCTCTGTGCTTAAATGGGTGTAACTAACCCCCTCTAAACGGAGGATGCCCACTAAGTTTTCGTTTTTAGTGAGCAAAAAATGCTCATCATACAAGCCTAAAATGTTGTTTTCTTCACTCATTGAATAGCTTTTAGGCAAAGCCCCTAAAAAATAGTTTGAAACCTTTTGTTTGATAGCGCCTAAAAACTTTTCTAACATCCTACGCTCTATAACATTTGGTTTTAGTCTTTATTTTGCTTTTAGCCACGATAATATCTGCAATGTCTTCATCAAAAAATTCCAGCACGCTAAAGAGCGCTAAAAACCCTAAATACAATAAAAAAGCGCTCAATAAATCAATCCAAGGGAGCAAGATAAAAGGCGCAAAAACAGAAATCAAATAAGACTTAGCGTTCAGCCATAAAAATTTTTCTTTAACTGAAATTTCACGCAAATTCTTCACGCTCGCTGAGAGGATAATCATTAAAAAATTCCCATAAACCAATTCGCCAAACTCGGGGCTTTAAAGAATAAAAAAATCCCAAACACCACGCCAAGGATCGTGAATAAAATCTCTTTCCACCGGTCTAAATTCCTCCACACATAAATAGCGATCCCTATGAAAATCACCATTAAAATCCCCTTAGCGATGGGGCTTTTGAGCTGGGCTTCTAGGGCGTTAAAAAACCCTTCTAAACCTTCAGCGAACAAACTTGAAACGCACATGCCTACTAAAAAAATGATTTTTAAAAAATGAGCGGACATCATAACCCTTTTGTTTAATTTTAATTAACTTTCTAAGGTTTAATTATCTCAAAAAAACCATTAAAATCCTCTAAAAGGGAGTCAAAAGGGGTGCATTTAATCTTTAAAAGGGGTAAAAAAGCAAAGCTAAAGAGAAAAAAGCCTTACTACTCTACGATTTGATAGACATAAGAAAGATTAGCGTGTTCTTTGGTTTGTAGGGCGTCTTCTTCTAAGAGGTTTTGAATCTTTTCAAAACTATATTGCAAATGGTTGTAAGCAACAATCGCCACCTCATCGCCTTTTTGCAAAAAATGCTCTTGAGCAAAGGGCATATAAGGGGTAGCCCCAATCGCAAAAATCATTTTAGTGGGGAAATTATGGCGCTCTAAAAACGGCCTTAGAGCCTCTAAAGAGTCGCCATCTTGTTGGTAATTGAGTCTATCTTTGATCCAGTCTAAAAGTTTTTGATAAAAAAACTCGTATTTGAGCAATTTGCTGTTTTCCCCGTAAATGTGCCAAACATTATTGTATTTCAAAAAAGACGCGATAGAAAAATTGTTGCACACCCCCCCATAAACAAACCTATCAATAGGCAATTTCTGCCCTATACCTTTAGAAGCTGGTGAAAAATTCTTTTTTTGGGAGAGCTTTGTGGCTTCTAAATTACGCACAGAAGCGTCATTAAACGCCATGAAAAAATTAGGCACAAGCTTGGTTACCAAATGTTTTTCATCATACTTAACATCGCATTCTAAAGCGATTTCTGGCTCTGCTTGCACTTTCAAATTCAAATCACTAGGCAAAATAATCTTATGGTTATTAATGCAACAACGCCCCAAATAGCAATTCTCATACGGGATATAAAAAGGGAACAACCCCTTAGGGGCGTCCTTTTCTTCGCTTTTCATGTTAATAAAACTATGACTCTCTCCTGCTTGCTCCAAATGCCCTGCAAAATTCCCCACCACACCAAAACCTAAAAACTCTTGCATACAGACCTCCTAGCAAATCGCTTAACGCCGATCAGAACTTTTTCCATTATAGCATAAAAAGAAAACCCCTAAAATTCTCAAAAACTCCCCTTTCAAGCGAACAAATACTCTCTAGCGCTCTCTTTATCCAAAGGGTAAAGCTCGCGTTTTTCATTCCCTATTTGAATGAGGTAAGCTTGATTTTTTAAAGTCTTAGCATAGCCTAAAGCGATACGACCGGCCAATTCTTTATCTTCTTTGCTGGCGTTTTTATCCACCAAACTCAAAGGGCCTTTACAGTTCAGTAATTCAATCTTATCCATTAAGGGGTGTTGAATATCCAATTTATGGTTTTCTTCTTCATTCCTTGCCACCACCAAACGAGCGTTATGGGGTAAGACAAAATAGCGCCCAATTTTAACGATCACGCTGTCTTCAAACACCATTTCTCTGTATTCTTTCAAATTCTTAATCTTATTACTCACTTGAATGTCCGTAAGCAAGCACCCTCCACCTGGCTTTTCATAATATTTCAAGCCATAATCTTTGATCATTTGCAATTGCCTAGCGCGCCCCCTACCACTCACATCTAAAAGCTTTTCTCTATCAACAAAACCCTTTTTTTCCATGAAAGTAGGCTCTAAGAGTTTAGCGCTCATGGGCCTTAAGAGCAACTCATCTAAAAATTGCGGTTTTTCACCGCTTGCTTGCGTTCGGTCTAAAATAAGATCAAAACGAGCCTCTTCGCCCACTTCTCTGACTAATTTCCTCACCTGATTGAGCGCTTCTTTCCTTTGGGATTTAGGGCGTTGCCCCAACACTTCCCCGCTCAAAACAAAATCCGCATCCAATTCAAGCATTTTATAAAAAGCGTTCCTAAACATGTTGGCATGGCAATCAATGCAAGGGTTGAAATACTTCCCATAGCCGTATTTGGGCTTGAACAACACATCGTTAAAAAACTGCTCTCTAATATCGCACACCAAGAGCTTAGCCCCAATTTGCACGGTGGCGTTTTCAAAATACTCTCTTTTATCTTTATTCCCCCCAAACCCTATATTAAAGTGCAAAGCGGTTACCTCAATGCCTTGATCAATGAGTAATTTCATGGACAACAAACTATCCAACCCCCCACTAAATAGGGCTAAAGCTTTTATTTGTTTCATATGGCGACTAATTCTCCTTGTTTTAATTTCATAATGGCTTGGCGAGCCTTTTTCAAACAGATCATTTTTTCGCTAAAAGGGAGCGAGCTTTTAGGGATTTCTTTGAGTTGGCGCTCAAAATAGCGCAAAATCAACAAACGCAATTCCTTTTCAAAACCCCCTTTTTTTAGGGGTAAATTCGCATCTAATAATAACGCAACTAATTTAGGGTCGTCCAATTTTTCTTGACACAAAGCGTCAAATTCTTGTTTTTTATGCAAGAATACCCCACTATGGATATAACCCACCGCCAAATCCAACAAGCTTCTGTCTTCTAAAAGATAGCGGATCACTAATTTTTCTAAAAATTCCAAACTCATCGTGTTAGGAACATGGGCGAACTTTTGAGCAAGATTGGGTTTTTCTGTTTGGGGGTAAAAAGGCTGAAAAGAGACTCGCTCTCTAATCCCTAAAACATGCAAAGGCGCTTGCAAAAGTGCAGCGATTAAGGGCTTGTATTCGCTTTGTAAAAGCAAGGAAAAGTTTTTTAAAAACCCTAACATTTCTTTAAGAGCCTTATCTTTTTCTAAAGGATCGTCTAAAAGATAAGAACCCGCCATGCACCTTAAAACAAATTCAATAAAAGCCATGGGGCGCGATAACAAGTCTTTTAAGGTTTCAATCTGGCCATTAGCGATCATCTCCGCAGGGTCTAGGTTGTTTTCAAACAAAATCACCCCCCCCCTCCTTTGCTCTTTAGCCAGCATCAAGCTCGCTTTATAAGCCGCATTCCGCCCTGCCTTATCCCCATCATAGCTTAAGAGGATTTCTGGATCGCCTTTTTTAAGCAAGGGCAAATGCGATGGCGTTAAAGCTGTCCCAAGCGTGGCTATGGCGTTTTTAAAACCCGCCTGGTGCAATAAAATCACATCCAAATACCCCTCTGTTACAATGACTTGCTTTTGTTTATAGATGTGTTCTTTAGCCAAATGATAGCCATAGAGCAAACTGGATTTATCAAAAAGCTTACTTTGGGGCGAATTGATATACTTGGCCGCTTTTTCTTTTAAGGTGCGCCCTCCAAAACCCACCACTTGAGCGCTAGGGCTATAAATAGGGAACATGATGCGATCCAAAAAGCGCAAATAGGTTTTATCCTTTTTATCGCTCTTGCCTAGCACGCCTAATTCAATGAGTTTATCCTTATTCAAGCCTTTATTTTCAATGCCGTAATCAATTTTATTCGTGCATAAGCCTAATTTAAACGCTTTGATGCTCTCCATGCTAAGCCCTCTTTTTTGCAAATAATTCAAAAAAAACGGGGCGTTAAAAAGCTCTTCTTGATACAACGAGCTCACCATTTCTAAAAGGTGGTAATCTTCTTTATGATCGTAATAAACGCCTTTGTCATACTCTAAAGCTATATTGAATCGGTGGGCTAATTTCTCAAGCGCTTCCACAAACGAAAGCTTTTCAAACGCCATCACAAATTTAATGCTATCCCCGCTCGCCCCACACCCAAAGCAATGGTAAAACCCTTTAATTTGATTGACGCTAAAACTCGCGCTCCTTTCTTCATGAAAAGGGCAACAAGCCATGTAATTCGAACCTGATTTCCTCAAATCCACATAAGAGCTAATGACTTCTACAATGTCTATCGTTTGCAAAAGGCGATCAATGGAACTTTTAAGAATCATTTTTCATGCTTTCTTCATCGTGCTTTCTTGGTTTGACTTTCTCAAAAGGGATTATACTCAATAAATAAAATCTTCAAAAAGGTTTGTTGATAACGCCCCTTTTCTAATCCTTATATTTTTAAACTAATGAAACTTGATATAAATAGACTTAATAATCCTTATAATTACAATCTTAGCTTTGGTTTTATGGCTTGACTTATCCCTAAAAATGCGCTATAGTTATGTCGCTTAAGAATACTAAGCGCTAAATTTCTATTTTATTTATCAAAACTTAGGAGAACTGAAATGAAGTTTCAACCATTAGGAGAAAGGGTCTTAGTAGAAAGACTTGAAGAAGAGAACAAAACCAGTTCAGGCATCATCATCCCTGATAACGCTAAAGAAAAGCCTTTAATGGGCGTAGTCAAAGCCGTTAGCCATAAAATCAGTGAGGGTTGCAAATGCGTTAAAGAAGGCGATGTGATCGCTTTTGGCAAATACAAAGGCGCAGAAATCGTTTTAGACGGCACTGAATACATGGTGCTAGAACTAGAAGACGTTCTGGGCATCGTGGGCGCGGGATCTTGCTGTCATGCCAATAGCCATGATCATAAAGATCACAAACATGCTGAAGCTTGCTGTCATGATCACAAAAAACACTAAAAAACATTATTATTAA
Organism: Helicobacter pylori; assembly: GCF_030062585.1. Taxonomy (NCBI): domain Bacteria; kingdom Pseudomonadati; phylum Campylobacterota; class Epsilonproteobacteria; order Campylobacterales; family Helicobacteraceae; genus Helicobacter; species Helicobacter pylori. The sequence goes on along the minus strand of NZ_CP071935.1, from coordinate 362,503 downwards.
GGATACACAATGGCAAAAGAAATCAAATTTTCAGATAGTGCAAGAAACCTTCTATTTGAAGGCGTGAGACAACTCCATGACGCTGTTAAAGTTACCATGGGGCCAAGAGGCAGGAACGTGTTGATTCAAAAAAGCTATGGCGCTCCAAGCATCACCAAAGACGGCGTGAGCGTGGCTAAAGAGATTGAATTAAGTTGCCCGGTGGCTAACATGGGCGCTCAACTCGTTAAAGAAGTAGCGAGCAAAACCGCTGATGCTGCCGGCGATGGCACGACCACAGCGACCGTGCTGGCTTATAGCATTTTTAAAGAAGGTTTGAGGAATATCACGGCTGGGGCTAACCCTATTGAAGTGAAACGAGGCATGGATAAAGCCGCTGAAGCGATCATTAATGAGCTTAAAAAAGCGAGCAAAAAAGTGGGCGGTAAAGAAGAAATCACCCAAGTAGCGACCATTTCTGCAAACTCCGATCACAATATTGGGAAACTCATCGCTGACGCTATGGAAAAAGTGGGTAAAGACGGCGTGATCACCGTTGAAGAAGCTAAGGGCATTGAAGACGAATTAGATGTTGTAGAAGGCATGCAATTTGATAGAGGCTATCTCTCCCCTTATTTTGTAACCAACGCTGAGAAAATGACCGCTCAATTGGATAACGCTTACATCCTTTTAACGGATAAAAAAATCTCTAGCATGAAAGACATTCTCCCGCTACTAGAAAAAACCATGAAAGAGGGCAAACCGCTTTTAATCATCGCTGAAGACATTGAGGGCGAAGCTTTAACGACTCTAGTGGTGAATAAATTAAGAGGCGTGTTGAATATCGCAGCGGTTAAAGCTCCAGGCTTTGGGGACAGAAGAAAAGAAATGCTCAAAGACATCGCTATTTTAACCGGCGGTCAAGTTATTAGCGAAGAATTAGGCTTGAGTCTAGAAAACGCTGAAGTGGAGTTTTTAGGCAAAGCCGGAAGGATTGTGATTGATAAAGACAACACCACGATCGTAGATGGCAAAGGCCATAGCGATGACGTTAAAGACAGAGTCGCGCAAATCAAAACCCAAATCGCAAGCACGACAAGCGATTATGACAAAGAAAAATTGCAAGAAAGATTGGCCAAACTCTCTGGCGGTGTGGCTGTGATCAAAGTGGGCGCTGCGAGTGAAGTGGAAATGAAAGAGAAAAAAGACCGGGTGGATGACGCGTTGAGCGCGACTAAAGCGGCGGTTGAAGAAGGCATTGTGATTGGCGGCGGTGCGGCTCTCATTCGCGCGGCTCAAAAAGTGCATTTGAATTTACACGATGATGAAAAAGTGGGCTATGAAATCATCATGCGCGCCATTAAAGCCCCATTAGCTCAAATCGCTATCAATGCCGGTTATGATGGCGGTGTGGTCGTGAATGAAGTAGAAAAACACGAAGGGCATTTTGGTTTTAACGCTAGCAATGGCAAGTATGTGGACATGTTTAAAGAAGGCATTATTGACCCCTTAAAAGTAGAAAGGATCGCTTTACAAAATGCGGTTTCGGTTTCAAGCCTGCTTTTAACCACAGAAGCCACCGTGCATGAAATCAAAGAAGAAAAAGCGGCCCCAGCAATGCCTGATATGGGTGGCATGGGCGGAATGGGAGGCATGGGCGGCATGATGTAAGCCCCCTTGCTTTTTAGTATCATCTGCTTTTAAAATCCATCTTCTAGAATCCCCCCTTTTGGGGGGCTTTTCATTTGACAAAACCGCTCGTTTTGAAAAACGCGCAACAAAAAATCTCTGTTAAGCTTTTATCATTAGCGTTCCATTAAAATAAAATCTAAAAATTCTTTCCAATACCACCCAAACAAACGCGTAAAATTTGCAAAATTCTAAAATTTTCTCTAAATGACAAAAAAAAAAAAAACGATTTCATGCTACAATGCTTTTAATACATTCTTAATGTATAAAATTTCAATCACTCAATTTTATTTCAAGGAGAAAATTTATGAAAAAAACCTTTTTACTCTCTCTCTCTCTCTCGCTTCATCGCTTTTAAACGCTGAAGACAACGGCTTTTTTATCAGCGCCGGCTATCAAATCGGCGAAGCCGCTCAAATGGTGAAAAACACCGGCGAATTGAAAAAACTCTCAGACACTTATGAGAATTTGAGCAACTTTTTAACCAATTTCAACAACCTCAATCAGGCGGTAACGAACGCGAGCAGCCCTTCAGAAATCAATGCTGCGATCGATAATTTAAAAGCAAACACGCAAGGTTTGACTGGCGAAAAAACCAACTCCCCGGCGTATCAAGCCGTCTCTTTGGCGTTGAATGCGGCGGTGGGGCTGTGGAATGTGATAGGCTATGCGATAATGTGTGGGAATGGCAATGGCACAGAGAGTGGGCCTGGCAGCGTTGTTTTCAATAACCAACCAGGAAGCTATTCAACGAACATCACTTGCAACCGGTATGAAGCGACTGGTCCTGGTAAATCCATGTCTATCCAAGAATTTGAAAAACTCAATAAAGCCTATCAAGCTATCCAACAAGCTTTAAAGGAGGGAAATGGGTTTCCTGTCTTGGACGGGAAAGGCACAGAAGTGACCGTAACCTACACCTACGAATGCAAACAAACTGCTGAAATTAATGGTGGTGTGGATCAATTCTGTCGAAAAAATAATAGCAGTAATAGTGCAACTAGCAGTGGTAATAACAACCAAGAAACGCAAACATTCAAATTCACCAATACCGCTCAAAACCTTTTAGAACAAGCCAGCACGATCATGAATGTCCTTAACACCCAATGCCCTTTGGTGCGATCCACGCATAATGAAAACAGTGCGGGTAATGGTAGCCCATGGGGTATCAATAAAGATGGGAATGCGTGCCAAATCTTTAGTGCTGAATTTAGCGCCGTTACTAGCATGATCAAAAACGCCCAAGAAATCGTCGCGCAAGCTCAAAGCCTTAATACTAACCAGCAAAGCAATCAAAACGCGCCGCAAGATTTCAACCCTTACACCTCTGCTGATAGGGCTTTCGCTCAAAACATGCTCAATCACGCTCAAGCACAAGCCAAGATGCTCGAACTAGCCGATCAAATGAAAAAAGACCTTAACACTATCCCAAGCCAATTTATCACAAATTACTTGGCAGCTTGCAGAAATGGGGGTGGGACATTGCCCAATCAAGGGGTTACTAACAACACTTGGGGAGCCGGTTGCGCGTATGTGGAAGAGACGATAACGGCTTTAGATAACAGCCTTGCGCATTTTGGCACTCAAGCCGAGCAAATCAAGCAATCTGAGTTGTTGGCACGCACCATACTTGATTTTAGAGGCAGCCTTAGCACTTTAAACAACACTTATAACAGCATCACCACGACCGCTTCAAACACGCCTAATTCCCCATTCCTTAAAAATTTGATAAGCCAATCCACTAACCCTAATAACCCCGGGGGCTTACAGGCCGTTTATCAAGTCAACCAGAGCGCTTATTCGCAATTATTAAGCGCCACGCAAGAATTAGGGCATAACCCTTTCAGACGCGTTGGCTTAATCAGCTCTCAAACCAACAATGGTGCCATGAATGGGATCGGCGTGCAAATAGGGTATAAACAATTCTTTGGTGAAAAAAGAAGGTGGGGGTTAAGGTATTACGGCTTTTTTGACTATAACCATGCTTATATCAAATCCAGCTTTTTCAACTCCGCCTCTGATGTGTTCACTTATGGGGTAGGGACAGATGTCCTTTATAACTTCATCAATGACAAAGCCACCAAAAACAATAAGATTTCTTTTGGGGTGTTTGGCGGTATCGCCTTAGCGGGCACTTCATGGCTTAATTCCCAATACGTGAATTTAGCGACATTCAATAATTTTTACAGCGCTAAAATGAATGTGGCGAATTTCCAATTCTTATTCAACTTGGGCTTGAGAATGAACCTCGCTAAAAACAAAAAGAAAGCGAGCGATCATGCGGCTCAGCATGGCGTGGAATTGGGCGTGAAGATCCCTACGATCAACACGAATTACTATTCTTTGCTAGGCACCCAACTCCAATACCGCAGACTCTATAGCGTGTATTTGAATTATGTGTTCGCTTATTAAAGCGTTAAAACCTTTTATGAAACTCCCTTTTTAAGGGGTTTCTTTTTTTGAATTTTCTTTTTTGGGGGGTCAAGTGCAAAATCCACCCCTATCCCTTTAAGAAAATAAAATAAAAGAAAATGCGTTTTACAACAAAATAAGATCTAAAACGATAAAACAAAGCTTTAAAAACTCATTTTTTAAAAATGAAATTTTTTAAACAAAAAAGCATTAAATCCTAATAAGATTTGTTAGATCTTGATAAAGCTTTTTTAAAACCCCAAAAAAACAATACTAGCCAATAACCAAAACGCATCTATTGTGATCCTTATAGCATTAAAGCGCAACCAAGTTTTTTATTTAAGCAAAAAGCTGTTATGCCGTTTTAAGAGCGTGTCGTTTCTATGAAAACCGCAATATTTTTCAGTTATTCTTGACAAGCGTTAAAAAAAATTGTATCATTATCTTTTTGTGAGACCCGTTAGCTCAGCTGGTAGAGCAATTCCCTTTTAAGGAATGGGCCGTTGGTTCAAATCCAACACGGGTCACCATTTGAGCGTAGTGGCTCCTTCATCTAGTGGTTAGGATACCACCCTTTCACGGTGGTTACAGGGGTTCAAATCCCCTAGGAGTCACCACTCTTTTAAATTTAGTTGGATTTTATCTCAATATTGTGGTCGCTTAGCTCAGTTGGTAGAGCGCTACCCTTACAAGGTAGATGTCATAAGTTCGAGTCTTATAGCGACCACCATTTTTGACTTAGCTTCAAGCATGCGTTTTTAGGCTATGGGGTTTTGATAGGGAGCGGTAGTTCAGCTGGTTAGAATATCTGCCTGTCACGCAGGGGGTCGCGGGTTCGAGTCCCGTCCGCTCCGCCACCAAGAACTTTTTAAATCATTTTCTACGCTTTATCTTCAAATAATAGTCAATCGTTAAAAATGACCCTTTCATCTAGTGGCCAAGGATACCACCCTTTCACGGTGGAAACGGAAGTTCAAATCTTTCAAGGGTCGCCACAAAAATTTCAAACTACACCCATAAATTATCTAAAAGCCTGGTTTTACCCACACGAGCCGCCACTAAAATGAGCGTGTTAGCCGGCTCTATGGTTTTTAAAGGCTCTAGCTTGTGGTTACAACATTCCAAATAATCCACTTCTAAATTTTTTAAAATTTCAAGCCCTAGTTTTTTCAGTTTTTCGCACGCTTTTTCGCCCTTATCTATGGCCTGCTGGATATTTTCTAAAGCTTTTGGAATGGCTAGGGCTTGTTTTCTTTCTGTGGCACTCAAATACACATTCCTAGAGCTTAAAGCCAGATTATCATCATCTCGCATAATCTCGCATGGCGCTATTTCAATGTCTAAAAGCAAATCTTGGACTAAATGCTGGATGATTAAAAGCTGTTGGGCGTCCTTTTTGCCAAAATACGCTCTAGTGGGATTGACAAGATGGAACAATCTTAACACGACCTGAACCACCCCATCAAAATGCCCCTTACGCATGGCTCCCTCTAAAGAGCGGGATAAAAATGTAGGGGCGTAGAGTTTTAAGCGTTGCTTTGCTTCATAGGGATACATTTCGCCAATTTTAGGCACAAACACCGCATTAACGCCTAATTTTTCACACAAAGCCAAATCCTTTTCTAAAGGGCGCGGGTAAGCGCTAAAATCCTCGTTAGCCCCAAATTGCGTGGGATTGACAAAAACGCTTACAATCGTGTGGGAATTTTCTTTTAAACTCCTTTCTATCAAGCTTTGATGCCCTCTGTGTAAAGCCCCCATAGTCGGCACAAACCCCACGCTTTCTTTCAAACTTTTACGATATTCTCTTAAAGTAGCAATCGTTTCTAACACCCGCATTAACAATCCTTTAAAAGCTCTAAAACCACTTCTCTAGGCTCTTTAGCTTGATAAATGGGGCGGCCTACCACGATAAAATCGCTTAAATTTTGTTTGGCTTCTTTAGCGTTCGCCACTCGTTCTTGATCTTCTTTGTCGTTTTTATCCAGCCTTATGCCAGGGGTTAAAGTCAAAAAGCCTTGACCCAAAGCCTCTTTAATCGCTAAGCTTTCAAACACCGAACACACCACCCCATCAATCCCGCTCTCTTTACCCATAGCGCTTAATTTGATCGCTTGCGTTTTTAAAGGGGCGTTATACACCATCAAAAATTCCTCTTCGCTAAAGCTGGTTAAAGCGCTCACGCCCATGATTAAGGGGCGTTTTTTAAGAGCGTTTAGGCGTTGCATTAAAGCTGTTAGCGCGCTTTTAGCGCTGCTCAAATGCACGGTGAGCATGTCAATTTCTAATTTCGCGCATTCTAGCGCGGCATTTGCCATAGTATAAGGAATATCATAGAGCTTCAAATCCAAAAAGATCTTAAAATTTTCATCAATCTTTCTGATTTCATCTAAAAAAACAGCCCCATCTCTTATAAAAGATCTAAGCCCCACCTTAGCCCATAAATCTAAGCCCTTCAATTCTTGTAATAAGGAAAGATTGTCCTCTTTTTTTTCTAAATCCAATGCGACACATAATTGCATGAAAGCCCTTTAAAGTGTAAAATAACGCCATTATAACAAAAAGAAATGCAAGATTTTTAGCTATGATAAGCGTTTTAAAAAAACCAAGTTTAAGAAAATAAGATTTAAGGGTTAAAGAGTGAAAGCGTTTTTAGGAGCGTTAGAGTTTCAAGAGAATGAATATGAAGAGCTTAAAGAGCTTTATGAGAGTTTAAAGACTAAGCAAAAGCCCCACACTCTGTTCATTTCTTGCGTGGATTCACGAGTCGTGCCCAATCTAATCACCGGCACCAAACCGGGCGAATTGTATGTGATCCGCAACATGGGCAATGTGATCCCCCCTAAAACAAGCTGTAAAGAATCCCTTTCTACCATTGCGAGCGTTGAATACGCTATTGCGCATGTGGGCGTTCAAAATTTAATCATTTGCGGGCATAGCGATTGTGGGGCTTGCGGGAGCATTCATTTGATCAATGATGAAACCACCAAGGCTAAAACCCCTTACATTGCAGACTGGATACAATTCTTAGAGCCTGTTAAAGAAGAATTAAAAAACCGCCCGCAATTCAGCAACCATTCCGCCAAGCGTTCATGGCTTACAGAGCGTTTGAGCGTGCGCTTGCAACTCAACAACCTCTTAAGCTATGATTTCATTCAAGAGAAAGCGAGCAAGAATGAATTAAAAATTTTTGGTTGGCACTACATCATAGAAACAGGCAGGATTTATAATTATAATTTTGAAAGCCATTTTTTTGAGCCGATTGAAGAAACCATTAAACAAAGGATAAGTTATGAAAACCCCTGAAACAAAAACCCCTAAACCCGTTTTAATCGCTGGCCCATGCGTCATTGAGAGTTTAGAAAATCTAAGAAGTATCGCTATTAAATTGCAACCCCTAGCCAACAACGAGCGGTTGGATTTTTATTTTAAAGCGAGTTTTGATAAGGCTAACCGCACGAGTTTAGAGAGTTACAGAGGGCCTGGTTTAGAAAAAGGCTTAGAAATGTTGCAAACCATCAAAGATGAATTTGGTTATAAAATCTTAACCGATGTGCATGAGAGCTATCAAGCAAGCGTGGCAGCCAAAGTAGCGGATATTTTACAAATCCCGGCGTTTTTGTGCCGCCAAACGGATCTGATTGTAGCAGTGAGCCAAACTAACGCTATTGTCAATATCAAAAAAGGGCAATTCATGAACCCAAAAGACATGCAATATTCTGTCTTAAAAGCCCTTAAAACGAGAGATAAAAGCATTCAAAGCCCCACTTATGAAACGGCGTTGAAAAATGGCGTGTGGCTGTGTGAAAGGGGGAGCAGCTTTGGGTATGGGAATTTAGTGGTGGATATGCGCTCTTTAAAAATCATGCGAGAGTTTGCACCGGTGATTTTTGACGCTACCCATAGCGTGCAAATGCCAGGGGGAGCGAATGGGAAAAGTTCAGGAGACAGCTCTTTTGCCCCTATTTTAGCCAGAGCGGCGGCTGCGGTGGGGATTGATGGGTTATTCGCTGAAACACACATTGATCCTAAAAACGCCCTAAGCGATGGAGCAAACATGCTAAAACCTGATGAGTTAGAACACTTAGTAACCGACATGTTAAAAATCCAAAATTTATTTTAAAGGAATTTCATGCAAATCATAGAAGGAAAATTGCAATTACAAGGGAATGAAAAAGTCGCCATTTTAACATCGCGCTTCAATCATATCATCACAGACAGATTACAAGAAGGGGCGATTGACTGCTTTAAAAGGCATGGGGGCGATGAGGAGCTTTTAGATCTCGTGCTGGTGCCTGGGGCTTATGAATTGCCTTTGATTTTAGACAAATTGTTAGAGAGCGGAAAATACGATGGCGTGTGCGTTTTAGGAGCGATCATTAGAGGGGGGACTCCGCATTTTGACTACGTGAGCGCGGAAGCGACTAAGGGCATTGCCAGCGCGATGCTAAAATACAGCATGCCGGTAAGCTTTGGCGTGCTGACCACAGACAATATTGAACAAGCGATTGAAAGAGCGGGCAGTAAAGCCGGCAATAAGGGCTTTGAAGCGATGAGCACCCTCATTGAATTATTGAGCTTGTGCCAAACTCTCAAGGGCTAAAATGGCGACACGAACTCAAGCCAGGGGGGCTGTGGTTGAATTGTTGTATGCGTTTGAAAGCGGTAATGAAGAAATTAAAAAAATCGCTTCCAGCATGTTGGAAGAAAAAAAGATTAAAAACAACCAGCTCGCTTTTGCTTTAAGCCTTTTTAATGGCGTGTTAGAAAGAATCAATGAAATTGACGCTCTCATCGAGCCGCATTTAAAAGACTGGGATTTCAAGCGATTAGGGAGCATGGAAAAGGCGATTTTACGCTTAGGAGCGTATGAAATTGGCTTCACGCCCACACAAAACCCTATCATCATCAATGAATGCATAGAGCTTGGCAAACTCTACGCTGAGCCTAACACCCCTAAATTTTTAAACGCTATCTTGGATTCTTTGAGTAAAAAGCTCGCTCAAAAACCCTTGAATTGAGGGCGTTTTATACTTAAATTTTAAAAAATGATGCACTAATCACTAATCACTTCACTAAAAAAAGGGGGTTGGTGGGATTTGAGTGAGCGGTAGAAATAAAATTAAAGGAAGAATATGGCATACAAATAGCGACTTGGAATTTTTAAAGCGATTAAGCTCTAATGATTTGAAAGATTTGTTTGAGGTGCTTGTCTATGACAAAGACGGTAAAAAAAGATTTACTGAAGGATTAACGCTTTCAGAAGAATACAAAAGACATGGCAATGATTATGCTAAATACGCAGAAAGAATCGCTGAAGAATTGCAATACTATGGGAGCAATAGTTTTGCGAGCGCGTTGAGAGGTACAGGGGTTTTATACAGAGAAATTTTGTATGAAGTGTGCAATAAATTAAAAGTCAACTACAACAAAAAGTCTGACACAACTTTGATTGAAGAAAACATGCTCTCTAGCATTTTACAAAAAAGTTTGGAAAAAATGAGCGATGAGGAGATTAGAGAGCTTTGCGATGAATTAGGAGTGAAAAACACTAATAAATTAGGCAAGCAAGCCCTAAGCACAGCTGCTTTAACGCTATTTAGAATGGGTGGCTTCAAATCCTATCAATTAGCTTTAATTGTTGCAAACGCCGTGATAAAGGCGATTTTTCAAAGAGGGTTGTCTCTAGGGGCAAATGCCGCTCTTACAAGAGGGCTAAGCATTTTAACAGGCCCTATTGGCTGGATCATTACAGGCGTATGGACAGCGATTGATATTGCAGGGCCGGCTTATAGGGTAACCATACCGGCATGCATTGTGGTTGCCACTTTACGCCTAAAAGCGCAAGCAAACGAAATTAAAAATATTCTTTAACGCTTTTTAAACCTTTCTTAAAAATATAATATAAACCTAGATGCTATAAAATGTCTGGGTTTTATTTTTAGCGTTTAAAAGAATTGACGCTTTAAATCAATCTATAGAGTTAAGAGCGTTGGGCTTTTGAACTTAAGCCTTTTTAATTAAGTGTAGTTTTAGACAAATGATATTAAAATCAGTAACCACTTTAGAAAAACAGCGATGGGGTGCGAAAAGTCGTTTGTTTTTAATAAGTGATAAAACAATATAAAGGAATAATATGGCATACAAATATGATAGAGACTTGGAATTTTTAAAGCAACTGGAATCTAGTGATTTATTGGATTTGTTTGAGGTGCTTGTTTTTGGTAAAGACGGCGAAAAAAGACACAATGAAAAACTGACAAGCTCCATAGAATACAAAAGGCATGGCGATGATTACGCTAAATACGCAGAAAGAATCGCTGAAGAGTTGCAATACTATGGGAGCAATAGTTTTGCGAGTTTCATTAAAGGCGAAGGAGTCTTATACAAAGAGATTTTATGCGATGTGTGCGATAAATTAAAGGTCAATTACAACAAGAAAACTGAAACGACTTTAATTGAACAAAACATGCTTTCTAAAATCTTAGAAAGAAGTTTGGAAGAAATGGATGATGAAGAAGTGAAAGAAATGTGCGATGAATTGTCCATAAAAAACACGGACAATTTGAACAGACAAGCCTTAAGCGCGGCGACTTTAACGCTGTTTAAAATGGGAGGCTTTAAATCTTATCAATTAGCTGTCATTGTTGCGAATGCGGTCGCAAAAACCATTCTAGGGCGTGGTTTATCGCTTGCGGGCAATCAAGTGCTTACAAGAACCCTGAGCTTTTTAACAGGCCCTGTTGGTTGGATCATTACAGGCGTATGGACAGCGATTGATATTGCAGGGCCGGCTTATAGGGTAACCATACCGGCATGCATTGTGGTTGCCACTTTACGCCTAAAAACACAGCAAGCCAGTGAAGATAAGAAGTCGTTGCAAATAGAATCCGTTTAAGCTTTTTTTTAGAAAAAAAGGTATAGAATGGAGACCTAGATGCAAAAATGCATCTGGTTTTTATTTTAATTTAAAAGGGAGACAAAATGAGTAACAGCTACAGTAATCAAAACCACAATCAAAAAGGTGATGCTAAAAATCAAAACAACGGAAGTTGTCAAAAAAATAGCCAAAACCAAGCCAATCAATGCAACGCTAACCACGAACATAAAAACGATAAAAAGTAAGGGTTAGAGAGAGTTAAAGGAGGGGGTTTCCTTGTGTCAAAAATCAAAATAGCGGTTCGTTAAATTATACCTAAAGAAAAATCAATAGTTTCCTACTTTCAAATCGGATTTATCTTATTTAAAATGATAAAGCGTATCAAAACATTTTAATTATTATCATTCTTTGGTTGTAAATCAATAAAACCCATTAGCATTTGTAACGCAATATTCATGTGCAGTTAGCGGGTGTGCTTGAGCCTTTTAGGGCGTTAGACATGATTTTAAAAAATGATGCACTAATCACTAATCACTAATCACTAATCACTAATCGCTAATCGCTAAAAAAGGGGGTTGGTGGGATTTGAGCGGTGGTAGGAATAAAATTAAAGGAAGAATATGGCATACAAATAGCGACTTGGAATTTTTAAAGCGATTAAGCTCTAATGATTTGAAAGATTTGTTTGATGCGCTTGTCTATGATGAAGATGGCACGCTAAGAATGAATGAAGAATTGACAAGTTCAACAGAATACCAAAGGTATGGTAGCGATTACGCCAAATACACAAGAAGAATCGCTGAAGAATTGCAGTGTTATGGGGGCAATACTTTTATTAATTTTTTAGAAACGAAGGGGTCTTATACAAAGAGATTTTGTGCGATGCGTGCGATCATTTAAAGGTTAATTACCATGAAGAATCTCCAACCTCTTTGATTGAGCAAAACATGCTTTCTAAACTTTTGAAAGATAGTTTGGAAAAAATGAGTGGGAGAGAGATTAAAGAACTTTGCGATGAATTGGGCATGACAAATATTGATAAAATGATTAGCGAAAACAAACAAGCTCTAATCGCATCTGTTTTAACGCTGTTTAAAGCGGGCGGCTCTCATTCTTATGCATTGGCTGTATCTGTTGCAGATGCAATGGTAAGACAAACTCTAGGGCATGGTTTATCGTCTGTGGTGGGTAAAGTAGCGCTTAAAAAAACTCTAGGCATTTTAGCTGGCACTATTGGTCATTACAGGCGCGTTAGTGAGCGTCAATCTTGCTGGCCGGCTTATAGGGTAACCGTGCCTGCATGCGTTTTAGTTGCCACCTTACGCAAAAAATTGAAAGCATAACAAGAAACAAAATTAAAAGCAGAACAAGCGCAACAAGAAGCGGATAAAACTGAGAAAATGTGGTATCTGGCTATCATCTCTATCATTCTTATCGGTCTAGCTGTTTTGGCTGTTTTTTTCATAAAAGGAAAACACCAACCAAACAATAACCCAAAAAGCGGCGTTGAAAAACTTAAAAACCCTAGCCACAAGAATTAAAGAATAACGACACCGCTCCAATTAGCGTTTGAGGGAATTGACGGTTTGGAGCATGGCGTCAGCGGTTTGAATGCTTTTAGAATTGGCTTCATAGGCCCTTTGAGCGGTGATTAGATCCGTCATTTCTTCTACCAATCTCACATTGCTAAGCTCCAAAAAGCCTTGCCTTAACTTGCCCAATCCTTGAGAATCCGGGTTGCCCACAATCGCATCGCCGCTAGCGTTGGTGATTGAAAACAAATTATCCCCCATAGAATGAAGCCCCGCTGGGTTGACAAAATTAGCTAGCGTGATTTGCCCGATCACATTAGAAGTCGTTTGCAAGCCTTGAGTCACGCTCACCGTGCCATCCACACCGATATTTACTTGCGTGGTGTCTTCAGGTAAAGTGATTTGAGGGATGAGAAGATAGCCCTCGCTTGTTACAAGATTGCCCTGCTCGTCTAGCTTAAAATTCCCGCTTCTTGTATAAGCGGTGGTGCCATCAGGCAATTGGACTTGAAAAAAACCTTTACCCGTAATGGCGACATCTAAATTGTTTTCCGTTTCTTTAGGGCTGCCTTGCGAAAACATTTTAGTGATCGCGCTAGGGCGCACGCCTAAGCCCACTTCCATGCCATCTGGCGATAAAGTCGTGTTGCTTGTGTTGGTGCCGGCGTATTGCATCGCTTGGTAAAACAAGTCGTTAAAATCCGCACGAGATTTTTTAAACCCGGTGGTATTGACATTGGCGATATTGTTTGAAGTGGTGTCAATGTGCGTTTGTTGGGCGAGCATCCCTGAAGTGGCGCTATAGAGAGAGCGGAGCATTTTTTCCCTTTAAACTAAAACTTAATAACCTAGAATTGTAACCAAAATAAGATTAAATTTGACTAAAACGCTCTTTTTTAACACCCTCTTTTTTAAGCTCTTGCCTCAAAATAACCGATACTTGACGCTATTGATGAATTTTAGGCGTTTTATCATGCACTTTCTTTTTGTGTCCATTCACTCAAAACTTTTTAACAGCGTTCTTGGCGAAATGTTAGCCTTTTCTAAAGGGACAAAGCGCTTTTTTTGATAAGCCTCTAGGCTTGATCGCCCTATCATGGCGGCATTGTCGCTGCAAAATTCTAAAGGGGCTAAAACGAGCTCGCAATCAAACTCAACGCACAAATCTTCAAACGCCTTTCTTAAGGCTAGATTTTGGCTCGCCCCCCCCACAATGCCAAAAATTTTAGGGCGTTTGATTTTAAAATAGCGTTTGGTTTGCTGGATTAAATGCTCAATAGCCGCGCTTTGAAAATGATAGCCAATCTTTTGTTTTATCTCATCGTTCAAATTATGGGCGTTTTTTTCAACCTCCAAACGCACCGCATTTTTTAAACCTGAAAAGCTAAAAGCCAGATTCGGGCTGTTTTTTAAAGGGACAGGGAACATTAAAGGCTCGTTTGGGTGCGCATAATCAAGGGCTAATTTTTCCACTATGGGACCTCCTGGATAGCCTAAATCAAGCATTTTGGAAACCTTATCAAAACTCTCCCCAAAGCTATCGTCTAAACTCGTGGCAACGATTTTGATGTCTTCATAATCTCTAGCCTCTAAAATCAAAGAATGCCCCCCAGAGACTAAGAGCACGCTTAAAGGCATGCAGGTTTGTTTTTCATTGATAAAGAGCGAATACACATGCCCTCTCAAATGATCTTCTAAGATCAAGGGCAAATTCAAAGACAAGCTCAAGGCTTTCGCCATCATCAAACCTTCTATTAAGGTAACACTCAAACCTGGCTGATTAGTAATAGCGATGGCTTTGAGCTTGGAAAAATCCCTATTCAAGCTGATTTTAATGCGTTCTAATAAAAGCGGCAAATTCTCAGCATGCAAGCGCGATGCAAGCTCAGGCACAACGCCCCCATAAGAGCTGTGGTGCTTTTCTTGAGAGATTTTAAAATGAGCGATGAGTTTAGCGTCCTCTATTCTTGTAAGGGCTAAAGAGCTGTCATCGCAAGAACTTTCAATGCTTAAAATCATGTCTTTATCTTTGGGTGGTGTTTTTGCTTGAATTATACCTTGTTAGCAACACTCTAAAGCCTTTAAACCAAAACTAAAAAGTGGATTTACAAAAATACCAATGACAAAAATACCAATGAATAGAAAGCTAGAATTAAACATTGAACATGAAGAATAAAGAGATGAAATCTAAAATTAAAGCTTTGAATGAAATAAGCCCCCTTTTTAGAAAAAGCCTTTAAGCTAAGTATTTGATCGCATTCAAATAGCTTTTGTTGTTCGCTTTGTTTTGATAAGCAATATCAAACGCTGTGCCGTGGTCAGTGGAGGTACGCAAAATGGGGGCGTTCAAACTCACATTAATGCTTTCATCAAAATAGAGTGCTTTTAAAGGGGCTAGCCCCACATCATGGCTCATACTCACATAAAAAGGGGTTATTTTGCGTTTATTGGGGGCAAAAGCGCTATCAGCGGGCAGTGGCCCTAAAAAACATTCAAAACCCAGCGTTTGGTTGCTCTTTTGAATGGCTTTTAAAATCTTTTCATCTTCTTCCCCAAACAATCCCTCTTCGCCCGCATGGGGGTTAAAACCACACACTTGAACGATTTGAGCTTGAGTGCTTTTTTGAAACGCTAATAAAAACTTAACTAACGCTTTAACTTGAATGAGCTGAGAAACCGCGCTTAAAGGCACATGGTCGCTAAATAGCCCCACAAAGAGTTTTGAACACCCAAGCATCATGATGATTTGATGATCTTTGTAGCGTTGCTTTAAAAAATCGGTATGCCCCACAAAAGGGATTTGAGCTTGTTGCCATGCGAGTTTGTTGATAGGCAAAGTGCAAATGCCATCCACTTCTTCACTATCCGCTAACTCGCAAGCCTTTTTAAAACTCTCAAAACTATACGCCCCGCTTTGAGTGCTGACTTTGCCTATCGTGCTAGAGTTCAATAAGGGTAAGGGGGAATGGATAGCGAGCGCATTGAGCGTTTTAGTTTCATAAGCGTTATCAAGCAATTGATTGGCTCGTTCTAGAAGTTCGCTATGAACGAGATACAACGGCTCACAAAGTGTGCTCACTTCCTTATGGCTTTTTAAGATCAATTCTAAGCCTACGCCTTGAATGTCCCCGCAACTGATCGCAATTTTCTTTTTAGCCATTTTATCGCTTAATGAGTTGCGCCATTTCTAAAATCGCTTTTTCTAAGCCCACTAAAACCGCTTTTGAAACCACGCTATGACCGATATTAAGCTCTCTTAAAGAGGGGATTTTTAACAATTCTTTCACATTAGTATAATTCAACCCATGCCCAGCGCACACCACAATTCCCATAAAAAACGCTTCTTTGCTCATTCTCCTTAATTGCAAAAAGGCGTTGTGCAATTCTTCTTTCAGTTCTTTAGGGCTTTTTTCTTTGAGCGCGCTAATGGCATGGATTTGATTGTTAGCGTTAGAATACAAAGCGTTGTGCAAATTCGCATACACCCCAGTGTGGAACTCCACTTGCTTGACTTGATGCTCCCTTGCAAAATGCAAAGCGTCCTTTAAAGGATCAATAAACAAAGACACTTCAATGCCTTTATTGTGATACGCTCTAATAACTTCCCCCAAACCCTTTAATGAACAATCCAACCCCCCCTCTGTCGTAACCTCATTTCTGTTTTCAGGCACGATCGTAACCTTACTCGGCTTATTTTTCAAAGAGCATAAAAAATCAGTGATTTCAGCATTGATAGAGCATTCAATGTTGATAGGCAAGGGGCTAATTTCAAGCAATCTCAAAACGTCTTCATTTTGAATGTGCCGTTTGTCTTCTCTCAAATGAATGGTGATTAAATCCACTTTATGGGTGTTTTTAGCGATGAATAGGGCTTCTAAAATCTCAGGCTCATAAGTTTTTCTTATCTCTCTTAAAGTAACAATGTGATCAATATTCAATCCAAAACGCATGGCTATCCTTTATTTTATAATAATGATTTTTGGAATTGTAACATAAAACCCGCCTCTTATACCTATAAGATTTTATCATCAAGCTATCTTTTGCTATAATACCCAAAACAAAATGCCAATTAAATCCAATAAAAAGTGTTGTGGGTGCTATATTTTTTAACCAGTTTATTTATTTGCTCTTTGATTATTTTGTGGTCTAAAAAATCCATGCTCTTTGTGGATAACGCTAATAAAATACAAGGCTTTCATCATGCCAGAACCCCACGAGCTGGGGGGCTTGGGATCTTTCTTTCTTTTGCGTTGGCTTGTTATTTTGA
Organism: Helicobacter pylori; assembly: GCF_030062585.1. Lineage (NCBI taxonomy): Bacteria > Pseudomonadati > Campylobacterota > Epsilonproteobacteria > Campylobacterales > Helicobacteraceae > Helicobacter > Helicobacter pylori. Next base: position 345,744 of record NZ_CP071935.1, on the reverse strand, counting down.
ACCTTTTGAAATGCCTTTTAAGGGGTTTTTTGTTTTCTTAGGGTTGTTGTTAGTCTTTTTAAGCGGTTTTTTAGAAGACATCAACCTTTCATTAAGCCCTAAAATACGCCTTATTTTACAAGCCGTAGGGGTCGTTTGCATCATTTCATCAACGCCTTTAGTGGTGAGCGATTTTTCGCCCCTTTTTAGCTTGCCTTATTTTATCGCTTTTTTATTCGCTATCTTTATGCTGGTGGGTATCAGTAACGCTATTAATATCATTGACGGGTTTAACGGGCTTGCATCTGGGATTTGTGCGATCGCGCTTTTAGTCATTCACTATATAGACCCTAGCAGTTTGTCTTGTTTGCTCGCTTACATGGTGCTTGGGTTTATGGTGTTAAATTTCCCTTTAGGAAAGATTTTTTTAGGCGATGGGGGGGCGTATTTTTTGGGTTTGGTGTGCGGGATTTCCCTCTTGCATTTGAGTTTGGAGCAAAAAATCAGCGTGTTTTTTGGGCTCAATTTAATGCTTTATCCGGTCATAGAGGTGCTTTTTAGTATCCTTAGGCGCAAAATAAAACGCCAGAAAGCCACCATGCCGGATAATTTGCATTTGCACACCCTTTTATTCCAATTCTTGCAACAACGCTCTTTCAATTGCCCTAACCCTTTATGCGCTTTTATCCTTATTCTGTGCAACCTGCCTTTTATTTTAATGAGCGTCTTGTTTCGTTTAAATTCTTACGCGCTCATTGTGATTAGCCTAGTCTTTATCGCATGCTATTTAATAGGCTATGCTTATTTGAATAGGCAAGTTTTTGCCTTAGAAAAGCGAGCGTTTCAATGAAAAAGCTCAAAGGTCTTTTTTTGAGCCTGCTCTTATGGGTATATCCTTTAAGGAGTGAGCCGATCAATGAGGGGGCATACATTTTAGAAGAAATCGGCGATGTGCTTAGGTTTTTGCCTATTTTTGTAGGCACGGTCAGTTTAGCGATGCGCGATTATAGAGGTTTAGGGGAATTAGCGGTCGGCACATTAGTCACTCAAGGAGTGATTTATGGCCTTAAAGGAGCTTTTAGCAACGCCCATAAAGATGGGGCTAGAGTGGAATTTGCCAAACGCCCGTGCTGTAATTCCTGGAGAGGCATGCCAAGCGGGCATGCTGGGGGGGTGTTTAGCGCGGCTGGGTTTGTGTATTACCGCTATGGGTGGAAGCCGGCTCTTCCTGTGATCGCTCTTGCAATACTCACTGATGCTAGCAGAGTGGTGGCAGGACAACACACGATCTTGCAAGTTACGATTGGCAGCCTTATCGCATGGGGGTTTGCTTATTTATTCACTTCACGCTACAAACCCAAACAATGGATGCTCTATCCTGAAATTTCTAGCGATTTTAAGGGCAGTAGCCGCTATGGGGTGAGCTTTTCTTATCAATGGTAAAGGGATAAAATGCTAAAAAAGTTATTGCTCATTTCACTATTTTTAGGGTTTTTAAGAGCAGAGGGCGAACATTATGAAATCATCGTTGGGCTTTCAAAGGCTTTTTTGAAAGCCCAAGAAGTTTTGACTGCGATCCATCAAGCTTATAAAACCTGCATAGAAACCGGGCATGATCGCACTCAAATACGCCTTCAAAGCGCTTTTTTAGAGAACTTGTCTCAAACAGAACGGCAATTTGATGACTATTTTGAAAAGGATTTTAAAAGCGTAGAAGTTTTAAAAACCTTGCTTAAAGACATCCAATCGTTAGAAAAAGCTTCCAACAAACTCGCATGCATTACCCCAAAAAACGCTAAAAATTTTGAAATTTTAGAAGGAGCGATAACGCAAATCATAGACTTAGAAAAACAGATGGATAAATTTATCAACGGCGCAAAATAAAGCCCATTGTTGCATGAGAATTTAATTAAATATTCATCGTAAAAGGCTCTAATTCAGTTTGAATGATAACCTTTTAAAAGCGTTCTTTAGAAAGTGGGGTTTTACCATAAACAAAGCGTAAAAATCCCCTTTAAAAAGCGTATTAAAGTTGGCTTTGAATATTCGTATTTGATGAGAGCCAAATCCCTAATACTTATGCTTTCTTAGGCGTTTCACCACATAATCCCCCGCGCTTTGAATGATTTGCACTAAAACAATGATCACGACCACCGCATAAAAAAGCACATCGCCCCTATAACTTTGATAGCCAATCCTAATGGCTAAATCCCCCAAGCCCCCAGCCCCTAACGCTCCCGCCATAGCCGAATAGCCTATTAAAGAAATTAAGGTAATGGTGATATTGTTCACTAAAGAGGGCAGGCTCTCTAAAAGCATCATTTTAATGACTTCCAAATGAGACGCTCCCAAACTTAAAGTGGTTTCAATCTTGCCATGCTCTACTTCCATTAAAGAATTTTCAAAAAGCTTTGCGACAAAAGGGATGGCTGAAATGGCTAACGGGATAATGCTCGCGCTAGAGCCAATGCTTGTGCCAATCAAAAAGCGCGATAAAGGCAAGAGCAAAATAATCAAAATGATAAAAGGGAAAGAGCGAGTCATGTTGATAGAAGTGTCTAAAATTTTATGCAAAAGGGGTTTGTTTAACAAATGCCCTTTTTTACTCACTAACAATAAAACCCCCAAAGGCAAGCCAAAAACAACCGCCAAAAAGCTCGCCACAAACACCATATAAAGCGTTTCTAGCGTGGCTTGAATGAGCATTTGAGAAATCATTTTAATCCTTTAATTTTTCCACTTGTAAGCCTAAAGCGTTTAAATACTCTAAAGCCCTTTGAGTCTCTGCAACACTGCCTAAAAACCGCACCACTAAATACCCTATATCTTTAGTCGTAAGCTCTTCAATATTGCCTGAAATGATGCTCACATCTATTTTAAAACGCCTGATCAAATTAGAAATGATCGGCTCGTCTAAATGCTCCCCTAAAAACACGATGCGATAAATGTCTTGCGATTTTTGATCCGCATGCTCGTTTTTGATACCAAGCAATTCTTTAGTAACGGCATGTTTAGGGTTAGCAAAAATTTCTTCCACCGAGCCTCTTTCCACGATTTCGCCGCTGCTGATCACACACATTTGGTTGCACAATTCTTTAACCACTTCAATTTCATGCGTGATGAAAACGATGCTCAAATCAAGCTTTTTTTGAATGCCGCTTAAAAGCGTTAAAATAGAATGCGTGGTTTTAGAATCCAGTGCGGATGTGGCTTCATCGCAAAGCAACAAATCAGGGCAATTCGCTAAACTCCTAGCGATCGCCACTCGTTGCTTTTGCCCACCGCTTAGCTGTTTAGGATAAAAATGCATTTTATCTTCTAACCCCACTAATTCCAACAATTCATGCACCCTTGATTTAATCTTAGTTTTTTCCCATCGGGCGATTTCTAAAGCGAAAGCGACATTTTCAAACACATCTTTAGCGCTCAATAAATTGAAATGCTGGAAAATCATGCCTATTTTCTGGCGCGCTTTTTGCAATTCTTTAGGCTTTAAGTTTAACAGATTGACCCCATTGACTAAAACCTCGCCAGAACTAGGACGCTCCAAGCAATTGATCAGGCGAATGAGCGTGGATTTCCCCGCCCCTGAATAGCCTATCACGCCTAAAATATCGCCTTTTTTTAATTCCAAATTCACGCCTTTTAGAGCATGAAACCCGTTTTCATAAATCTTTTCAATGTTTTTTAATTCTACTACCATCGTTTTAACTTTACATCCCAATCACTTGGACATTTGCGCGTTATTTTCCACGCTATTGAGCCATAAAAACACTTGCACCACGCTTTCATACAATTCTTCAGGTATCGCGCAATCTAATTCCACCTTCAAAAGCGAATCCACCAGCATGGGGTTAGAAAAGAGTGCTATATCGTATTCCTTAGCTTTTTGAATGATCCTTTTAGCCACTTCGCCCACCCCGCTTGCGATCACTTTTGGGGCATGATCTTGTCCCATGTTATAGGCTAGAGCGGCGGCTTTTATGGTTTTATTCATCTAATACCCTAAAGTCAAGGCATCCGCGTCATTCCAAGAGAAATTTTTTTCAAACCCTTTTGTTTTTTTCAAAATAGACGCAACGCTGCGGACTAACATGTCCGTTTCAATATTCACGCGCCGTTTGAGTTTATAAGTCTTAAAAAGGGTGTTTTCTAAAGTGTAAGGGATAATCGTTAGCCAAAACCCCTTTTCTTCTACCTTGCTTAAAGTCAAACTCACCCCATCAATGGCGATAGAGCCTTGCTCAACGCACAATAAAAGCGTTTCTTTAGAAGCGCTGATGAAAAAATCCACTTGATTAGCGTTGTGAATGATTTTTTCAATCACTCCGATAGCATCAATATGCCCTTGCACAAAATGCCCATCCAAACTCGCATCGGCTTTTAGGGCTGGCTCAATATGGACTAAATCCTTGTAATTTTCTAACGCCACGCTGTTTTGGGTTTTTTGGCTCAATTCCACGCTAAAATGCGTTTTTGAACTTTCTATGGCGGTCAAACATGCCCCATTAATCGCAATGCTATCGCCAAGCTTGGGATTGAGATCGCTCTCTATGCTTAAAATATTGTTGTGGAAACTTTTCACTTTAGCTATTTGATGGATTAGACCACTGAACATCGTTAATGATTATTTTCCTTATGTTAGAATGCTTAAGTATTGTAACATATTAAATAAAACCATAGGATAAAAGCATGTTTATTGATACGCATTGCCATTTGGATCATAGGGATTATGAAAACGATTTAGAAGAAGTGTTGAAAGAAAGCCTAGAAAAAGGCGTTACGCAATGCGTGATTCCTGGCGCGGACATGAAGGATTTGAACAGAGCAATAGAAATTAGCGAAAAATTTGAAGGCGTGTTTTTTGCCATAGGCACTCACCCTTATGATGTGGAAAGCTTTGATGAAAGCCTGTTTGAAAAATTTGTTGGGCATCAAAAATGCGTGGCGATAGGCGAATGCGGACTGGATTACTACCGCTTGCCTGAATTGAATGAAAGAGAGAATTATAAAAGCAAGCAAAAAGAAATCTTTACCAAACAGATTGAGTTTTCTATCCAGCACAACAAGCCCTTGATCACCCATATTAGAGAAGCGAGTTTTGATAGTTTGAATCTTTTAAAAAGCTATCCTAAGGCTTTTGGGGTGTTGCATTGCTTTAACGCTGATAGCATGCTTTTGGAATTAAGCGATCGTTTTTATTATGGGATAGGAGGGGTTAGCACTTTTAAAAACGCTAAAAGACTGGTAGAGATCCTCCCTAAAATCCCTAAAAACAGGCTTCTTTTAGAAACGGATTCGCCTTATTTGACCCCACACCCTTTTAGAGGCACCAGGAATAGCCCTACTTATATCCCTTTAATCGCTCAAAAAATTGCCGAAATCATCAACATAGAGACTGAAGAGCTCGCTTCTTTAAGCACGCATAACGCTCAAACGCTCTTTAGTTTCCCCTAAAAATAAGGCTGTGTTAGAAAGCGTTATTCAAGTTTGGTTATAATTAGAGCCATTATTGAACTTATCAAATGATCAGGATTTTAAAAAAGAATGAAATATTTTAATACCAAATGGTTGTTTTTTTTAATGACTCATTGGTTCTTACTGACTTCTTTAAGCCACGCTAAGATTGCTTTTGAATCTAATATTGACACCAAAGCGCTAGAGGCCTTTGGAATTAACGCGAGTTTCTTGTATCAGATGCCAGGTGTTTTACAAAAAATGAATGAAAAAGAAGAATGGAAAAGGCTCGTCAAAAGGTTTGACGCGAATTACCAATTCATCCCCATCATTAAAAACATGCTAATAGAAGCGAGCGTGCCGCAAGAATTTTTATTTTTAGCCATGGCAGAGTCTAAATTTTCATCAAGGGCTTATAGCAGGAAAAAAGCGGTAGGGATTTGGCAATTCATGCCAAGCACGGCTAAAGAATTAGGGCTTAAGGTCAATCACTACATTGATGAAAGAAGAGATCCCATTAAAAGCACTCAAGCGGCGATCACTTATTTGAAACGGCTCTACAAGCAAACCGGAGAGTGGTATTTGGTCGCTATGGCGTATAATTACGGCTTACGCAAGGTTCAAAACGCTATTAAAGCCGCCGGCACTTCAGACATTAAGATTTTGCTGGATGAAGACAAGAAATACCTCCCTAAAGAAACACGGGAGTATATCCGCTCCATTCTAAGCCTAGCGTTGAAATTCAACAGCCTAGACAACCTCAAAGATAAAGAATACTTGCTCAATCGTGGGGCGAGGGTGAGTTTAGTGGGCGTCCCGTTTAAAAGGCACACTTCTTTAATCCAAGTAGCCAAAAATTTAAACTTGAGTTTAGAAACCTTAAAATCCTACAACCACCAATTCCGTTATAACATTCTGCCCTCTAAAGACCCCACTTATACCATTTATATCCCTTATGAAAAACTCGCCCTTTTCAAACAACGCCAACTCAAACAAAATAAAAACGCTCAAGCTAATCCTAAAAACCCTTTCATCACCCATGTGGTCTTGCCTAAAGAAACCTTATCTTCTATCGCTAAACGCTATCAAGTCAGCATTTCCAGTATCCAATTAGCCAATAACCTCAAAGATTCTAATATTTTTATCCACCAGCGCTTAATCATCCCCACTAACAAAAAGTTACTCGCTACAAGGGAATTTTAATGGGTTGGGCGTTGAAAAGAGTTTGTTTTTTAGGCGTTATTTTTTTGATTAGCGCTTGCGCGGTTAAAAAAAATGGGGTAAAGAATTTGTCTTACAAGCATGAAAGCTTGCGCGCTTATGAAAACGCTAAAGATTATGACCCAACAACCAAAAAAGCCACCTATAAACGCAATTTTTTTGAACGCCATTTCAAACACCACACCGATTCGCAAGGTAACAATACAAAACAACCCCTAGATAACGGCATGCGCGATTCTAGCGCGATCCAAAGAGCCACCATGCGCCCTTATCAAGTGGGGGGTAAGTGGTATTACCCCACTAAAGTGGATTTAGGCGAGAAATTTGATGGCATTGCGAGCTGGTATGGCCCTAACTTCCATGCCAAAAAAACCAGTAATGGGGAAATCTATAACATGTATGCCCACACCGCCGCGCACAAGACTTTACCCATGAACACCGTAGTGAAAGTCATTAACGTTGATAACAATTCAAGCACCATCGTGCGCATCAACGATAGAGGGCCTTTTGTGAGCGATCGCATCATTGATTTGTCTAATGCGGCCGCTAGGGATATTGATATGGTTCAAAAAGGCACGGCCAGCGTGCGCCTCATTGTTTTGGGTTTTGGTGGGGTTATCTCCACGCAATACGAACAATCTTTTAACGCCAGCTCTTCAAAGATCTTACACAAGGAATTTAAAGTCGGCGAGAGCGAAAAAAGCGTGAGCGGAGGGAAATTTTCTTTGCAAATGGGGGCTTTTAGAAACCAAATAGGCGCTCAAACTTTAGCGGATAAATTGCAAGCAGAAAATCCAGATTACAGCGTCAAGGTTGCTTTTAAAGACGATTTGTATAAAGTTTTAGTTCAAGGGTTTCAAAGTGAAGAAGAGGCTAGGGATTTTATGAAAAAATATAACCAGAATGCGGTTTTAACGAGAGAATGATTAAGTTATTGCTTTTAGATGTGGATGGCACGCTCACAGACGGGTCGTTGTATTTTGATAAAAATTTTCACGAGTTCAAGGCTTTCAATGTCAAAGACGGGCTTGGCATGACGCTATGGCAAAAATTAGGCAAAAAAATCGCTATCATTACAGGAAGAACTTCAATCATGGTGAAAAAACGCATGGAGAGTTTGGGCGTTCAGTTTGTTTTTATGGGCGTTGAAAATAAAAGCGTGGTTGTGGAGCGGCTCAAAAAAGACTTGCAATTGAGCGCGCAAGAAATCGCATGCGTAGGCGATGATTATAACGATTTAGGCATGTTTAAGGCATGCGCTTGGAGTTTCGCTCCTTTTGATGCACACCCCTTGCTTAAAAGCAAGGCCTATAAAGTGTTACAAAATTCAGGGGGCAAGGGGGCTGTTAGGGAAGCGATTGATTATCTTTTAACATTAGAAGGCTTGCAAGATGAAGCGCTCAAGCTTTACCTCTAATAGCGTTTTAAACTTTTTTGTGGTTTTGTCTTTCATCACGATAGGGCTAGTTTTTTTCTTTTTGCGTTCCCAACCCACTAGCGTGGTCTCTAAAGAAAATATCCCTAAAATTGAATTAGAAAATTTTAAAGCGTTTCAAGTCAACGATAAAATCCTTGATCTGTCCATAGAGGGCAAAAAAGCTTTACAATACGATGATCATGAGATCTTTTTTGATTCTAAAATCAAGCGCTATGATGAAGACACGATAGAAAGCGTTGAATCCCCCAAAGCCAAACGGCAGCAGGATTTGTATTTCTTCCCTAATGGGGTTACCTATAAAAGAAGCGACGATTCTAGTTTTTGGAGTGAAACAGGGATTTATAACCATAAGGAGCAAAATTTTAAAGGCAAGGGCCGTTTCATTCTCACTTCAAAGGATAGCAAGGTTGAAGGGCTTGACATTTCTTATTCGCATGCATTAGCTATTATTGAAGCTCAAAGCATTCAAGCCAATTTGTTTTTAGATGAAATCAAACAAAGCCAAAAAGAAAAGAAAAAACTCCCCACTTTCAAAGGAGGATTTTAATGCGTTGGTGGTGTGTTCTTGTGTGTTGTTTTGGTATTTTAAGCGTGATGAGCGCTCAAAAATTAGAGAATAAAGGCTTGAAAAAAGAAAGAGAGCTTTTAGAGATTACCGGCAACCAATTTGTAGCGAACGACAAAACCAAAACTGCTGTTATTCAAGGCAATGTGCAGATCAAAAAAGGTAAAGACCGGTTGTTTGCGGATAAGGTGAGCGTGTTTTTAAATGATAAACGAAAGCCAGAGCGCTATGAAGCCACAGGGAACACGCATTTTAACATCTTTACAGAGGACAATCGTGAAATCAGCGGGAGCGCTGACAAGCTCATTTATAACGCACTGAATGGGGAATACAAATTGTTACAAAATGCGGTGGTTAGAGAAGTGGGGAAATCTAATGTCATCACCGGCGATGAAATCATTTTAAACAAAACCAAGGGTTATGCTGATGTGTTGGGGAGCGCGAAACGGCCCGCTAAATTTGTGTTTGATATGGAAGACATTAATGAAGAAAATCGTAAGGCTAAATTGAAGAAGAAAGGCGCTAAGGCAAAACCATGATTGTCATTAAAGACGCTCATTTTCTCACTTCTTCTAGCAATCTTTCGCAATGCCCTGCGAGCCTGACTTCTGAAATGGTCATTTTAGGGCGCAGCAATGTAGGCAAAAGCTCGTTTATTAATACCTTGTTAGGGAAAAACCTCGCCAAAAGCTCAGCGACGCCGGGAAAAACCCGTTTAGCGAATTTTTTTTCCACCACTTGGGAAGATAAAGAAAACGCTTTAATGACAACCTTTAATGCGATTGATTTGCCCGGGTTTGGCTACGCTAAAGTTTCTAAAAGCTTGAAAAAAGAATGGGAGGGGTTTTTATGGGAATTGTTGAGCGTTAGGGTTTCTATCAAGCTTTTTATCCATTTGATAGATGCGCGCCATTTGGATTTAGAAATTGACAAAAACGCTAAAGAAAGCATTCAAGCCCTTTTAAGACCCGATCAAGCCTACCTCTCTCTTTTTACGAAATTTGACAAGTTGAATAAAAACAATCAACACCGCCTTTTTTTAAACGCTCCTAAACCTTTTTTAATCAATAGCGCCCATTTTAACGCTCTTTCTTCAAAATACCCAACCCTTGAAATAGTGCGCCAAACCCTTTTGAAATACTTGCTCACTAACCCTTTATAAGCCACAAGAATGCTCTCTTTAAAACAAGATTCCTTTTTTTTCTTATGTTTAGGGATCTTTGGTTTTTATTTTTATAGCCTTTTGAGAGACTTAATACCTTTTTTGCCCCCGATGATTGGGTTTTTATTCTTGTTTTATGCGAAAAAATACGATCATTTTTTACCCAGTTTGAGCGTGTTTGGTTGTTTGTTTTGGTTTGAGAGCATGCATTTAAAGACTTTAGGCGTTTTGGCTTTATTGTTTTTAATCTACCATCAAATCGTCTATAAAAACTCTTTAAAGCTTTTTAATGACGGCTTTTTATTCAAAACTTTGCATGCGTTTTTGGTTTATTACCTTTATTTATCGCGCTTTTTTTCTGTGTCTTTGGGCTTGAAAACGCTAGGTCTTTTCGCTCTTTTTGCGCTCATAGAGGGTGCTTTGTGGGGTTTAAATGAAAAGTCTTCGCTATAAGCTTTTACTCTTTGTTTTTATAGGGGTTTGGGGGTTATTAATCTTAAATCTGTTTATTCTAAGCGTTAAAAATCAAGAATACTATGAAAAATTGGCCGAACGCAACATGACCAAAAAAGAATTTTTAGTCCCTACAAGGGGCAATATTACAGACAGAAACCATGAGTTTTTAGCCATTAATGAATTGGTGTTTGGCGTGTTTTTGCCCAGCAGATTGAAACAAAAAGAGCTTTTAGAAAAAATTGAGGTGATCCAAAAGTTTTTCCCTAATTTTTCCAAAGAAACGCTTTTAAACAATTACCAAAAAGAAAATTCGCTTTATAACCACAACCTCATTAAAGTGGTGGGCTTCATTCCCTATGCCACCATGCAATCCCTTTATACCAAACTCATCCAAACTCAAGGCATTTTTGTGCGCCCTTTAGACAAGCGTTACTACCCTAATAACGCTTTAGCTTCGCATGTTTTAGGTTATGTGGGGGTGGCAAGTTTGCAAGATTTAAAAGACGATGAAGAGAATCAATACAGCCAGATTGTAGGCAAAACCGGCATTGAAAAAGAATACAACAAGCTTTTACAAGGCAAGGTGGGTTATAAAATCATGCATGTCAATGCACTCAATCAGGAATTAGCCACCTTAGAAGTCGTGCCGCCAAGTGCCAATAACCACTTGCAATTGAGTTTAGACAAACGCTTGCAAAAAGAAGCGGACAAGCTCTTTGAAAATAAAAGGGGGGCTATTTTAGTGATGAACGCAGAAAATGGGGAATTGCTCGTTGCAGGGAGTTACCCTGAATACAATTTGAACGATTTTGTAGGCGGGATCAGTCAAGACAAATGGCAAAAACTTCAAGATGATATTTATAACCCTTTATTAAACCGCTTCGCTAACGCTTTATACCCGCCGGGATCTGTGGTTAAAATGGGCGTGGGGTTAAGCTTTTTAGAAAACCTTCATATCACAGAAAACACCACCATACCCACACCGCCTTTTATTGAAGTGGGTAAGCGCAAATTCAGGGACTGGAAAAAAACAGGGCATGGCAATTCCAATTTGTATAAAGCCATTAGGGAGTCCGTGGATGTGTATTTTTATAAGTTTGGGCTTGAAATCTCTATAGAAAAACTCTCTAAAACTTTAAGGGAAGTGGGCTTTGGGGAAAAAACGGGCGTTGATTTGCCGAATGAATTTGTGGGGATTGTGCCGGATAATTTGTGGAAACTCAAACGCTTCAATCAAGATTGGCGCGTTGGGGACACGCTCATTACCGCTATTGGGCAAGGCTCTTTTTTAGCCACGCCCTTACAAGTGCTAGCCTATACGGGACTCATTGCGACAGGCAAACTGGCGACGCCTCATTTTGCTATCAACAACAAACAGCCGCTTAAAGATCCCCTGAATAGCTTTCAAAAAAAGAAGCTCCAAGCCTTGCGCGTGGGCATGTATGAAGTGTGCAACCATAAAGACGGCACGGCTTATCATTCCACAAGAGGTTCTAAGGTTACTTTAGCGTGTAAAACCGGCACCGCGCAAGTCGTAGAAATCGCTCAAAACATCGTCAATCGCATGAAAGAAAAGGATATGGAATATTTCCATCGATCCCATGCGTGGATTACCGCATTTTTGCCTTATGAAAAACCCAAATACGCTATCACTATTTTAGTAGAACATGGGGAAGGGGGGTCAAAACTGGGGGGCTTGTTAGTGGAAATGAGCAATAAGCTCTATGAACTTGGCTATCTTAACCAATTGTAACTGGCTCACACAAGATTTTTATGGGAATGAACGCCCTTTATCTTAAGATAAAGAGGCGTTTTTGCGTTTAAAAAGCCGGGATAATCGCCCCTTTATAGGTATCCAAAATAAATTTCCTGGTCTTTTCACTCTGTAAGGCTTCAATCAGCGCTTTTATGGCTTCATCTTGCGCGTTATCCTCACGAGCAGCTATTAGATTGGCATAAGGCGAGTCCTTGTCTTCTGAAAATAAGGCTCCGGTGAGTTTTGCTTGCAAGGCATAATTCCCTGTTACAATAGCCCCATCCACATCCCCTAAAACTTTAGGCAATAGTGCGGCTTCTAAAGGCTTGATTTTGATGTTGTAAGGATTTTTGACAATATCAAACTCCGTAGCGTATAGATTGCTTGGATCTTTGAGAGCGATAAGGCCTTGTTTATGGAGTAAAATCAACGCCCTGCCTTGATTGGCCGGATCATTTGGCACAGCAATCACTGAGCCTTTTTTAAGGTTTTTAATGTCTGTGATTTTTTGAGAATAAAATCTTAAAGGCTCCACATGGATATTGGCCAAACCAACAAGGTGCATTTTTCTGTCCAAATTAAACCGATCCAAATAAGGGCGGTGCTGGAAGTAATTCGCGTCTAAAGAGCCGTCATTGAGCGCTAAATTGGGCAACACATAATCCGTAAAAGACACGATCACTAATTTGATCCCTTTCTCTTTCAAATCGTCCACGACTGATTGCAAGATTTGCGCATGCGGCACAGGGTTAGCGCCCACTTTAAGCTCACGAGTGATTTTGTGGTCTTCTTTTTTTTCTTTGTGGTGTTTGGCGTCTAAAAGGTTAAACAAACCTAAAGCAATTACCCCTACACTAATAATACGCTTGAATGCATTCATAAAAACCCCTTTATTAAAAAATTAATTCAAAAATGATAAAAAGATAAAACGATACGAAAATTTTAGAAACTGGCAAAGAATAAAAAGAAAAGGATTCAATCAAGAAAAACGAAGTTTCTCTTGATCAAACAGCGAATTGAACCATTAAAGGTTAATGGAATTTTCTTTAAGATATTCTGCAACGCCTTGGTGAGTCGCTTTCATACCTTTATCGCCTTTTCTCCAGCCTGCTGGGCATACTTCACCATGTTCTTCAAAGTGTAAGAGAGCGTCTACCATGCGAAGCATTTCATCTGCATTCCTACCTAATGGCAAGTCATTGATCACTGCATGTCTTACTTTCATGTTTTTATCAATCAAAAAAGCACCTCTCAAAGCGATCGCTTCTTCAAACAGCACATCATAGTCTCTAGAAATGCTCTTAGTAATATCAGCCACCATAGGGAAAGTTACTTGACCAATACCGCCTTTTTCCACAGGGGTGTTTTTCCATGCGAAATGCACTTGTTCGCTGTCAATAGACACGCCAATCACATTAAAGCCTTTTTCTTGGAAGTCTTTCACTCTTTTGTCAAACGCAATGATTTCTGTAGGGCATACAAAAGTAAAATCTTTTGGCCAAAAGAAAAGAATCGCACCGCTCTTACCTAAATTTTTAGAAAGCTCAAAGTGTTCATCAACCTCGTTGTTTCCTAAAACGGCAGGTGCTTTAAAATCGGGGGCAAGTTTTGTAACTAACATATACAACTCCTTAAGTGTTTTAAAATTTTGTTGGATCAAAATTAAACCTAAAACAGATTTAATTTAACTATGCTTTCCACTCAATCAGCGGAAACATGGTGGAGTATAATCTTAAAAAGTTAATGAAAGGATATTTCCTTTTAAATTTTAAGATTTTGTGAAAAAAAGTTTCATTTTCACTGCTTGTATTTCCTTAATAGTGTTATAATCGCTTCATAAATCATACGAAAGGAATTGTCATGCTAATCGCTCGCTTTAAAAAAGCTTTAATCTCTTGTTCTTTAGGTGCACTCATTGTTTCATTTTTATTAGGCGTGGCTAACGCTTCAGTGCAAGAAGTCAAAGTCAAGGATTATTTTGGGGATCAAGCCATCAAGCTTCCTGTTTCTAAAATAATCTACTTGGGTAGCTTTGCAGAAGTGCCTGCTATGTTCCATACTTGGGATAGGGTCGTGGGCATTTCGGATTACGCTTTTAAATCTGATATTGTTAAAGCCACCCTCAAAGACCCTAAACGCATTAAATCCATGAGCAGTGATCATGTGGCGGCGTTGAATGTGGAATTATTAAAAAAGCTTAGCCCTGATCTTGTGGTAACTTTTGTGGGCAACCCTAAAGCGGTAGAGCATGCGAAAAAATTTGGTATATTATTTCTTTCTTTCCAAGAAAAAACCATTGCAGAAGTCATGGAAGATATTGACGCTCAAGCTAAAGCCTTAGAAATTGACGCTTCTAAAAAACTGGCTAAAATGCAAGAAACTTTGGATTTTATTGCTGAGCGTTTGAAAGGTGTCAAAAAGAAAAAAGGGGTGGAGCTTTTCCATAAAGCCAATAAAATCAGCGGCCATCAAGCCCTCGATTCAGACATTTTAGAAAAAGGGGGTATAGACAATTTTGGCTTGAAATACGTTAAGTTTGGGCGCGCTGACATTAGCGTGGAAAAAATCGTTAAAGAAAACCCTGAGATTATCTTTATTTGGTGGATAAGCCCGCTTAGCCCTGAAGACGTGTTAAACAACCCCAAATTTGCTACTATTAAAGCCATTAAAAACAAGCAAGTTTATAAACTCCCCACAATGGATATTGGCGGGCCAAGAGCCCCGCTCATTAGCCTTTTTATCGCTTTAAAAGCCCACCCTGAAGCGTTTAAGGGCGTGGATATTAATGCGATGGTGAAAGATTATTATAAGGTGGTTTTTGATTTGAATGATGCAGAAGTTGAACCCTTTTTATGGCATTAATTTTTAAAAAGGGCTGATATTTTTTAGCCCTTTGTGTATCGCACTAGGCTTAAAACAAGCCTTGTAACTAAAATTTTCTTCCCTATTTTTATCTTACCTTTATCTTTTAAGATTTTATGAAAAATAGTTTCATTTTTACTATTGTTATTTTCTTAATGGTGTTATAATCGCTTTATAAATCATACAAAAGGATCGTTATGTTAGTTACTCGTTTTAAAAAAGCCTTCATTTCTTATTCTTTAGGCGTGCTTGTCGCTTCATTATTATTGAATGTGTGCAACGCTTCAGTGCAAGAAGTCAAAGTCAAGGATTATTTCGGGGAGCAAACGATAAAGCTTCCTGTTTCTAAAATAGCCTATATAGGGAGTTATGTAGAAGTGCCTGCCATGCTTAATGTTTGGAATAGGGTTGTAGGCGTTTCGGATTACGCTTTTAAGGATGACATTGTTAAAGCCACTCTCAAAGGCGAAGATCTTAAACGCGTCAAACACATGAGCACCGATCATACAGCCGCGCTAAATGTGGAGCTTTTAAAAAAACTTAGCCCCGATCTTGTGGTAACCTTTGTGGGCAACCCTAAAGCGGTAGAGCATGCGAAAAAATTTGGTATATCATTCCTTTCTTTCCAAGAGACAACGATCGCAGAGGCCATGCAGGCCATGCAAGCTCAAGCTGCGGTCTTAGAAATTGACGCTTCTAAAAAATTCGCCAAAATGCAAGAAACTTTGGACTTTATTGCTGAGCGTTTGAAAAATGTTAAAAAGAAAAAAGGGGTGGAGCTTTTCCACAAAGCCAATAAAATCAGCGGCCATCAGGCCATTAGCTCAGACATTTTAGAAAAAGGGGGCATAGACAATTTTGGCTTGAAATACATTAAGTTTGGGCGCGCTGATATTAGCGTGGAAAAAATCGTTAAAGAAAACCCTGAAATCATTTTCATTTGGTGGGTAAGCCCACTCACGCCTGAAGACGTGTTAAACAACCCCAAATTTGCTACTATCAAAGCCATCAAAAACAAACAAGTCTATAAACTCCCCACAATGGATATTGGCGGTCCTAGAGCCCCGCTCATTAGTCTTTTTATCGCCTTAAAAGCCCACCCTGAAGCCTTTAAGGGCGTGGATATTAATGCGATAGTCAAAGACTATTATAAGGTGGTTTTTGATTTGAATGATGCAGAAATTGAGTCATTCTTATGGCACTGATTTTTAAAAAGGGGCTGGTATTTTTAGCCCTTCGTGTATCGCGCTAGGCTTAGAACAAGCCCTATAGCGATACAATTCGCTAGAAGCGAACTCCCTCCATAGCTCAAAAACGGCACCGCTAGACCTTTAACCGGAAGAATCCCGCCCACCCCAAAGGCGTTGATCACCAAAGAAAAACTAATAAGCAACACCACGCCCACGCAAAATAGCGAATATTTTGGCTCTTTCAAGCGGTTAGCGATCCTAAAAATCAAAACAATCAAAACAGAAAACAAAATAAAACAAACGCATAGCCCCAAAAAACCCCATTCTTCGGCGATCCCAGCTAAGACCATGTCCGTATGCACTTCGCTCAAAAACCCAAGCTTGATTTGCCCTAGCCCAAGCCCTTGCCCAAACAACCCCCCATTATGCATGGCATTGCCTGCATGAAAGACTTGATAGGATTCGGGCAAGTCGCTTATTCTAAGAGCGTTCGCTAATTTATCCGGCAAGAGTGTGAAAAGCGAATTTTGTAAATTAGACCACCATAATTTTAGGCGTAAAATCCTATGTTCGCTTGTAACAATCGCTAAAACGCTGATCGCAAACGCCCCTGAAACGATCAAGCCAAATAAATGCGCGCTCCCCCCAGAAAAGACCAATAACACCGCTAAAACCGCCCCCAAAAGAACAATCTGCCCCAAATCGTTTTGCAAAATCCCCACCCCAATCGCTAAGGCCACAAACACAAACGAATAAGGCACAAAAGTGATGAGTTCTTCTTTGACATTAGCCTTTTCTTTTGCCACAAAGGTGCGGGACAAACTCCACGCAAGAAAAAAGGTAAAACCAATCTTTAAAAACTCCAAAGGCGCTAGAGAGAAAAATCCCAAACGGATCCAGCGCTTCGCCCCCCCTGCGCTGCTGGAAAGGCTTTCTGGCAAAAAAAACATGCCAATAATGAGTAGTGATGGGACAAAAAGGAGAAAAAACCCCAAATGGCTAAACCACTTGCTAGGATCAACCCTAGACAACCCCCACATGATAATAATGCCCATGATCGCGCTTAAAAGCTGTCGTATAAAAAAATGGAATTCTCCATAATGATACAGCACCACTGTGGTGTAAGTTGAGAGCGAATAGCTCATCAATACCCCTAAAAAAATTAACAACGAAGCGCAAAAAAACAGGTTTCTGTCTGTAGTCATTAGGGTTTCCTTATTTTGGTTTTTTGAATAGGCGTTATTTTAAGGTATTTTAGGGGTATTTTACACTATAATGGCTCTGAATTGGCTTATCGCTCAAGCTTGAGCATGCTTTGAGCTGATCGCATTCTTTGATGAGGAAATGAGCTATTTTTGGAATGTTTTTTGCATGCTAAAAATTTGCAAGGGTTTAAAAAGGGGTTTTGATGGATTTTTCTAAAGCGTTTGGATTGGTTTATAAAGCGCTAGATTATAGGGCTTTAAGGCAGGATATGATCGCTTCTAACATCGCTAATGTGGATACCCCTTTTTACAGGCCAAAGGATTTGGATTTTGAAAGCGTTTTAGCGGAGAAAAAAGCAGAAATTTTTGAAAACCAATCCAGTAAAGTTTTGCCTTTAGCCCACACTAACCCTAGGCATTTAGACTTTGAAAATAGCGCTAAAGATGGGGCGAGTCTTTTTTTTAGAGACGGGCATTTGGCTAAAAATGATGGCAACAGCGTGGATTTAGACATAGAAACGAGCGAAATGGGCAAGAACTCTACCATGTATTTAGCCTTGAGTTCAGCCTTAAAAAAGTATCGAGGCGTGATCAATTACGCCATTGACTCTAGTAAGAATTTATAATTAGGAGAAAAGCATGTTTTTATCTTCTTTTGATATTAGCGGTTATGGCTTGTCCGCCCAACGCTTAAGAGCTAATTTGATTTCTTCTAATATCGCTAACGCTAACACCACGCGCACGAGCGAAGGAGGCCCTTATAGGAGACAAGAAGCGGTGTTTAGGGCTTTTGATTTCAATGAGATTTTAAACCAAAAAATCGCCCAAAACAATCAAATCACCCCCTATGAAGACCCCTTAGATGAAGGCGATGATAACCCCTTAATCCCCATTACAAGCGTGGTGGTGGATAAGATTGTGCGCGATGATAGCGAGCCGTTGATGAAATACGATCCGAGCCACCCTGACGCTAACGCTCAAGGCTATGTGGCTTACCCCAATGTGAATGCGGTGGTTGAAATGGCGGATCTAGTGGAAGCGACCAGAGCCTATCAGGCCAATGTTGCAGCTTTCCAAAGCGCTAAAAACATGGCGCAAAACGCGATTGGCATGTTACAAACTTGAATGATTTGTAACAATTTATGGTAGTATAAGGGAATTTAGGTAGTATTAGCCAAAGATTCGTAGAATACAGAAATGAATAGGATATTTAATAGAGTTAAATTTTTAAAAAAGAGCTTAAGGAGGTTCTATGCAAGCCATACACAATGATAAAAGCTTATTGAGTCCTTTCTCTGAGCTTAACACGGACAACAGGACTAAAAGAGAAGAATCGGGTAACGCCTTTAAAGAACAAAAAGGTGGGGAGTTTTCTAAGCTCTTGAAACAATCTATCAACGAGCTTAACAACACTCAAGAGCAATCTGATAAAGCCTTAGCCGACATGGCGACAGGGCAGATTAAGGATTTACACCAAGCGGCTATCGCCATAGGGAAGGCCGAAACGAGCATGAAACTCATGCTTGAAGTGCGTAACAAAGCGATCAGCGCTTATAAAGAACTTTTGAGAACGCAGATCTAATCTCTTAAGTGGCGTCTCTTTAAATGATCGCTTGGTCTTTTTTAAAGAGAGGGTTTGTTGTTGCTACATCTCATTTTAATAGATTTCATCATCAAAAATCCACACTCCCGTGCGTTGTGAAAATCCAACGCCACGCCATTTTCAAGTAAGCGCTTATGGATAATAAGAATATTGATCCTTACTTCAACCCAGAGCAATTTCTAAAAATCCAAAGAGACAAGGGTGCGGTTACGGCACTAATCTTTTTGTTGCTTTTTTTTATTTTTTTGATGGTCGCTTTTAAAAAAGCTTTTTTTGCGCAAGCCAACATGCCTAATCTAGTGATGAGCAAACAAGACACTGCGGCTAGGGGGACTATCTATAGTCAAGACAACTACAGCCTGGCCGCTTCGCAAACCCTTTTCAAACTGGGCTTTGATACAAGGTTTTTAAACCCGGATAAAGAAGATTTTTTCATTGATTTCCTTTCTATTTATAGCAATATCCCTAAAAAGTCCTTAAAAGACGCCATCAATACGAAAGGCTATATTATTCTAGCCTATGATCTCACGCCCAATATGGCCGCTAATATTAGAGACTTGAATAAGAAATTTTTAACCTTTGGGGTTTTTCAAAATTTCAAAGACGCGCACGATAAAGTGTGGCAAAAACAAGGGTTAAACATTGAAATGAGCGGCGTTTCTAGGCATTACCCTTATCAAAATAGCCTAGAGCCAATCATTGGCTATGTGCAAAAACAAGAAGAAGACAAACTCACTTTAACTACCGGTAAAAAAGGCGTTGAAAAATCTCAAGATCACTTGCTTAAAGCCCAACAAAATGGCATAAGAACAGGCAAAAGAGATGTGAGTTTTAATTTTATCCAAAACCACTCTTACACAGAGGTTGAACGGCTTGATGGCTATGAGGTGTATTTGAGCATTCCTTTAAAACTCCAAAGAGAAATTGAAACCCTATTAGATAAAACTAAAGACAAACTTAGGGCTAAAGAAATCCTAGTGGGTATCATTAACCCTAAAAGCGGGGAAATTTTATCGCTAGCTTCAAGCAAGCGCTTCAATCCTAACGCCATTAAAACCAGCGATTATGAAAGCTTGAATTTGAGCGTTGCCGAAAAGGTTTTTGAGCCAGGCAGCACGATCAAACCCATTGTTTATTCTCTGCTGTTAGACAAGAATTTAATCAACCCCAAAGAACGCATTGATTTAAACCATGGCTATTACCAATTAGGAAAATACACCATTAAAGACGACTTTATCCCTAGTAAAAAAGTCGTTGTGGAAGACGTTTTGATCCAATCTAGCAATGTGGGCATGATAAAAATCAGCAAAAATCTCAACCCGGAGGATTTCTATAACGGGCTTTTAGGCTATGGATTTTCTCAAAAAACCGGCATTGATTTATCCTTAGAAGCCACAGGAAAGATCCCTCCTTTGTCCGCTTTCAAGCGTGAAGTGTTAAAGGGCAGCGTCTCTTATGGCTATGGGTTGAACGCGACTTTTTTGCAGCTTTTAAGGGCTTATGCGGTGTTTTCTAATGAAGGCAAATTGACTACCCCCTATTTAGTGCAACGAGAAACCGCTCCTAATGGCGATATTTACATCCCTAGCCCCAAACCCACTTTTCAAGTCATTAGCCCCAAAAGCGCTAGGAAAATGAAAGAAACCTTAATCAAAGTGGTGCGTTATGGCACAGGCAAAAACGCTCAATTTGAAGGGCTATACATAGGGGGAAAAACCGGCACGGCTAGGGTTGCCAAAAACGGGAGTTATAGCGCAGAGTCCTACAACAGCTCTTTTTTTGGGTTCGCTGAAGATGAAAGGCAGGTTTTTACTATCGGCGTGGTTATCTTAGGCTCGCATGGCAAGGAAGAATATTACGCCAGCAAGATTGCAGCCCCCATTTTTAAAGAAATCACCGAAATTCTAGTGCGTTACAATTATCTATCGCCCTCTATTGCGATTCAAAACGCTTTGGAAAAAAACCGCTTTAAAATAAAATAAAAGGCTCTTTTTAACCCAAACTCCAAAGAAGAAGCTTTAGACTAACCATATATAATGTTGAATAAATGATTAAAGTTTTTTAATAGGTGTTTAGCTTTTTAAGATAGCAAAAACGGATTTTCAAAAGGAATAAATTTTATCAATAAGAATTTTTGAGCTTTTTTAAAGGATCGCTCAAGCCAATTCAAAGGGATAAAAAAAGAGCGTTTTACTCCACTTAAAAGAGCGTGAATTTAAAGATAAGGAAAACTTGTATCAAATTTGTTGGAATGGATACGAAAGAATCTGCTTAAATTAGATTGACTCTGTTTTTAAGTCATAACCACCCATACCATGACAAGCAAGGCTTGATGGCTTTTTTAAGCTCAAAGATCAAACCATTATAATACCGCTCATTTACTCATGGGATAAACCTTATTATCGCATGGCTTCCTTGGGCGTTTATCGTTGTAATTCTCATTAAACAAATCCCTCGTTTTTTCATGATCTTTGGTTATGATTCCTGCCAATGGCAACAAGGTATGCAATAAATCATCGCTCATGAAAGGCTTGTGTAAAGCTTCTTCAAAACTTTTTACCATTTGGGGGTGTTTTTGTTTGAATGCATCGCTCATATAGATTAAAAATGGGATTTCTACGCTGGCATTTGAGCATTCATGGGTATTAAAGGCGCTTAATTCAAACATGTCATCGCCATGATCGCTTAGATAAATAACGAGACTATCCTTATCTTTAAACAATTCAATCAAAGAATGCAAAACATAATCATTATAATAAACGCTGTTAATATAATCGGTTACAACTTGCTTATCAGCATTGTTTGTAACCCGCAAAGACTTGTTTTTTGAAAAGTAAGAAGTGTTGTTGGGATTGAAACGGGAAAATTCTTTAGGAAAGCGGTTTTTATATTCAAAATGATTGCCAATCAAATGAAAAACAACAAAATTTTTACGCTTTTTACTCTCTCTCTCTCTCGTTATCATAATAGCGCTTGAAAAGAGCGACCAGGTTTTCATCATAAGGCTTATCATTTTCTATATAAGTATCAAAACGCTTAGCCACTTGATAATAGCTATTGCCCCACATGAGTCCATAGCCTTGAGAGGTGATCCAAACGCTTTTGTAATCGGTCAGTTTAAGGATATGGGCTAGATTTTTATATTGATACCATGCTTTTTGGTTGAGATTATCCCTATTGGCGTAAGTTAAAAGCATGGTGAAACTTTTATCCGTATAAAAAGCCGGGCTGATCACATTATCAAACGCTAAAAGCGAACCTTTTTCTTTTAAAGCGCTTAAATAAGGGGTTGTAGGGGCTTGATAGCCATAAACACCCATAAAATTTCTGTTCAAACTCTCGCCAAAAACCAACACCACATTTTCAACACTCCCTGTATTTTTGACTAAGTAATCTTTAGGGTAAGAAGCTTTTTCTAAAGCCTGACTGGAGTTGTGGCTTTCTCTCAAACTGCTAATATTCCTACCAAAATAATACGCTCCTTTAGCCAAAGCAATGTATTCCATCGTCCCATCAGCGTTCAACAACGCTTCATCTTCTTTATATTTTTTGATGGTTTTTATAGCGTGTGGCGCTTCTACAATCAAAAATAAAACGCTTAAAATACTAGCCATTTTTAAAGGAATTGGTTTGTTAGGAACGAGACTGAATAGTTTTAGAGAACCTATAGCTATTAAAATAAACCCTATCACAAAATACCAATGCGGATAAACATAGGCATGGAGGAATTCTAAGCTCTCTTTATAATGCGTGGTGAATAAAATATTACCCAGCTCATTAGACAAAGGCAAATGAAAATAATACGAACCAAAAATATCTATACAGCTAAACACAATCCCTAAAACTAATATAAAACTTTTTAGGCTTTCTGTTACAAACCTGTTCTTAATAAAACTAATCGCATAATAAACAATAAAAAGCCATATAAAGCTATACAAGAGCGCTTTGAAAATAAAACCAACGCTCACTGAAGAGAGAAAGCATGCTGAAAGCGCATTAAAAAGAATGAACACAAAAAATTTAGAATCTAAAATCATCAAACCACTCCATTAAGAGATTAAAGTCAGCCCCACTTGAGCGAGTTTTCTCATATCAATTTCAATAAACCTTGATATAAGTTTTTTGTCGTCATGCCTAGAAAATGCGTTCCAATCATTCCCCTAATAAACGACTGACCATAAAAAGATTATAAGATACTCCCCCCCTTTTTTTAATTCAATGCACTTCGCTCCAAACTTTTCTTTTCCATGCATAAGCCAAGAACGACAGCACCGCAAAGAAAATCATGATTTTAATCCCTAAAGTATTCCTTTCATGTTTTTTCCTATCGCCTGCTTTTTCCAAATATGCGATAACTTGTTTTTGAGCTTGTTCACTCAATCCCACTCTGGGCATAGCCGTGCCAGGCAAAAGCTTTTGCGGGTCGTTGATGAAAATATTCAAGCCATGTTCGCCCTTAGCCCTAATCATCATGGACAAATCAGGCGCATGAGAGCCTAAATAATTGGCTAAATCTTTAGGATCGCTAAAGGCCTTATCTTTAGCGTAATCTAGGCTATGGCACCTTTGACAGCTTTGTGCAAACACTTCCTTATCGCTCAAATTTTTAGGCAAAATAGAAGTGAGATACGCCACAATATCGCTCAAATCTTTATCGCTAAATTGAGAAAACGCCGGCATAGGATAGGGCTTTTCATCGTTGAACTTATGGCTCAATTTCGCTGTTTTCACAGGATCTTTGATGAAGTGGGCTAAGAAATTCAAATTCAAAACCCCCGCCACATGGCTTAAATCCGGTGGCACAACCCCAAAAGAGTTACTCGCGCTAAGGCTATCCATAGGGGCTGGAATGTTTTGGGATTTAATGCCATGGCAAGCGGTGCAATTTTCGGCTACAAGCTGTTTGCCCTTATTAGCGTCGCCATTTTTTAAATCCATCGGCTCTAAATCCTTGAAAGCAAAATCCGCCGGAGCGACTTTAGGGTGCATCACCGAATGCGCATAGGGCTCAACCCCATAATAAATCACGCCTATCACCACAATAAGGATGATTAGAATTTTAAATTCTTTCATCTAACACCCCCTTGTTTCTTGCTCTCAGCGATAGTGATAATGGGCAATACCACAAAGAAAAGGGCTAGGAAAGTGATTGAACCAAATAAGCCGATGTATTTACCGATCCCAAGCGGAGGCAATTTACCATAGATCGTTAAAACAATCATATCAATAATTAAAAGCCAAAACCACACCATAAACGCTGGCCGTTTGTGTGCGGGAGCGACCACAGGGCTTCTGTCTAAAAAGGGCAGTAAGAAGAAAATCACTTGCGCCACGCCAAAGGCCATTAGCCCTAAATCAGCGCTAAAGAAAAAGCCCCTTAAGACTTCATAGCTCCATAAGAAATACCATTCAGGGTAAATGTGAGACGGCGTTTTAAGGCTGTTAGCCCTTTCAAAGTTGATAGGATCCATCGCAAAATCATAGTGGTAACACACCAAGTAAAAGAAAAAGACCATGAACGCGCAAACCACAAAAATATCTTTAGACAAGAATACCGGCCAAAAAGGAATGACTTTGGATTCTTTTTTCTTGCCTTCAATGAATTTCTTTTCTTCTGATTCAAAGTCAATCTCTTCGCCTTCTTGGTTATTGACATGCGGGATGCGCAAAGAATAAAAATGCACCCCAACAAGTAGAATGATCGCAATGGGCAGTAAAAACACATGGAGCATGAAAAAGCGCGTTAAAGTGGAATCCGCCACAACATAATTCCCCCTAATCCACTCCACCACATCAGCCCCAATGAAAGGAATGCCCCCAAATAAATTCGTGATAACCGCCGCGGCCCAATAGCTCATCTGCCCCCAAGGCAGCATATACCCGCTAAAGGCTTCCGCGCTAAAGACCACAAACAAAATCATCCCGCTAATCCAAATCATCTCACGGCCCTTTTTGTAAGAGCCATAATAGATGCCAACAAACATGTGGATATAAATGATGACAAAAATCATGCTCGCTGCCGTGGCATGCATGTGGCGCCAAAGCCAGCCATAAGCCACTTCTTGCATGATGGTGAAATTCACGCTATCAAACGCCATTTTCGCATCAGGCTTGTAATACATGAGCAAGAAAATCCCTGAGACCACAAGCACGCCAAAAAGGGTTAATAAAATCACCCCCATCGCCCATAAGAAATTAATATTTTTAGGGATCCAATATTCTGTCATTAGCACTTTAACAAGCTTGTTAGTGCCAAGACGCATGTCTAGCCACTCGCCTAAATTCTTCGCTTTTTTTATCTCTGCCATGGAACTCTCCTTACGCTTTAGCCATCATTTTCTTGTATTCAGCCCCGGCTTCACCAAAAGTGATTTTAGTGCCTTCAATTTTAAAGGGCGGAATATCAAAAGGGCGTGGAGGGGGGGTGCCGGCAATATTCACGCCATCAGCCGTGAAACGCCCCCCATGGCATGGGCATAAAAAGCCTTTTTCTTCATCTTGATAAGTGGGGATACACCCTAAATGCGTGCAAATTTGAATGGCTGTGGTAAAAACGCTCTCGCCAATTTTAAAATCGCGCTTTTCATTAAAGCCCTCTTTTTTAGAACGCTTGAGGATATAGACCGGTTTCCCACGCCATTCCACCGTGGAAAACTGCCCTTCTTGCATGTTCGCCACATCTATGGTTGTAAAACCAGCTGAAACAACGCTTGGGAGAGGATCCCAAGTCTTTTTCATCGCTACCAGACTCGCTATCGCCCCTATAGCTGTAACGCTAGCAAGGCTCATTCCTAAAAAATCACGCCTTTGAATATCTGCCATGATTAAAAACTCCTTAATGATAATTACCTTTTAACGACTAAAGGCCTAGCAAATCCCTATTTTACAACAAACTCTCTTAATAATTTTTTTAAAATAACAAATTGAGACTAAAATCAAACGCTTTTTAACGCCGTTTTAAAGAAATTTGAGCGCGCAAATGTTTCAAAAGGGTTTCTAAAATATCGTTATCGTCTTTGCTTGGGGCTTTCAGGCTTTCTTTTATTTCATCGTTATAAGTAAGGGTGATGTTTTGATTGAAATTAGAAAGTTTAAGGATGCCAAGCTGGTTGGCTAAGATTTTAAGCGTAATGATTTGCAAAAATTGAGCGCTCAAATCGTCCATTTTACCAAACCTGTCTTCTATTTCTTCATGGATTTGCCCCACCTCATCTACATTCTCACACAAACTCAAACGGCGGTATAGATCCAACCTCAAACTATCGCTTGCGATGAGTTCAGGGTTTAAAAAAGCGCTCACGCCAAGTTGGATTTCTACGCTTTTTTCAAGCCTTTTCTTCCCCCCACTCAATTCATAAATTGCGTCTTCAAGCATGCGCGTATAGAGCGCATAACCGATGTTTTTAATGTGCCCGCTCTGATCCTGCCCAAGCAAATTCCCGCCCCCCCTGATTTCTAAATCATGATAGGCGATACTCTCCCCACTGCCCAAATACGAATTTTTTTCTAAAGCGAGCAAGCGTTTTAAAGCCTGTTCGTTCAAACTTTTTTGATCTTCTATGAGGAAATAGCAAAAGCCTTCTTTTTTGCCTCTCCCCACACGCCCTCTTAATTGGTGCAAATCAGCCAGCCCGAAATTTTGTGCGTTATCTATAATGATCGTGTTAGCGTTAGGCAAATGAATCCCTGATTCCACAATAGAAGTGCATAACAAAACCTGATAGCTCCCCTTAGCAAACTCTAGCATGATTTCTTCGCTCTCGTTAGCGTTAATTTGGGAATGCAAAATGGCGATTTTGAGTTTAGGGATTAAATTTTCTAGCTTGGTTTTGACTTTTGAAATGCTAGCGATGTGGTTATGGATGTAAAAAATTTGCCCGTTACGGCGTAATTCTCTATGAATAATCTCTTTTAAAAGCTCGTCATTCTTTTCTTTCAAAAAAGTGCGGCTGGGCTTTCTGTCTGTGGGTGGGGTTTTTAAAGAGCTAATGCCCTTAATTTGAGAGAGCGCCATGTTTAGAGTGCGCGGGATAGGCGTAGCAGACATGCTTAAAAAATGCACGCTTTTGCTCAATTCTTTTAAAGCTTCTTTTTGTTTCACGCCAAATTTATGCTCTTCATCTACCACCACTAAGCCCAAGTTTTTGAATTTTGCGCCTAAAATCGCATGCGTGCCTATTAGCGCATCAACTTGCCCTAATTCCACCGCCTTTAAAAGCTTGTTTTTTTCGCTCGCATACCGATCCAAACGAGCCACTTTAACGCCAAAATTTTCAAAACGCGCCCTTAAAGTCTCAAAATGCTGGTGCGCTAATAAAGTGGTAGGCACAACTAAAGCGCTTTGAAAGCCGTTCAAAAACGCGCAAAAAATTGCATGCATCGCCACTTCCGTTTTCCCAAAACCCACATCCCCACTCAATAACCTGTCCATCACCTTGTGAGAGCTTAAATCCCTTGAAATTTCAGCGATGGCTTTTTCTTGATCGCTGGTGTATTCAAACCCCGCATGCGATTTAAAGACTTCCAACTCCGCCAAATGCACATCCATCTTTTTACCCAAGATCAAATTGCGTTCAGCTGCTAATTCAATGATCTTGCTAGCAATCTCTAAAAGCTTAGTCCTGACTTTAGCTTTTAGTTTGAGGAAACTCCCCTTCCCTAGCCGGTCTTTAACCGGCACGCTATCGCTTTGCGCCACATAGCGAGCGATGAGATGCAAGTTTTCTACCGGTAATAGCAGTTTGTCTTCGCCCAAATAAGCGATTTCTAAAAAATCCCTCTTGCTCCCTAAAACGCTGTGCTGGACTAATTGAGAAAACACGCCCACCCCATAATCATCATGCACCACCCATTCACCCGGATTCAATTCGTTCAAGGCGAGCTTGGATTTTTGGCGTTTTTTCTTCCTTTCAAAAGAATTGAGCGAGATAAAAATCCTATCAGGGGTTTTAAAATTTAACACAAAGGGGGCGATCACGCATTCCATGCTGCTTTTTTCAAGTGTGCTTATCGCGTTGTCTAAAATCGTTTTATTGGGGGCTAGGAGCGTGATTTTATGATTTGAATGCAAAGCGATAAAGCCTTCTAGGGCATGCGCATGGATTTCTAAATCTTCATAACCTTGCGCGTTTTCTAAAACCTTTAAAAATTTGAAACACTCACAATCCAATTCGTTTAAGCTCGCTAATTCTTGAATTTCTTCTAAAGCTCTAGGGCTTATAACGCTTTTATAAACGATTAGTAAGTCTTGCGCTTTTTCTCCTAAAAACCACAAACCAAAACTGGTCAAATCTTTAGAAAAGCTATTTAAGGGGCTTTGCTCCACTTTTGTTTTCAGATCCTTATAAGATGGTTCGTCCAAACTAAAAAGCGTGGGGGGGACTTCAATTTCTAACAAATCTTCTTTAAGGCTCATTTGAGTGGTAGGGTCAAATTCCTTAATGCTCTCACACTCCGTGTCAAAAAAACTCAAGCGATACGCTTTAGAATTGGGCGCATAAATATCCACAATATCCCCCCTAAAGCTCGCTTCGCCTTCCACTTCCACTAAGTCTAAAATTTCATAACCATAATAAAAGAGCTTGTCTTTCAAATCCTTAAGGTTATATTTTTCTAAAAGAGTGATTTTAAAGCTCTCTAAAAGTTCTTTTTTGGGTAAAGGGTGTAATAAAGCGCTAATAGGGGCAATGATGATAGTTTCTTGCTTGTTCTCTAAGGCCTGATAAAACTCCCTCAAACCCCCTAAAAGCTGTAAAAATTCTTCAAAAAACGAACGCAAATCGTCGTTTTTTTTAGCCCTAAACTCCGGGAAAAGAATGGCTTTGGTATTTGGCTTAAAATAGCTTATGACTTCTTTAGCGAGCTTGGATTCTTTAAAATCCTTACAAGCGAGTATTTGATAATCAAAGCCTTCATTTAAGGCTTTATAAAGGCTAGATTGGATCATTCCCTATTTATTTTCAATCTTCTTTTCTTGCTCATTGATTAACAACGCCCCCCCTTGAATATTCTTAGGGCGAGTTTCCCCAATCAAAATCCCCTTCCTTTCCACCACAAGCTCTTGGCTAGAGATTTTACCATCAAGGCGCCCTAAAGGCATGATTTCTACCACTTCCGCTTCCACCGTGCCAGTAAACTTGCCATTGACTACTAATTTATTAGCGAAAATCTCACCCACTACCGAGCCGGTTTGTCCGATCACCACCGTGCTTTTAGAATGCACCACCCCCTCTAATTCGCCATCTATGTGCAAATGGTAATCCAAATGAAGCTCACCCTTTATTTTTGTGCCTTGAGCGATGATAGTCACTGGTCCTGTTTTTGCATTAGCCGATTTATTATTGTTATCAAAGATTGCCATCTGATGCTCCTTTCTTTATTAAAAACTTCTTCAAAATTTTTCATGTTCCATTTGGTGAAACTCATGGGGTTTATGGGCTGATTTAAAAACCGCACTTCATAATGCAAATGCGGCCCCGTGCTCATCCCTGTATTACCACTATACCCAATCAACTGCCCTTTTTTGACAAATTCGCCCGTTTTTACGACGATTTTATTCAAATGGGCGTAGTAGGTTTTAAAACCAAAAGGGTGGAAAACTTTAATCAAATTCCCATACCCTCCATTCCACCCTTTGCTCGCTAACCCCACTACCCCGCTCGCGCTCGCATACACAGGGGTGTTAATAGCGGTGCTTAAATCAAGCCCGGTATGGTTGTGCAACACATGCAAAATAGGGTGGATTCTTTTATTGAAGGCGGCTGAAACGCGCCGATAGGATTCTAGCGGGTAGTCATTAGGGATAAGGCGCATGATAAAGCTTTTTTGAAGCCCGGTAATCCCAGCGACATCCAGGCGGCTGGAAAAATTGCTCTCTTCTTTTTCTTCTTCAGGCTTATTCACTCCCACCACTTCTTCTAAATCGTTGATGCGTTCCCCTGAAAGTTGCAAATCGTCTAAAAATTCATCCATTTGCAAAGAAAGCTTTTCATTCGTCTCTTTTTTTTTCTCAAATTCTTTAGTGATTAAAGCATGCTGCTTGTCAATATTTTTAATCTCTTTATTTAAAACCAGTAACGAAATGCCTAAAAACAATAAAGATCCCACAACGCTCAACAGCGCATACAAGCCAATTTGACGGAATAAGATATGAACATTAATATAACGGCTCCCTTTAGAGTCCGTAACCATCACAATCAAACGCCTGTCTAAAAACACCAAAATCCTTACTGGCTTATTAGCGCGTCTTTATCCACATGCTCTTGGAGCTGGACAATGTCTTCTAAAACCCAAAACAAATTCTTCCATTCAATAAATTTATTTTCTTCTAAAGCGCTTTGGAAATGATCCAAATCCCATGCCAAAAATTTTTGCATGTCTAAAATTTTACCCAAAAAGCGCACTTCATAATGCAATTTTTCACCGCCGCTATTACCGCTCTTCCCGCTATAGCCAACCAACTGCCCTTTTTGGATAAAGCTTTTAGGCTGCACATTGACATGATCTAAATGCGTGTAGATGGAGCTAAAACCAAACGCATGTTCAATGCGCACCAAGTTCCCATACCCCACATTAGAATTGGTCTTCACAAAATCCACAATCCCATCAGCGCTCGCATAAACAGGCGTGTTTAATGGCGCGATAAAATCAATCCCGGATTCAACGCCCTTAATTTTTTTAATGGGGTGGTTCCTTTCTTTGGTGGGTTTGATAGCGCTATAAGTTTTCAAGGGCATGCCATTAGGAATGAGCATGAGCGCTAAATGTTTTTGAGCCAGATTCAAATTTTCTAAATCCACTTCATCATAGAGATGCACGCCCCCATTGGCCCCTCTTTTGATTTCAATCAAGGATTCCAACCCACGAATCTTTTGCCCCACAATAAAAAGCTCTTCTCGCTTGTTTTTAATCTCTTTTGTCAAAGTGTAATTTTTTTGATACAAATCCCTAAAATCCCTTAAAACCGCATTCCTCTCGCTTGTCATCGTATCCATTTTAGCGATTAAAAATTTTAAAAACCCTACGCCAAGCCCTACGATCAATAAAAGAATGATAACAGAAATGATGAGGTTGCGTTTTAAATTTTTAGAAAATTTGAGCTGTTTAGAGCCTGATTCATCAATGATGGTGATCACAAGCTGGTTTTGCGGCATCAATCCCTCTTCTTTGGATAGCGTTCATAAAAAGCGTTGGCTACCAAAAATGAGCCATACACCAAATAATTTTCATTTTCTTCCAAATCTTCAAACAAAGCGTGTTCTAACCCTAAAGTTTCTAAAATCCCTTTAAGTTTTTCTAATTGGATAATTCTTTCATTATGCAATTCTAAAATCAAAACCTTTTTAATGACAGGCTTTAAAATTTCTAGCACCAAAAAAGCGTCTTTATCTTGATAGCAGTTATAAATTAAAATGATTTTAGCGTTAAAAATGCGTTTGATTTCTTCTTTTAAGGCTTTAGCGCTATGGGGGTTATGCCCCACGTCTATTAAAATATTAGGGCTTAAAAGCTCGCAACGGCCGATTAAATTTAGGGGCTTTAGGTTTTTTAAAACTTCTTGTTTATTGCATGGCAATAGCGTTTCAAACGCTTTTAGGGCCACTTCTAAATTCATCGCTAAAAAATAGGCTAAATGGTGGCGTTCAATATAGTCCATGACTCCTTTTGAAATTTCATTTTGAACCACAATCAATTGCGCGTGTTTTTCTTTGGCGATCTTTTGAGCGATATTTAAAACCAGTTCTTGTTGGGGAGCGATGATACTAAGAGAGCCCATCGCTTTTAATTTAGTAGTCGCAATGCTTTCTAAACTATCCCCTAAAAATTCCTTATGATCGTAATCAATGGGAGTGAAAACGCTTAGGGTTTTTTCTAAAGCGTTCGTGCTGTCAAACTCCCCCCCAAGCCCCGCTTCTAAAACCAAATAATCGCAATCTTTAGCGAGCATGACAGCTAGTAAGGTAGCGTATTCAAAATACGAGCAAGCGCTGCTGAAAGCGTGCGATTGCAATTGCTGGTGGGCGTTTTCTAAAACGCTTTCTTTAACAATAGAATCATTCAAAAAAAAGCGCTCCCTAAATTCAAAAACATGAGGGGAGGTGAAATGCAACACCTTAAAATTTTGATCGGCCAATAAAAGAGTTAAAAACCGCCCTGTGCTGCCCTTGCCATTAGTCCCTACCACATGAATGACTTTCGCTTGAATCTCAAAAAAAGCGTTCTTAAAATCTTTATAAATTTGAATGAAACGGCTAGGATCAAACTTGTGGTATTCTTTAGGCTTTGTTTCTAAAAACGCCTTTAATCCATTCAAAGAGCTATTTTTCATTATTGAATTTCCCCTCATAAGCGATTTGAGCCACAAATTTAGTCAAAGTTTGTTCCACAGCCTGATTGATAGCATAATAGCGGTTCTGGTAGGTGTTAAGGGGGTCTTGCAAATTCACAGCGTAGTTGTAATACCCGCTATTTTGAAAAGTCTTTTGTGTGCCTCTTTTATTATCATAGGTGTAATTCACAGACACGGTTGCGCGATAGAAAGTCGTAAAGCCTTCTTTATTTTGCGTGATACTCGTATCGGTTACGTTCGTGATTTCTATAATAATAATGGAATCCGCATCTTTTTCACTCGCTAGGCGGTTTTGGAAGCGTTGCACGACTAAACGATTCATCAAATCCTTAAACTCTACGGAGTTTTCAGGGTTAGGCAAATTCACAATGAGTTTCACATATACGCTATCGCCTAAAGCGTTTTGAGCGTAAGCGGCGATGGGTTTATACCCACAGCCCTTGAACCAAAGCAATAAAATAAAAAAAAGTAAAGCCCTCATGCGATAACAAAATTAACAAGCTTATTAGGCACATAAATTTCTTTTTTAACGCTCGCCTTTTCTAAATATTTCTCTAATTCTTTTTTAGCCAAAACAATAATTTCTTCTTTGCTGGCGTTAATATTGACTTTCAATTCCGCGCGCCTTTTGCCATTAATGGTAAGCCCTAAAGTCATAAAGTCTTCTATCAAAGCGTCTTCATCGATCGCTATAGGCTTGAAATTCTCTCTTTTAAAAAGCCTCTCGCTCAACTCCCATGCGGTGTGCGGGATAATAGGCTCTAAGATTTGCAACAACACAAAATAACCCTCGCATAAAATTTGCTCATTATTTTGTGCGTTCAAAGCGTTTAAAGCCTCCATGCAGCTTGCGATCAAAGTGTTAAACGCGTAAGCGCTTTCAGTCTTATTGAAAATTTCATGCGATTTTTTTAACGCTTCATAGACTTTTTTACGAGCTAGTTTTTGCGTTTCATTCAGGATCACTTCTTTAAATTCAGGCTTAGAAGTGGTAGGGGTAATGGCGTTAGCCTTATCGTATAAGCGCTTGATAAACCGGTGCGCACCTTCTAAAGCGCTGTCATTCCATTCCAATTCTTTAGCCGGTGGGGCAGCAAAAAGGATAAAGAGCCTTGCGGCATCGGCCCCGTATTTTTTAAGTATCTCTTTAGGGCTGACGACATTGCCTTTAGATTTGCTCATCTTAGCGCCATTTTTTAAAACCATGCCTTGAGTGATAAGCTGTTTGAAAGGCTCATCTAAATGAAGATAGCCCAAATCCCTTAAAGCCTTAGTGAAAAAGCGCGCGTATAACAAGTGCAAAATCGCATGTTCAATGCCGCCAATATAAGTGTCCACCGGCATGAAATACTTCAAGTAATTTTGATCAAACGCTTGATTTTCACGCTGATTTTTGGGCGTGGTGTAACGCAAGAAATACCAACTGGATTGGATGAAAGTATCCATAGTGTCTGTTTCTCTTAAAGCGTCTTTGTGGCATTTAGGGCATTGAGCGAATTTCCAACTCGCATGCTTTTCTAACGGATTGCCCTCCCCATCAATCACAATGTCTTCAGGTAAAGTTACCGGCAGTTGGGTTTCAGGCACAATCCCGCAATTTTTGCAATGAATCATAGGAATGGGCGCTCCCCAATACCTTTGACGGCTCACCCCCCAATCTTGCAAGCGGTAGTTGATCACCCTTTTACCGAGATTTTCTTTTTCAAAATAAGCGATGATTTGCTCTCTGGCCACTGAGCTAGAAAGATCGCTCCACTCCCCGCTATTTTTTAAAACCTCTTCTTTAGTGTGGGGCAAACTTTGAGAACTTTGGGTGATCACTTTAATAGGGATATGATAAAGATTAGCGAATTCAAAATCCCTTTCATCGCAGGCTGGCACGCCCATTAACGCTCCAGAGCCATAATTGGCTAGAGCGAAATTAGCCACCCAAACAGGGATTTTTTGCTTCGTTAAAGGGTGGATAGCATAAATACCTAAAAATACTCCTTTTTTCTCTAAGGCTCTTTCTCTTTGAGTCGTGTTTAAAATCGCTTTAATCATCTTTGAATCTTCTTGGCTCACTTGCTTAATGGCATGCTCTACTAAAGGGTGTTCTGGGGCGATTGCAATGTAAGTTACGCCATAAATGGTGTCCGCTCTTGTGGTAAAAACTTCAATTTCTTGAATGCCATTGCAAGCCTTCAAGCACTCATCAGCGATTTTAAAACCAAATTGCAACCCGCTAGATTTCCCTATCCAGTTTTTTTGCATGATTAGGACTTGAGAAGGCCAATGGTTTTCTAAAGCCTCTAAGTCTTTGAGCAATTCCTCAGCGTAGTTTGTGATCTTCAAATAATATTGATAGAGTTCTTTTTGAATGACTTCTGTGTCGCAACGCCAACACCTCCCATCAATGACTTGCTCATTAGCTAAAACGGTTTTGTCGTTAGGGCACCAATTGAGCATGGCTTTCTTGCGATAAATTAGCCCCTTTTCCCACAAATCAATGAAAAATTGCTGTTCAAATTTCGTGTAATCCGGATCTGAAGTGGCAAATTCCCTGTTTTTAGAAAAAGAAAACCCTAAAGTTTCAAACTCTTTTTGCATGTTTTCAATGTTTTCATAAGTCCAAGTTTTAGGGTGGATACCATGCTTAATGGCCGCATTTTCTGCAGGCATCCCAAAAGAATCAAACCCCATAGGGTGTAACACATTATAATGGTGCAAACGATAATAACGTGCCAACGCATCCCCAATAGTGTAATTGCGCACATGCCCCATGTGGATTTCCCCACTAGGATAAGGCAGCATGCTCAAAATGTATTTTTTAGGGAGGTTAAAATCGTCTTTAGGCTCAAAACTCTTATTTTTCCACCAAAATTCTTGCCATTTTTTTTCTATATTGATAAAATCCATCAACTACCCCTTAATCCGTTTCGCTCGTTACAACGCTTTCAATCAACAAAAAGATAAGGCTGAAAGCGTTGCTAATCAAAGCCCCAATCATGAGCATGTAAGCGGTAACCAAATTATTCAAAATCTGTAAAAACAC